>URHQ01000001.1 GCA_900547655.1 uncultured Collinsella sp.
GATCCGGTTCCACCGGGCCGCGCGGCAAGGAGATATATTGCCAGACCGGAGGGGCTCCGGGGGCGGGAATCTGGACGTACACATTTCCTACACATCTTGTGATCCGACTGACGTTTGCCAGCCGTTACCTACCGCTCGCCGAGCATCTCTTTATATAAGGCAGTCTCATGGTTAAAGCGGATACGTCCCCCTAGCTAAAGCACAGCCAGCATCGAGCAACTCATCACGTTCTTCCACCGAGAACCCCTCGGCGTAGACGCGCACCACTGGTTCGGTCCCGCTAGGACGGACCAGCAGCCACGTGTCATCCTCGAATGACAGACGCAAGCCGTCCATATGACTAACGTTTTGCGGCACCTTGCCACAAAACGACTTGGGGTTTACGCCCGGCAGCAGGGTTCGTAACGTTTCGGCATCTTCGGCCTCAAGGCGCAAATCGCGTCGACCGTAACTCGTCTTACCAAAACTGTCCTCGAGTTGGTCGACCAGAACGCCCAAAGGCGCGCCCGTCTTTGCCATAAGCTCACACAGAATCAGACAGGCGAGGATTCCATCGCGCTCGGGCATATGCGCGGCGATGCCGATACCACCGGCTTCTTCGCCGCCCATGAGGACGCCGCCCTTCTTCATCTCCGCCGCTATATATTTGAAACCGACTGGTTTGACGGTCAGGCGGCAGCCAAGCGCCTCGGCAATGCGACGCACGAGCGTCGAGCATGAAAGATTGACGACGACGCGCCCCTCCAAATTACGAAATTGAACCAAGTCGCCCAAAACGAGCGCCATGATCTGATGCGGATGTATATATCTGCCGCGCTCGTCAACCGCGCCGATACGGTCGGCGTCGCCGTCGGTCACCAGGCCAGCGCAAGCTCCGTCCTCGATAACCGTGCGCTCGCAAGCGTCCACCCACGGTTCAACGGGGTCGGGGCAGATATCTTCTTGGTCAGACGCCTGCCCGGCGTGAATCTCGTGCACCTCAACGCCAAACTCGCGCAGCAAGTCGGCTAGATAGCCCTGGGCTGCGCCGCCCATGGGATCGACAACCACGCGCAGGTGCGCGGCGCGGATAGCTTCGGCATCGACAAACGATGCCACCGCCTGCATATAGTCAGGAATGATATCCGCGGCGCGATATTGCCCCTCGATCCCCATTGGCTCGGGAGCCATGGTCTCTTCGAGCTCTTCGATGACATCCTGGTTGGCGGTCGAGCCGTCACCCATGCGAATCTTGAGGCACAGATAGCCCTGCGGATGATGGGACCCCGTCACCATGAGCGCGCCGCACGCCTCACCGTCATAAGCCGCCGCCCACGTAAGGGCAGGGGTCGGGACAGGTCGCGAAGCGAGCACGGCGTCTAGCCCGTGCGCCGCTAGCACGCCCGCCGCAAGCTCAGCGAACTCGCGCGCCAGGGGCCGGGTGTCGAACCCTATATATACCGTTTTGCCCGGATTGGTCTTTTGCCACAACTCGCCGACGGCATCGGCGATACGGGCAACGTTATCGGCAGTGAAGTCCTCATCGACGCGAGCGCGCCAACCGTCAGTTCCAAAATGAATTATCGCGCACACGCGCAGACACCTCACAGTGTTTGGATCATGGTACGCATGGGGTATACCCGCAACATGCACTCGGCAACCTGCCGGCACCAGCATTCACCATTTGGGCAAATGCTGCCGAGGACATGCAAGCAATAAAAAAACGCCTCGTATGGAGCGGTTTTGCCCTTTATATATCGAGCGCCTCGGCCATCGCGGCCGTAGTGATTGCCGTGGTTCCACAGCAACTGCCCACCATTGCGGCACCGGCATGTCTCCATTCGATGCATGCGTGCGCGAAAGCTTCGGGGTTCTCGTGCCATACGGGGCCATCCTGAGTCTGGACCGGATCGCCTACGTTGGGACGCACCGTGACGGGAGTAGTCGCCGATGCAACCATCCTGGGCACCGCCGTGTTCGCGGCCGCAAGCGAACAGCAATTAACACCAACCGAGTTTGCGCCGTGTTTTTCGGCGTACAAAACGGCTGCCTCGATGTTGAGGCCATCGCCCAACAGGTCGCCTTTATCGTCAACGACAAAACTCACCAGAACAGGCATGCCGTCGGCGGCATCTCGAGCGCCGGCAAGTATGGGCTGCAAATTACGGATAGACGTCACCGTCTCGATCAGCAGACCGTCAACGCCGGCATTGAGCAAGGCGTGCGCCTGTTCGCGCGCAATGCCTCGGATTTCACGATACTCGGCAGAGTCCTCGGCAAACCACTCAATACCGATCGGGCCCATCGAGCCTAGCAGCAGCTGAGGGTGCGCCTGGCGGGCATCGTCGACGGCCCCGCGATTGACCTCCGCCACGGACGGCGCAATCTGGTCGTGCTTGAGGGCATAGCTCGATGCCTGAAAGGTGTTGGTAATGAGCACCTGCGCGCCGGCGGCGACATACAAGCGATGGATACGAGAAACGGTCTGCGGCTCTGCCAGATTCCAAAACGCCGGTGGAATGTCGGCGGCATCGTACTCACTCAACAGAACACTGCCCATGGAACCCTGCGCCAACAAGGTCTCGCTCGACAAGCGGCGCGTAAGTTCCTCGGCACCAAAACGGTTGTAATAACTCGTATCCATATATATCCCGCTATTCCTCGACGCTGATTCCCTGCTTTTCGAGATAGGCGAGCCAGCGGTTCATCGTGTCCTCGGAAAGCGCATGCTCCATCATGCAGGCCTCGGAATCGGCTCGCTCAAATTCGACACCGAGCTCCTGAACCAAAAACGTGCGGATGAGGCGATGACGGTACCAGATAGCCGTACCAACCTCGCGGCCGCGATCGGTCAGGACTACCTTGCCGTAGTGCGATTGCTCGACAAGTTCGGATGCCTTGAGCGCCGAAACCGCTTTATTGACCGATGCCTTGGAGACGCCAAGGCGCTGCGCGATGTCGACCGATCGCACGCCGTTGGTTTCCCCCTCTTCGCTTTCAATGCGAACCATGCACTCCAAGTAGTCTTCGTTCGCCACCGTCAGATGTAGTTCGCGCGAGCTATTTGTCGTATCCATGATCTTCCGTCCCTTCTGCATTCAATGGCTGATTCTACCCCATCCAAGCGTCGTGGTATGCCGTGGCATACCGTGCTAGAGTTCTTGTTGCACACGACGACCAAGATTGGAGCGGTCTTTATGGAAAACACCACCACGAGCCCCGATGTCCTCGAACGCTTTTTGCGCTACGTCCAGATCAACACGCAGTCCGAGGATGCAAACTGCGACCAGGTACCCTCGAGCGCCGTTCAGTTTGACCTTGCCAACGTGCTGGCTGAAGAGCTGCGCGAGCTTGGTGCGGAAGATGCCCACGTGACCGAGCACGCCTATGTCTGCGCGCATATCCCCGCAAGTGCGGGCGCTGAGGACAAGCCCGCCCTGGGCCTGATCGCCCATCTCGACACCACCGAAGTTGCACCGGGCGCCGGCGTGAAGCCGCACATCGTGCACTACGAAGGCGGCAACCTGGTCTGCGGCACGGTTGACGGTAAACCCGTTGCCATGAGTACCGCCAAGCTTCCCGCCCTGAATGACCTCGCGGGTGAGGACCTGGTCTGCAGCGACGGCACCACGCTGCTGGGCGCAGACGACAAGGCAGGCGTCGCCGAGATCATGTCGCTTGTCGCGCGTATCGCTCAGGACCCTTCTCTGCCCCATCCCGCACTCGGCATTTGCTTCTGCCCTGACGAGGAGATCGGCCACGGAGCCGAGCTGTTGGATATCGATACCTTTGGCTGCAAGTACGCCTACACGGTCGACGGCGGCCCCATCGGCGAGCTGGAGTGGGAGTGCTTTAACGCCGCCGAGGCGACCGTCCGCTTTGAGGGCCAGTCCATCCACCCGGGCGACGCTAAGGGTCGTATGGTCAACGCAGGCAATCTGTTCTGCGACTTCAACGCGTTGCTCCCCTACGTGCAGCGCCCGGAGTATACGGAAGGCTACGAGGGCTTTTATCACCTTGAGGGTGTATCTGCGACCGTCGATCACGCCACAGCGCGCTATATCGTCCGCGACCATGACGCCGCCAAGTTCCAGCAGAAACTCGACCTTATTGATGCCGCCGCCTCGATGCTCAACCAGCGTCTGGGTGAGGAGCGTGTGACGGTCGAGATTAAGCAGCAGTATCGAAATATGGCCGAGATCGTTCGTGACTATCCCGAGCTTATTGATGTTGCCAAGGAAGCCTACCTTGCCTGCGGCGTTGAGCCCCAAGTGCTGCCGATTCGCGGCGGCACCGACGGCGCGCAGCTGTCGTTCCGCGGTCTGCCCTGCCCCAACCTTTCCACCGGCGGCTATTGCTACCACGGCGTCAACGAGTTCGTCCCGGTCAGTTCGCTCGTCAAGATGACCGATGTGCTCCAGGAGCTCGTCGCCCGCTTTGCATAAGCCTGGCTGCACAAGTCCGAAAGACGAATCGCCCCGTCCTCAACCGAGAACGGGGCGATTTTTTTGCTGCAATGTGAACAGGTTGACGCACGCCAGCCTCTTAACGCAAGGAGTGTCCCAAACTGCCGGCACAAAAGGAACGTCCCCAAGTGCCAAGTGGACTACCCAACTGCAAGTGACGACATCGCTGGTTGAATCAACGTCAGCGAGCGACGTCCAGAGCGAACAAGTTGGCATGAAAAAGGCAGGGCATTGACCTTCTGGTCATGCCCTGCCTTTTGAATGACAAATTGTCGCTCTGGGCGGCGCGCAGCGTCGAGCCGTTACGCGGGCTGGTAAGCCCGCGTAACTCTAATAGTTGGCTTCGTAGCCGTTGCCGTCACCGGTGGGCTCTTCGTAGTAGTCCGAATCGCTTGAATCGCTTGAATCGCTTGAGTCATCGGAATCGTCAGAGCTGACCGATGAGGTTGCGGTACCGTTTGCGTAGTCGTCAGACGTGTTGTTGTTCAGGTCGCCGATCGTAGAGCTGGAACCGTCGGAAAGACCCATGGTGTTGGGACCCTTGGGATCCTTGCCGGCATCGACGCGCTCCATCATTTCCTTGAGCTCGTCCTCGTAGACAAAGACGTAGCTCACACCGTCGATCATGGTGCTGTCGTCGGCGTACGAGGGCAGGTTGGCCGAGTAGATACCGTCGACATCCATACCGCGCATGGCGTTGACCGTAGCCACGATATCCTGAACGCTCATATCGGTTACGAGCATATCGGACAGCGAATTAACCAGGCCAAAGATCTTCGTGGCATCGAAGTTATTGAGAATCTGGTTGGCAAGGGCGCCAAGCACCTGACGCTGGTGGCGCATGCGCGTGTAATCGCCGTCGGCATAGGTGTAGCGACAGCGGGCATAGGTAAGGGCGGTGGCACCGTCCATATGCTGCTGGCCAGCGGTAATCTTAATATCCAGGTGCTCGGGGTCGTCAACATCATCGGTTGCGTTAATGTCGATACCGCCAACCGAATCAATCAGCGCCTGCATACCGTCGAAGCTGACCTCGGCATAGTGGGAAATCTGAACACCGCACAGCTCGTTAACCGCCTCGACCATGGCCTCGGCGCCGCCAACGGTATGGCAGGCGTTGATCTTCATGGTCTCGCCCTTGTACTCGACCTTGGTGTCGCGCGGAACGGAAATGAGCGTCGCCTGCTTTTGCGTGGGGTCGATGCGTGCCAGGATAATCGAGTCGGCACGATACGTATCCTCGCCCGGACGGCCGTCGGTGCCAAGAAGCAGCACGTAGAACGGATCCTTTGCCTCATCGGTGTCAACCAGAACCCGACGCAGATTGTCGGTAATGACATTAGAATCGCCGAGCTTGCCCATAATGGTGGCAAACCACAGGCCGGCAGCGGTAGTGGCACTCAGCAGCACGCCAAGCACGACAATGAGCGCGACGTGACGAATCGTGTGGCTACGACGACGTTGACGAGCGCGCTCGGAATAGCGAGCCACGTTATCGCGACTGTAGATCTTGGCCTGCGCACCAGTTGAGGGTCTTCGGGCGGTGGTATCCGCGAGGGGCTTTTTATTAAACATAGGCAACCTGTATTAGTAGATGACGGGATCGGGGACGGTAGCATGCTCGACATGCGCGCCGAGCGCCTGCAGCTTTTCGACAAACTGCTCGTAGCCGCGCTTGATGTGATGGATGGCCGAAACCTCGGTCGTCCCGTCGGCGATCAAGCCCGCTACGACGAGGGCCGCTCCGCCACGCAGATCGGGCGAGGTAACCTGTGCACCCGAGAAGCCCTTGACGCCATGAATCATGGCATGATGGCTCTCGATACGAATGTCGGCACCCATGCGCACCAGCTCAGAGGCAAACATAAAGCGATTCTCGAAGATGTTTTCGGTAATAACGGAACTGCCGTCGGCAAGGGCGGAGAGCACCATAATCTGCGCCTGCATGTCGGTCGGGAAACCGGGGAACGGAAGCGTCTGGATGTCGACCGGCTTGATACGCTCGGCACGGTTCACATGGACGCCATCTTCGACGCGCTCGCAGTCGATACCCATGAGCTCCATCTTCTTGAGCACCATGCCCAAGTGAATGGGGCAAAAACCCGTGACGTCGACACCGCGATCGTCGGCCATCAACGCACCGGCAACGATAAAGGTACCGGCCTCGATGCGGTCGCCCACCACGCGATGGGTAACGGGATGGAGCTCTTCCACGCCTTCGATAGTCACGACGGGCGTACCGGCGCCAACAATCTTGGCGCCCATCTCGTTGAGCATGTTAGCGAGATCGACGATCTCGGGCTCGCGGGCGGCATTATCGATAACCGTGGTGCCCTGTGCGCGCACAGAGGCCATGATGAGGTTCTCGGTCGCACCGACGCTGGCGAACTCGAGCGTGACGGTGGTACCGCGCAGACCTTGGGGCGCATTAGCGTTGATGTAACCGTGGGCGGTATCGAACTCAACGCCCAGGGCCTCAAGACCAAGAATGTGCATATCGATCTTGCGAGCACCCAGGTTGCAGCCGCCCGGCATGGCAATTTTGGCGCGATGGAAGCGGCCCAGCAGGGGTCCCATGACGGCGGTGGAAGCGCGCATCTTGGCAACGAGCTCGTAGGGGGCCTCCCATGAATCGACCTGAGAGGTATCAATCTCGAGCGTGTGCTCGTCGAGAACATCGATCGTAGCGCCCATGCCTTTGAGCACCTTGCCCATCACGTGGACATCGGAAATATCGGGCACGTTCTGCAGCGTCGTCTTGCCCGGCGCCAGAAGCGTTGCCGCCATGAGTTTGAGTGCGGAGTTCTTGGCGCCCGAAACGGGCACGGAGCCTCCGATGGCGTGGCCACCCTCAACGCGGATAATATCCAAGGTCTACCCTTTCAAAAAGCATGCCCGGGGTGGCTGGGCCATCCCGGGCATGATGTGTTCGCAAATGGTCGAACGCTAAATCGTTTGACTATTGGGCAAGCTTGAGCTTACACCATGCGATTTCATTATAGAGGTAGGCGCGGCGTGCATCATCCTCCGACAAATTACCCAGCTTCTCTTCAAAACCTTGAATATCAGCTTTAAGCTTGTCGGCATCGACGGTCGCCAAATCGCAAGCGCGCTCGGCGAGAACGGTCACGACATCGTCCGCAACCTGGGCATAGCCGCCGGCCACGGCAAACGTGTGGTCGACAGTGCCCATGGCCTTATCGGAAACGCGAACGTAACCGCGGTCGATCGTGCAGATCTCGCTGGAGTGAGCGGGTAGGACGCCAAACTCGCCATCCGTGGACGGAATCGACACAAACGCAGCGTCGCCCTCATAGGCGCAGCTCACGGGGCACACGATGCGGATACGCATAACCTACTTCTCCCCCATCTTGCGGGCGCGCTCGCGCACGTCCTCAATCGTGGAAGCATAGCGGAAAGCCTGCTCGGGCAGGTCATCGGCCTTGCCGTCGACAATCTCGGCGAAGGAGCGGACGGTATCCTCGACGCGGACGTAGACACCGGGGTTGCCGGTGAACTTCTCGGCGACGTGGAAGGACTGCGAGAGGAACTGCTGAATCTTACGGGCACGGTTGACCGTAAGGCGCTGCTCCTCGGACAGCTCGTCCATACCCAGAATGGCGATGATGTCCTGAAGGTCGGAGTACTCCTGCAGGAGCTCCTGAACCTTGACGGCGACACGGTAGTGCTCCTCGCCGACGATCGAGGGATCGAGAGCGTCGGAGGAAGACGCGAGCGGGTCGATAGCCGGGAACAGGCCGAGCGACGAAATGCTACGCGAAAGAACCGTGGTGGCATCGAGGTGAGTAAACGTCGTGGCAGGCGCCGGGTCGGTCAGGTCGTCTGCGGGGACGTAGACAGCCTGGACGGAGGTAATGGAGCCCGTCTTGGTCGAGGTAATGCGCTCCTGGAGGTCGCCCATCTCGGTTGCCAGCGTGGGCTGGTAACCAACGGCGGACGGCATACGGCCCAGCAGTGCGGAAACCTCGGAACCTGCCTGGGAGAAGCGGAAGATGTTGTCGATGAACAGCAGAACGTCCTGGCCACGATCGCGGAAGTACTCAGCGGTGGTAAGGCCGGCCAGACCGATGCGCAGACGCGCTCCGGGCGGCTCGTTCATCTGACCATAGACCAAGCAGGTCTTGTCGATAACGCCAGACTCGCTCATCTCGAGGAACAGGTCGGTGCCCTCGCGGGTACGCTCGCCGACGCCGGTGAACACCGAGGTACCACCGTGCTCCTGGGCGAGGTTGTTGATGAGCTCCTGAATCAGAACGGTCTTGCCGACGCCGGCGCCGCCGAACAGACCTGTCTTGCCGCCACGGATGTAGGGCTCGAGCAGGTCGACGGCCTTGATGCCGGTCTCGAAAATCTCGGTCTTGGTGGTGAGCTCGTCGAAACGGGGCGCTGCATGGTGGATGGGGTAGAACTCCTCCACCTCGGGCATGGGCTTGCCGTCGACGGGCTTGCCCATGACGTTCCAAATGCGGCCGAGCGTCTTGGGACCAACGGGCATCTTCATGGGCTCACCGGTATCGGTGGCGATGAGGCCGCGCTGCAGGCCGTCGGTCGAGGACATGGCGACCGTGCGGACGACGCCGCCCGGAAGCTGGCTCTCGACCTCGAGGATCGTGCTCAGATGACCGATCGGGGTCTCGGCCTCGACCGTGAGCGCGTTGTAGATCGGGGGCACCGCGCCGTCAAACTTGACGTCGACGACAGGGCCGATGATTCGCACGATGCGACCATCACCGGCAGTCGTCTTCTTGGTGGCTTCCTCGACCGCAAGCTTTACGGTGTTATTAGCCATTACTGTTCCTCCAATGCTGAGGCTCCGCCGACGATCTCGTTAATCTCGGTCGTGATCGAAGCCTGGCGCACGCGACTATACGTGCGGGTAAGGGTCGAGATGATCGCGGTGGCGTTTTCCGTCGCGGAGTGCATGGCCTTGCGGCGTGCACCCTGCTCGGCAGCCGCCGAATCGATCAGGGCCTGGTAGATGACCGTCAGGATATAAGACGGCACAAGCTTGCCGAGAACATGCTCGGGAGAGGGCACGAACTCGAACGTGGACGAGATGCGCTTAGGGGCGTCGGTCTCGTTCTTACGCGGACCGTGGGCCATAGCGATCATCTCGGGGTCGAGCGGCAACAGATGCTCGACGCGAAGCTCCTGATCCACGCGGTTCTTGGCGTGGTGGTAGACAAGCTCGACACGGTCAAGCTCACCGGCACGATACGCATCGCAGATATGAGAGGAGATCATGCGGGCCTGATTAAAATCGGGCTCAGAGGAGTTGCCCTCAAAGTGCATGACGACGTTTGCGCGGTCACGGAAATACGTGGCCGGCTTACGCCCGCACGCGATGATCTCGCACTCGATGCCGTCGTTCGCCCAAGAAGCGGCGAGCTTTTCGGCCGTGCGCTCCACCGTCGTATTGAAACCGCCGGCAAGGCCGCGGTCCGAGGCAATAACGACAATCAGGCCATGCTTGACGCTCTCATGCTTCTGCAGCATGGGATCGGTGCCCGAACAGGAGGCGTCGCCGGCGACCGTCAACATGACGTCGGTCAGCGCCTCCTTATAGGGCTCGGCCTGCTTGGAGCGATCGAGGGCACGACGGATCTTGGCCGTAGAGACCATCTCCATCGTGCGCGTGATCTGCTTGGTCGTGGTAACCGAGGAGATTCGCTTCTTAATGTCGCGAAGGTTGGCCATGGGGCTTAGTTCTCCTCTGATCCAGAAACATCCGAATGGTGCTTGGCCATGAACTGCTGCTTGAAGTCGCCGATGACGCGCAAGAGCTCAGCCTTGGTGTCATCATCGATCTTCTTGGCGCGAACCTTGTCGAGCAGCGAGCCAAAGCCATTGTCCATGTACTCGATGAGCTCGGCACGGAAAGGCAGCACGTCGGCGATCTCCAGGTCATCCAGGAAGCCCTCGTTGCCAGCGAACAGCGTAACGATCTGCTCGCCAACCTCAAACGGCTTGTAACGCGGCTGCTTCAGGAGCTCGGTCATGCGGGCACCATGGGTCAGCTGCTTCTGAGTAGCCTCGTCGAGGTCGGAGCCGAACTGCGTAAAGCCGGCGAGCTCCTGGTACGAAGCGAGGTCCAGACGGAGGTTGCCGGCGACCTGCTTCATAGCCTTGGTCTGCGCGTCGCCACCGACGCGGGACACGGAAATGCCCACGTCGACTGCCGGGCGCTGGCCCTGGAAGAAGAGCTCGGACTGCAGGTAGATCTGACCATCGGTAATGGAAATGACGTTGGTCGGAATGTAGGCCGAGACGTCGCCGTCCTGAGTCTCGATGATCGGCAGAGCCGTCATGGAGCCGTAACCGTTCTTCTTGGACATCTTGACGGCACGCTCGAGCAGACGAGAGTGCAGGTAGAAGATGTCGCCAGGATAGGCCTCGCGTCCGGGCGGACGATGCAGCGTCAGCGACATCTGACGGTAGGCCACAGCCTGCTTGGACAGGTCGTCGTAGATGACGAGCACGTGGCCGCCGGGGTTGGTCTCGCTGGCGGGCTTGCCGTCCTCGCCGTTGTACATAAAGAACTCGCCGATAGCGGCACCGGCCATAGGCGCGATGTACTGCATAGGGGCGGAATCGGCAGCAGTGGCCGAAACGATGATGGTGTAGTCGAGCGCACCGTGCTGAGCGAGGGTCTCGCGGATGTTGGCAACCGTGGAGGCCTTCTGGCCGATGGCAACATAGATGCAGACCATGCCCTTGCCGCGCTGATTGAGGATAGCGTCGATGGCGATGGCGGTCTTACCGGTCTTACGGTCGCCGATGATGAGCTCACGCTGACCGCGGCCGATAGGCACCATGGAGTCGATAGCGAGCAGACCGGTCTGAACCGGCTCGCACACCGGGGTACGATCGATGACGCCGGGAGCCTTGAACTCGATGGGGCGACGGTGCGTAGCGACGATGTCGCCCAGGCCGTCGATGGGCTGGCCGAGCGGATTGACGACGCGGCCGAGCATGGCACGGCTCACGGGGATATCCATAACGCGGCCAGTGGTGCGGCACTCGTCGCCTTCCTTGATGGAGTCGACGGCACCGAACAGAACGGCGCCGACCTCGTCACGGTCAAGGTTCTGGGCAAGGCCGAAGACGGTCTCACCGGTATCGGAGCTCTTGAACTCCAGAAGCTCGCCTGCCATGGCGCTCTTGAGGCCGGAGACGCGCGCGATGCCGTCGCCTACCTCGTCGACCGTTGAAACCTCATGCGTATCGACCGTCGCGGAGAGGCTCGTGAGCTGCTCCTGCAGTTTCTTGGCGATATCCTGGGCATTGAGGGTTTCGGACATTAGGCTTCACCTCCGTACGAATTAGCAGAGTTTGCGAGGGTCTCCTGCGCGATGCGCAGCTGCGTCTTGACGGAAATGTCACGACGCTCGCCGCGGGCCTCGAGCACCAGGCCGCCCACGATAGACGGGTCGACCTGCTCGATAAGGAATACCTTGCGGCCGAAGTCCTGCTCGCATTTCTTAGTGATGGTTTGACGCAGCTCGTCGTCGAGCGGGATCGCCGTGGTGACGGTCACGCCCACTACATCCTCGTCTTCCTCGGCAACATACTTAAAGGCAGCTGCCACCTTGGGAAGAAGGTCGAGCTGGTCGCGCTTGGACATGGTGTCGAGCACGGCGATGATCTCGGGGCTGGCAGAAGCCAGGCGCTCGATCATCTCGAGGTCCTCAAACACATGGTCCTCGGCCTTAGCGGCTTCCAGAAGGGAGCGCGCGTAGGTCTCGAGCACCTTGTCCTGATAGCGGCTAGTCGGCATTCAGGCTACCTGCTTCCTGGATGTAGCGCTCGATGAGCTTCTTCTGCTCGGCATCGTCCTCGAGTGCCTCGCCCACGATCTTGGTGGCGACGGCAACGGACAGGTCGGCGATGGAGCTCGCGGCACCGGCGTAAATGGACTTGCGCTCGTCCTCGACGGTCGTATGGGCCTTGGCGATGATCTCCTCGGCCTCCTTGTGAGCAGCCTCGATGATACGGGCGCGCTCGGACTCGGCGTCCTTACGGGCCTCGAGAACGATGTCGGCAGCCTGACGACGGGCGTCGGTGACGATCGAGTCGGACTCAGCGCGCTTGGCGATAGCCTCCTGCTTGGTCTTCTCGGCCTCGTCGAGGCTCTCCTCGATCTTCTTGCCGCGCTCCTCCATGGTTTTCATGATGCCCGGCAGGGCGACCTTGGCCAGCACGATCCAGATGATCAGGAAGGCGATAAGCGCCGGGATGAACTCCGCCATCTTAGGGATGAGGATGTCCGCACCGGCAGCGCCGTCCTCGGCGAACGCGGAAACCGGCATAAGCAGCGCGGCCGCGGACGCGGAGAGTGCGATCGCGCTCTTCTGGGATGAAAGATTCATACTTGACGCTCCGTGCTATTTAACGATCAGCGCGACAACGAAGCCGATCAGAGCCAGAGCCTCGCCGAAGGCGGAGCCCATGATGAAGACGGTGAACACGCGGCCCTGGACCTCAGGCTGACGGGCCATAGCACCCGTAGCACCCAGAGCAGACAGGCCGATAGCAAGACCAGCACCGATAACACCGAGACCGTAACCGATAACTCCCACGATTCCTCCTTTGTCGTGCGTGTCTTATTTCACGCAGGATAACCTTTTTATAACTGCCGGGCTCCATGGGTACGGGCACCGGCGGTTTAACGAATTGCCTTACCTTTAAGGCGCGAACGGAAGATTACTCCTCCTCCGCGACCTCCTCTGCCTCGGAGACATACACGGCGGTAAGGACCGTGAAGACGTAAGCCTGGATGGCGCCGACCACAAGCTCGATCGCATAGATCAGGATGAGGATGGCAAGCCAGGCCAGCGAAGGCAGGGCGCCGACGGCGTGGGCCGCGGAAACCTGCTGAAGCAGCGGCTGCATGAACATGCTCGCCATGATGGCGAACGAGCCCATGACCACGTGTCCTGCGAACATGTTGCAGAACAGACGGACGGCGAGCGTGATGAGGCGCAGGAAGGTCGAGAAAAGCTCGACGACCCACACGAGCACGTTCATCGGGAAGCTCACGCCCTGCGGGGCGAGGCTCTTGATGTAGCCGATCACGCCGTGAGCCTTGCATCCGTAGTAGATGAAGTACACGAAGGCGAAAATGGCGAGTGCGGCGGTGGAGCCGATTGCGCCGGTGCCGGGCTTCATTCCCGGGATCAGGCCGATCATGTTATTGATCAGGATGAACAGGAAAAGCGAGCACAGGAACGGGAAGTGCTTCTTCCAGTTCTCACCCACGACACCCTTGCCGATATCGTTCTCGACGTACTCGATGATGTACTCGAAACCGTTGACGAAGAAGCCCTTGGGAACCAGGGTCTGCTTCTTCTTGAACACGGCCAGGACGATCAGGAGCACGATCGTGGAGACGATCAGCCAAAACGAGTACTGCGTGATGCCGCAGCTCAGATCGCCCACGACAGGGGTGGAGCTGAACTCGCTGACCAGATGATTAATCTCATCAGGCAGCTTTTCAAAAATTTCCACGACTTACCTTTCGACCTCATGAGGATCTCGCAGCGCCTTGGCGACGCGAACCGCGCAGGCGGCCATAAAGGCCACGAAGCCGATCGCCTCGCCCAGGAGGAACATGCGAAATGCCTCTCCGAACAACACAAACACAACCAAGGTAAAGACAAGCAACGCGATTGCCGAGACCGCGAGACTCACCATACCCTTGAGCATGTCCGCATTCTGCTTATCGTCAAGAACCGGCTTGAGCGTAAAGACAAAGGGAAGGAAGGCAATCGCGCCCGCGATGGCACCTGCAACGATAGCGAGCAGATCGGCTATCTGAAACACTGGCGTCCTCACTTTCCTTTTTAACGCCTTACAGAACAGTTCCCGCCAAACATTGGTGACTATTGTACGAGCCAATCGCTAAAGTACAACCGAAAAAGCATCGGTTAATACGCACCTGTTCGTTTTCTTAAGACCTTCTTTATGCCGCAGGTACGGTAATACGTTTTTCTCGAACCCTGCAGGGCAAAACGTCCGTTAACAGGAGTGCGCGTGGTCGTCTTTTGCTCGCCCGCGCGCACCATTTCTTCGTATTTTCGACGTTAGCCGGTATGGCCCAGAGATTACAGCGTGCCGTAGATGCGGTCGCCGGCGTCGCCCAGGCCGGGAACGATGTAGGCAGCTTCGTTGAGATGGTCGTCGATGGCGCAGGTATAGATATGCACATCGGGGTCCTTCTCAGTCAGCGACTTGAGGCCCTCGGGGGCCGCGACGATGCACAGCATGCGGATGTCCTTGACACCGCGCTCGCGCAGGTAGCTGATGGCCATCTCGGCCGAACCGCCCGTGGCGAGCATGGGGTCGACGACCAGGCAGATGCGCTGGTCGATATCCTTGGGCATCTTGCAGTAATACTCGTGCGGCTCGTGGGTGACCTCGTCGCGCTCCATGCCGATGTGGCCCACGCGAGCGGAGGGCACCAGGTCGAGGATGCCGTCGACCATGCCAAGGCCCGCACGCAGGATGGGCACGATGGCGAGTTTCTTGCCGGCGAGCTGCTTAAACGTTGCGGTGGTGATAGGGGTCTCGACTTCGACGTCTTCCATGGGCAGGTCGCGCATGGCCTCGTAGCCGTCAAAAAGCGCGAGTTCGCGCACGAGCTGGCGGAACTGGTTGGTGCCGGTGTTTTTGTCGCGCAGGATCGACAGCTTGTGCTGGACGAGCGGGTGATCGACAAGCGTCACACGGGACGTATCGTAGGTGACGGTCATGGGTTGATTGCCCCTTTCGTTGCGGCCGCAAAACGGCCTTGCTGACAAGGCGCACAGCAATGTTGCCGCCGCACGCCATGCATAAGTTTAGCGGTTTGTTGTATCGAGCAGCCCATCGCAGCCCTACTGTGCGGTACTGAGCGAGCGCTTGACTGCATCACGCCAGCCCGCAAGGTTTTGCTCGCGACGCTCGGCGGACATATAGGGAAGGAAGGTCCTAACGATCTGGGCATTTTGCTCCAGCTCTTCAAGGTCTTCCCAATAGCCGACGGCAAGACCCGCCAAGTACGCGGCACCGATTGCCGTGGTCTCCACCGTCTCGCATTGCAGCACGGGGATATCCAGCAGGTCAGCCTGGAATTGCATGATGAACTCGTTGCGCGAGGCACCGCCATCGACAGACAGGCGCTCAATCGAAAGCCCCACGTCCTGCTCCATGGCGCGCAGCACGTCGTAGCTCTGATATGCCATGGATTCGCAGGCGGCACGTACGATGGTCGCACGGCTCGAGGCGCCGGTCAGACCGCACACGATACCGCGGGCATGCGGGTCCCACCAGGGAGCACCCAAACCCGCAAAGGCGGGAACGAAGTAGCAGCCCTCGTTGTCGCTAATCGAAGCGGCGAGTTGTGCCGACTCGCTCACGCTCGAGATGATGCCCATGTTGTTGCGCAGCCAGTTCATGGTTGAGCCGGCGGCAAAGATAGAACCCTCGAGCGCATAGCTGATCTTGCCGTCCGCGGCGATACCGATCGTGGAGACCAGACCGTTCTTGGATTCGACGACCTCGTCGCCGGTGTTCATGAGCATAAAGCAACCCGTGCCATAGGTGTTTTTGGTCTGGCCGGGATGGAAGCAGCAGTGGCCGAACAGCGACGCCTGCTGATCGCCCGCCACGCCCATGATGGGCGGCATGTTGGTCATGATGTCGCTCGCGACGCGGCCGTAGTCGCCCGAGCTCCAACGAACCTCGGGCATCATGGAACGTGGAACGTCAAAGAGCGCCAGCAGGTCGTCGTCCCAATCGAGCGTATGGATATTAAAGAGCGCCGTGCGGCTGGCATTGGTGTAGTCGGTGGCAAAGACCTGACTGCCGGTGAGGTTGTAGATGAGCCAGGTGTCGATGGTGCCGAACATGAGGTCGCCCGCCGCCGCGCTCTCACGCGCACCGTCGACGTTGTCGAGGATCCACTGCACCTTGGAAGCCGAGAAATACGGATCGAGCGTGAGTCCCGTGCGGGAGCGCACCAGCTCTTCTGCGCCCCGCTCGACCAGCTCGTCGATCAGAGGTGCGGTGCGACGGCATTGCCACACGATGGCGTTATAGATGGGTTGGCCGCTTATGCGGTCCCACACCACCGTGGTCTCGCGCTGGTTGGAGATACCGATGGCGGCGATGCGGTCAGAATGGATGCCGCTCTTAAACTGGACCTCCATCATCACGCCGATCTGGCTGGCAAGCACCTCCATGGGGTCTTGCTCTATCCAACCGGGACGCGGGAAGCTGGTTTTGACGCTACGACGTGCCTGCGCGACGATGCAGCCGTACTCGTCGACGATGGTCGCAAGTACCGAGGTGGTGCCGCAGTCGAGCGCCATGATGTAGGAACCGCCAAAGTTAAACGAGGCATCTTCCATGCCCAGGCTGCCCAGATTCAACGACATCGCTTACACCTTTCTATTGCATCGGGTCGGACAGGACCCGTTCGATCTCTGATGCGGGAAGTGCGCCTTGGCGCAGGATCTGGAGCCCGCCGTGCTGGAACGACACGATGGTCGAGGCGTCGCGACACGGGGTCTCGCCGGCGTCGACGGCAACATCGACCCCCTCCAGGATGCGACCTTCGACGGCGGCAAAGCTTGCCGGCGAGGGCGCGCCGTGTGTGTTGGCGCTCGTGCAGGCAAGGGGACTGCCGCAGGCGCGGATGAGCGCTTGGACCACGGGAGAGGCCGAAGCGCGCAGGGCCACGGTGTCGTCGGCAGCACGCATAAAGGTCGGCACGCAGGGAGCCGCCTTGACCACGATAGTCAGGGCTCCCGGCCAGCATCGTCGCGCAAGTACGCGGGCATCTTCCGGGATATCCACGCCATAGCGGTCGAGCGCCTCGACGCCATCGACCAGCCAGGCGACCGTTTGGGTGAGCTTGCGCTGCTTGAGGGTAAAGATGCGGCGGTAGCCAGTACCAAGCGCAGGGACCGCGGCGCCGTTAACGGTGGCATGCGGATCGCGCGGCCACAACAAGGATTCGCTTGTATCTTGGGGGACGGCATCGGAGAAGGCGTTGACTGCCACGGCGACACCGTAGACGGTCTCGGTCGGGATCAAGACCAGGCCGCCGCGGCCGAGCACCTCGGCCGCGCGCTCGACGGCAAGCCGATGCGGCTCGCGCGTTCCCTTGTATACCCGATAGACCGTCTGCATGTGTATGCCAGCCCCTTACGCTCTGGTGCAAGTTTGTTTACTGAGGGGCATTCTCGCACGAAACATTCAACCTATTTGCCCAGAGCGCATGTTGGTTTGGTGAGCGGCTTTAGTAGTCGGTGAAAGTGAGGGGGTTATTGAACTGCGACGAACTTCTTTGGCCTGCCGGCGTGGCGTTTTTGGGCGGCGTAGCGCTCGATGCTGTCTATCGTTATCATCCGACGGCCGTCGACGAGTTCAACATCGAGCTTTCCGGCTTTGACCAGAGCGGTAATCCGTGGAGCGGAGACTTTGAGGTCCAGCGCTGCGTCTTTAAATGTTCGGCACGCCGCTTCCCGAGCGTCCTCGTGGTCGATTTCGACTGAAAGGGCCACGACCTCGGCCGAGTGTTCGTACCCTGCCGGAGTCAAACCGTTGTTGAGGTCGTCGGCCAAAAACGCCATCAGCGCCTCGGTGGCATGGGCAATCGCTTCTTCGCGTGTATCGCCATCGGCAAAGGCGCCGGGAATCTGCGGGAAGCTGGCGCAGTAACCGTCGTCTTCTTTTATGAGAACGCAGTCATAGGTAAATCGCTGCCTCATTTTGCCTCCAACTACCATCCAGCTTGGCGACGAATACTTGCCCACGTGCCCTTCTTTGGTCGATCACCACCAGAGCCGTTCACGGTGACAACACGGTCACCAGAAACATACTTAGCATGACTACCGACTTGCGCGACCTTCACGAATCCATCGTGCTTGAGTAGGGCAATGATTTCCCGAAAGGTAGGAGGTTGCATGGGCCGACCTCTTTCGGCCGTCCTAATTATAAACTACTTTATAATTTTTGCTAACCAGTTAATGAATATTACTGACGCTGTTTGGGCTCGGTGACGATGGCTCGGACGATGCGGGGGCGATCGGTGAGGTCGCGGACGATGCGCACGTCCGAGAGACCCGCCTGGCGGCAGAGCTCGGCGGCGGCGTCGAGGGCACCCTCGTAGAGCTCGCAGGCAAACAGGCCGCCGGCGCGCAGCATGTAAGGCGCCGCATTGAGCAGGCGGCGGAAGATATCGAGGCCGTCGGCGCCGCCCTCAAGCGCCAGGTCGGGCTCGAAGTCCTTGACCTCGTGCGGCAGTGAGCGCATGACGTCGGTCGGAATGTAGGGCGGATTGGAGACAAGCACATCAAAGGTGCCCCACTCTTCGCGGGGAATGGAACTCACCAGGTTGGTGAGGCTAAAGGCGACCTCATCGGATGTGAGACCGAGCGCGTCGCGGTTTTTGGTGGCCAGATCGATAGCGCGCGGCTCGATATCGGTGGCGGTGCAGGTAACGTGGCCGCGGCGCTCCCAGGCAAGGGAAAGCGAGATGCAGCCCGTGCCGCAGCCGACCTCGAGAACGCGGGCGATGCGGGGCTCGGCTGGGGCAGGCGAAGCGGCATCCTGAGCTGAAGCCGTCTCCTGGTCGGCACCCTCGATGGCGATGCCGTATTCGTCGAGCTCGGACTCGGCGGCTTCCGCGACTTCGGCTTCTGCTGCCTGCGCGGCGGCTTCCTCGGCCTCGCGGTCGGCCAGCTCCTCGGCATAGGCACGGCTGCCGAGCACGTCGCTACCCAGCGCAGCCTCATCGGCGGCCGTCAGGTTGGCGGCACGGCGCTCGGCGGTCGCGCGTTCGTCTGCCAGCGCGGCCTCAGCCTTGCGTGCCTCCTCGACCTCATCGTTCCAAGGCAGCTTAACACGCTGACGGGCAGCAGCCTCGGGGCTCAGCACCTCGGCATCCAGATAATTGAGGACTTCCTCGACAAGCATCTCGGTCTCGGGACGCGGAATGAGCACGCCGGGGGCGCACGTGACGTCGATCATGCGAAACTGCGTGCTGCCGGTGATGTACTGCAGCGGTTCACCTTTAGCGCGACGAACAACGGCCGCGTGCATGGTCTCGAGCTGAGCCGCGTTAAGCGTCTCGTCCATGCGCATATATAAGTCGATGCGTGCCAAACCCGTGGCAGCGCAGAGCAGCCACTCGGCAGAAAGACGGGGGTGCTCCTCGCCGCGCTCGGCCAGGTACTCCTTGGTCCACTCGAGACAACGCTTGATGGTCCAAATCTCGTTTGCCATGGGGCCCTCCCCTCTTAAGCGCCGGACGGCGCGCGAATGTCGGAGCAGATTGTACGCGAGGGCGGCGCGCGGCAAGGGACGATTGGAAGCGATTATCGAGAATCAGCCCAGAATTTTGCTTGAATCGCAATCGAAGTGTTCATTCGTCGACGTCTAAATCTGCATTCGTCAAGCTTTTGACAAGGTTGCCCAAAACTGACCAATATCTAACCAAGAACTTGCCACATCGCTTGACGCACGACCCATCAAAAATCGCCCCGCGACTTCTCGGACGCTTTTTCGAGCATTATTTTTAAAAATGATAAATAACTTTAAGCAGGTAAACAACTTAATTGTTATTAAAGAAGATTGAATAAACTCACAAAGCAATGTGCCCGACCTAGTCATTGGGGACGTTCTTATTTGACTAGTCGTTTAAGAACGTCCCCAATGACTACTAAGCCAGGAGTGTCCCAAACTGCCGGCAGAAAAGGAACGTCCCTAAGTGCCAACTAACCAATTGCCGTCTTCGGCAGCGATGGCAACGCCGCAGATAGAGGACGGACAGCGAGCGACGTCCAGAGCGAACAAGTTGGCATGAAAAAGGCAAGGCATAGACCTTCTGGTCATGCCTTGCCTTTTGAATGACAAATTGTCGCTCTGGGCGGCGCGCAGCGTCAGCTGGTCCGCCGTTCGTTAGAACGGCGGAACCTAAGGGCGCAGCGTCGAGCCGTTACGGCGTTTGGTAAAACGCCGTAACTTAAACTGCTTGTGCCAGCTTCTCGGCTCGCTCGGCGGCGGCAAGCGCCTCGATGACGGTGCCGAGCTGATCGCCCAGAAGGACGCCGTTGTAGGTGGAGTTGAAGCCGATACGGTGATCGGTCACGCGGTCCTGGGGCTGGTTGTAAGTACGGATCTTCTCGGAACGGTTGCCGTGGCCAATCTGGCTCTGGCGCTCGGCGCCGAGCTCGGCCTGCTGCTTCTCGAGCTCCATCTCGTACAGACGGGCACGCAGCATCTGCATGCAGACCTCGCGGTTCTGGATCTGGGAACGCTGCTCCTGCGACTGCACCACGGTGTTGGTGGGCAGGTGGGTGATGCGCACGGCGGAGTAGGTGGTGTTAACGCACTGACCGCCAGGGCCGGAGGCGCAGTAGGTATCGATGCGCAGGTCGGACTGGTTGATCTGGACGTCGATCTCCTCGGCCTCGGGAAGCACGGCGACGGTTGCCGTGGAGGTCTGGATGCGACCCTGGGACTCGGTCTTGGGGACGCGCTGGACACGATGCACGCCGGACTCGTACTTCATGACGGAGTAGACGCGGTCGCCCTCGACCTTGAACTCAATGGACTTAAAGCCGCCGGCCTCGCTGGGGCTGGAGTCGAGCACGGTGGTCTTCCAGCCGCGCGACTCGCAGAAGCGCTGGTACATCTTGTACAGGTCGCCGGCGAAGATGGCCGCCTCGTCGCCACCGGCGGCAGAGCGAATCTCGACGATGGTGTTCTTGTCGTCGTTGGGGTCGCTCGGAATGAGCATGTACTTAATGTCTTCCTCGAGCTGGGGAAGCTTGGCCTCGTTTTCGGAGATGTCCATCTGGAGCATCTCTTTCTCATCGGCATCGGTGGTATCGTGGAGCATTTCCTTGGCGGCCTCGATGTCATCGAGCGCGCCGATGTACTCGCGCGAGGCGGCGATGAGGTCGGACTGGTGCGCGTACTCCTTGTTGAGACGCGTGAACTCCTTGATATCGGAGGCGACGGCCGGGTCGGAGAGCTTCTTCTCGAGCTCCTCGTAGGCCTTGATGATCTTTTCGAGCTTGTCGCGCATGGCGGGACTCCTTTATATGTGTGAAGGTGAAAATCGGCAGAGTTGATGGGGCGTGCGGCGCCACTGCGGGGGTAAGCCCGGCTAGAACATGTCGATCTTCAGATACATGCGCATCCCTTCGCGTATGGGGTACATAGTTGCGGTCTAACCCATACATGATAGCGTGCGCAGGCAAACCTGCATATAACCCGCACGGAATGAGTGGACGTAGCCGTTGGGGACGTTCCTTAACGACTAGTCGTTTAAGAACGTCCCCAACGACCAACAAAGGAGCTGTCGCTTTGTCGCATTCTAGAGCGTTTGGAGTAGAGCGACGAGGAAGCGGATGCCCTGGAGGTAGGCGCGGCGGGTGATGCGCTCGTTGGTGCCGTGGACGCCGTGATCACACTCGTCGTCATCAACCACAAAGGCCGAGAAGCGAATGCACTCAGGGCAAATTTGTTGGTAGTTGGCAGCGTCGGTCGCACCGATCACGGTCGAGGGCACAATTGCCACTGGCTCGAATGATCCGTTTTCCTCCGTCCCCTTTGGATCACGGAAATAGCGGGCGGCGATGGAGCGAACCGCCTCGAGGCCGGGACCACCGATGCGCGGGGACGGCGAGGGTTCGGAGCTGCCGGGGCCCAGCTCCACTTCGACACGACCGGCAAGGTCCGCCCCGGCAACCGCCTCACGGCAGCGCGCCACAACGTCGGCCACGCTCGTGCCCTCGAGCATGCGGAAGTTGATGTTGGCCCACATATCCTGCGGCATTACGTTGGCGCCGGTGCTGCCACCCTCGATCTGCGTGGGCGCGCAGGTGGTCGTCACCAGCGGATAGAGCTTCTTGCTGGCGAGGCAATCGCGGACAATGGCGCCCCCGTTGGCGGCAATTTCATCGGCCGTGTAGAGCCCCAACTCGACGAGCTGGGCGGCAAGCAAGTCGGTCACGTGCGTCGGCCACTCGATATCGCAGATTGCGGTGATGGCACGGCTGAGCACCTCGAGCGACGTGCCGCCGTAGGGGTTAGAAGAATGTCCACCCTCACTCTTCGTCTTGAGCACGATATCGGCATAGCCCTTCTCCGCGAGGTCGGCGTGCATGAGCCAGCCCTCGCCCGCGCTGTACTCGGCAGCCGAAACGATGCGGTAGTCGCCCTCGTCGATCAGGTACTCAAGCTCAATGCCGCGCTCCTCGAGCGCGCGGCCGATGGCGCCTGCACCGTACTGCGTTGTCTCCTCGTCCTGGCCAAAGGCCAGGAGCAGCGTGCGCTCGTGCTGCCAGCCGTGCGCCAGCGCATACTCGACAGCCTCGAGAATGCCTGCGACCTGGTCCTTCATGTCGATCGCGCCGCGGCCCCAGATATAGGTGTCGTCCACGTGCCCGCTAAAGGGTTCGTGCGTCCAGTCAGCCTCGGTGCCGGGTACCACAGGAACCACGTCCATGTGGCCCATGAGCATGACGGGTTTGAGGGCAGGGTCGGAACCGCTAAGTGTCACCAACAGCGAATGGTCGATAAGCTCGACCTCGCCCGCCGCAAATACGTGCGGCCAGGCCTGCTGCATATAGGCGCGCAGGTCGTCGAAGGGCTGCCAGTCCACCGCCTCGGCATCCATGCTCGAGATGGTCGGAAACGACAGCACGCGGCCCAAACGCTCGTACGCGCCTGCCTCGTCTATATCGGCAAAATCGTCCTCATGCGCAAAGAAGCGCCAAACCTCGGCCATGACATCCTTTCGATTGTGACGACAAAGGCCGCCCCACGGGAGCGGCCCTGCAACGCAAGAGTTTGCGGTCGGTTATTTGTCCTCGAGATAACGCGAGAGGAACTCGCGGGTGCGCTGGTGTTTGGGGTTGCCGAAGAGCTCGGCCGGCGCGGCGTCCTCGAGCACCACGCCCTTGTCCATAAAGACCACGCGGTCGGACACCGTGCGGGCAAAGGCCATCTCGTGCGTGACGACGACCATGGTCATGCCGTCGGCAGCGAGCTTACGCATGACCTCGAGCACCTCGCCCACAATCTCGGGATCGAGTGCGGAGGTCGGCTCGTCGAACAGCATAATCTGCGGATTCATGCACAGGGCACGGGCGATGGCCACGCGCTGCTTTTGGCCGCCGGACAGACGACCCACGGCGGCGTGCGCGAACTTTTCGAGCCCCACACTCGTCAGATGCTCCATCGCGACCTTCTCGGCCTCGGCCTTGCTCATCTTTTTGAGCGTGACGGGCGCAAGCGTGCAGTTGTCGAGCACGTCCATGTTGTTGAACAGGTTAAAGCCCTGGAACACCATGCCGATGTCCTCGCGGAGTTTGTTAATGTTGCAGCGCTCGGCCGTAAGATCCTGGCCGTGGAACCAGATGTGGCCCGCATCCGGGGTCTCGAGCAGGTTGAGGCAGCGCAGGAAGGTCGACTTGCCCGAGCCCGAGGCGCCGATAATGGTGACGACCTCGCCGGGGTTAACGGACAGGTCGATGCCCTTGAGTACCTCGAGCGAGCCGAAGCTCTTGCGCAGGCCCTCGACGCGGATGAGCGGCTCATTGGTCTGTGCGGCGGCCGCAACGCCGGTAGTGGCGGTATCTGCCATGATGATTCTCCTCGTCTTAAGCCTAGTTAGAGCTGGGCAGCGTGGCCGGGGCCTCGGCGCCGAGCTTTTTGCCAAAGGCTTCGAGCAGGCGGCTCGCCACGAGCGTCAGGATCAGGTAGACCACGAGCGCCACGCAGTAGACTTCCATCTGGCGATAGTACACACCGGCGACGGTGGTGGTGGCGTACATGAGGTCGAACACGCCGATAACCGAGAGCACCGACGAATCCTTGATGTTGATGATGAGCTCGTTGGTGAGCGCCGGAATCGCGTTTTTAATACCCTGGGGGAACACGACTTTGCGCATAGCCTGCCACTGCGACAAACCCAGCGAGCGTGCTGCCTCGGCCTGGCCGGGATCGATGGACTCGATGCCGCCGCGCAGGACCTCCATCATGTAGGCGGTGGAGTTGAGCGAGATGGTGACGAGGCCGGCGGTGAAGGTACTCCAAATCTGGTTGGCCTGAGCGGTCTCGAAGCCCATGCCGCGCAAAACGGTGAAGCCCGCGTAATAGATGAGCAGGCCCTGGACCATCATGGGCGTGCCGCGCACGATGGTGGAGTAGATGGTCGCAAAGCCGCGGCCGATACTCTTAAAGAAGCGCACCAGGTCGTTGTCTACGCGATCGAAGGTCTGAATGCGCAGGAACACAAAGAGCAGCGCCAGGAAAAAGGCGATGACGGTACCGAAGGTCGCAAGTGCGATGGTGATCTCGATGCCGCGGATGAAGAAGTCGCCGCTCTTGTAGGTCATGTAGACCAGGCTCGACAAAAAGTCGCTGGGGTTGGAGTCCGAGACAATGCTCACTTGCACCAGGTCGATAAATGACATGACGCAGCGGTCCACGAAAAAGATCACCGCGATGGCGACCACGACGTAGCTGCCCAGGCGCGCGCCGCGACGGAAGCGCTCGGAAGCAAACGGCGACGTTTCGCGATAGTCGTTCCAGTGCATGAGTTTGGTGACCAGCGCCGCCGCCGACACGACGAGCCAGGCCCAAAGAATCGCCCAAAGGCAATCCTGGAAGATACCGGTGGGCGCCAAGAAGCTCAGCGGCGTAGGATTGCGTTGGCTAAACGCCAGGCCGAGCGCCGCGACAACGCTCGTGCCCAGGTACACATAACGGTGGTCGGCCTTGATAAAGGAGGCCAGACGATTGATGGTTTTCATGCTGCCTCCCTATGCCGGCTGACGATCGAGGCACGCGTCCCACATTTGGTCGCGTTCCTCTTGGCTAATGCCCTTGAGTGTCTTGTCGATGAGTTTAAGCAGCTTGTCCGAGCCCTTGCGGCAGCCGACGTTTGCCGCGACCTCCTGCTTAAAGCCCTCGCCCTCGGCAAAATGGATGGGGACGATACCGGGATTTTGGGCCATATAGCCCTTCTCGTTCTCGGTGTTGTAAGTCACAGCGTCGCACGTGCCCTGCAGCAGATTCGAGAACACCGTGGGAACCGAATCGACCGGGTTCTTGTGCACAACGCCCGGGATCTCGTCGATGACGGTGTCGAGCATGGTGTCCTTTTGGCCGAGCACCGTGGCGCCGCTAAAGTCGCTGAGCTTGGTGGCGTTTTGGTAGGGGGAACCCTCTTTTACGAACAGGCCAAAGTAGCCAATGAAGTACGGGTCGGAGAAGCCGACCGACTCCTCGCGCTCGGGCGTGGCGCTCATGCCGGCGATGATGAGGTCGATCTGGCCGTTGTTGAGCGAATCGATGAGGCCCGAGAAGCTCTGCTTGACGGCAACGGGCTCGCCGCCAAGGGCCTTGCAGACGATCTTTGCGATCTGAACATCGTAGCCATCGGCGTAAGCGCCCTGCACGTTGTCGATGGGGATGGTGTACTCACTGGCTTCGGAAACCTGCCAGTTGTACGGGGCGTAGGCCGCCTCCATGCCAATGCGAATCTTGTCCTTGCCGATCACGGAATCGGACAGGTCGTCGCGACCGCCGCCCGTCGTGGGCTGAACCACCTTGAGCGTGGACGGGCGCTGACAGCCGGCGAGCGCGCCGGCGACGACGGAAGCGCTCGCAGCGAGAGCGCTACCCAAAAAGATGCGACGGCTGCATACCGGCTGGGTCTGCATGCCGCGCTGTTGCCGAGGTTGCATCTGGTGCCTTCCCTATTTTGCGTTACTGACAATAAGACAGGATATACGCCCGCAACCAGCAGCGCGGCATGTGCGCGAAAAATTAATAGACACACAGCAGTCGTTTAAGAACGTCCCCAATGACTACCTACCAAAAAGCCTCCCTGCCGGGGACGGCAGGGAGGCTTAGCGGGTGGGAAGGGACAAAGGGGCTGTCCCTTTGTCACGTCTAGAGCAGGGTGACGCTAAAGCTGCGGACGTCTGTCTCGCCCGGCGCCAGCGTAATGGTGTTGACCTTGTGCTCAAAGACGTCGTCCTCGGTGTCCATGGTGGTGTGACCGGTCCAGGGCTCGAGCGCCACAAACGGGGCGTCGTTGGCGGCAGACCACACGCCGATGTACTTAAAGCCCTCAAAGTCGATCTTGACGCCGTGGCCCGACTTGCGGCCGCGCAGCGTGAGCGTGGAGCCCGGGGTATCGGTGAACATGATGGCATCGTTATCGAAGCTGCGGTGCGTGATGGGCAGCACGTCCGAGTTATCGGGAGCCTTGTAGCTACCCTCGAACGTCATGAGGCCATCGGGCGTGATGACGGGGGCCTCGTTGGTCCAAGCCTCGGTAAACGCCAGCTCGTAATCCTCGAATACCTCGTCCCCGGCACCGGGGGCGGGCACGTTAAATGCAGGGTGACCGCCCACCGAGAACGGCAGGTCCACGTCGCCGGTGTTGGTGACGGCAAAGGTCTGCGTGAGCGTGGCGTCGCCGGTTAGGGCATAGGTCATGTTGAGCTTAAAGTGGAAGGGGAAAGCCTTGAGCGACTCAGGCGTGTCGGTGATCTCGTAGGTGACGGACGAGCCGTCCTCGGAGACCTCGACCAGCTTGTGCTCGACGATGCGCGCGAGGCCGTGGCGCGGCATCTCGCAGGCGCCAGCCGCAGACGTCGCCGTGTTGTTGCGCAGTGAGCCCACGATGGGGAACAGAATGGGCGCGTGCTTGCCCCAAAAGGCCGGGTCGCCCTGCCACAGATACTCATTGCCGTTGAGGGCAAGGCTCGTGAGCTGGGCACCCATGGAATCGATGGCCGCGGTAAGGCCACCGCGCTTGATGGTAGTGACGGTGGACATGCTACTTCCTCCAAAAGTAAACAACAGTGTCGAGGGCTATTGTCCCACTCTTGGCGGCAAGGAGAAGCGGCAGGCGCAGCTATTGAGCGATTGCGTAAAGGTCGAATCCGCCCTGCGGCGTGCTGTCGACCGCATCGGGCGCCTGCGAGTTAAAGCTCACGGGAACCATGCGCTTTGAGGCGCGGAAGCGCGTGCCATCGGTGGCGACGGGCGGCTCGTCGACCGTGAGCTCGTAGTCGCCGGGCTTGAGTTCGATGCCGTCGCCAGCGGAGTTGACATATTGATACTCGTCAATCGCCTGCCCCCTGAGCGTGCGGCCCGCGATGTGGATGAGCATCTGGCTGTCGCCGCGGGCGGTGTCCCATGTCGCACCGTCCTTGACCTCGACCGACACATGCACCGAGCGCGTGCGGCTGAGCGATTGTTCGACAGACATCTCGACCTTGGCGGCATCTTTGCGCTGTTGTTCCACATGGCTCCAGACATTTCCGATCGCCGAGCAAGCGATGACGCCGGCCATGAAGGCGATGAGGATGGGGCCGAGCGGCGAGCGACGGCCAGCATCTTCCTCGCGAGCTAGGTTGGGGCGATGCGTGGGGGCGGGCGCCTGGGCACCCTGCGCGGGCACGTCGAGAATGCTGAAGGATGCCGTGCTGCCGGGATCGATGTTATGGCGCGGCTGCGGGGTCTTGGCCGGCGAGATGGACATGTCCGCCGGCTCACCGAGTGTGGCCGTGGCATCGGCCTTAGCCTCGTCGGCCTCGGCTTGGGCCCAAGCCTGCTCAAAGGTCAGGGGCTCGGCGGCATCGGAGGCGGCATCAGGCTCGACAGCGGCATCGTTGCCGGTCTCGTCCTCGTCGCTCGACACGTCACGCGGCGCAGGCTCGTCCCACCCCTCGTCCGGAGCCTCGCCCTCGCTATACCACCATTCAAAGTTATCGATATCCATACGGGGCGCCCCTTAGGCCTCGCAAATAAACACTTGCTAGCCTTATACCCCCAGACGGCACTGGAGCTCGCCGGCACAGACAGGAAAACCGTCACAACATTCGACGCTTTTCCTCGATTTCGAGATTTTCGCCGAATGTTGTGACGGTTTGGGCGACTGGCTGGCAGCGCAATGCGACAAAGGGACTGTCTCTTTGTCACATTCTGTTAGAGTTGCAGGGATTGAATCCCGCTTATTCATGCGACATTGGAGTGACAACCTTGACCGCCGCAACCACGCCTAAAAGTAAGTCAACCGCCGCCGCGCTCTCCCCCGCGCGCACCAATCTTTGCCTGGCGCTGCTCGTGTTGTTAGGCTTTTCGCTCGGCTGCTCCGAATTCGTGGTCATCGGCATCGAAAGTGACTTGGCGACGGAGCTCGGCATATCGCTTGCCACCGCGGGCCAGCTCATCAGCGTGTTTGCGCTTGTCTACGCCATCGCCACGCCGGCGCTTGCGCTCAGCACGGGGCGTTTTCGCCGCTACCAGCTGCTCGTGTGCTACAGCATCGTCTTTGTGCTGGGCAATCTTGTCATGGCTCTGGCGCCCAACTTCCAGGTGCTGTTCGCCTCGCGCATCATCCTGGGCTCCGTCTCGGGCGCACTGCTCGCCGTGGGTGTGACGTACATCCCCGAGCTTCTGTCCCCGCAGCAAACTTCGCTTGCCATCTCGGTGGTATATGGTGCGTTTTCCGTGGCAATGGTCTTTGTAACCTCGATTGGCAAGTTTGTGGCCGACACGCTCGACTGGCACGTGGCCATGTACGGCACGCTGACCTTTGCCGTTTTGATCTGCGGAGCGCTCGTGGCGTTTATGCCTCGCGCCGGGCAAACCGACGAGCCTGCCACCTTCCGCGAGCAGGCGGGGCTACTACGCGAGCCGAGTATCATTACCGGCATGCTCATCTTTTTGTTTGGCGTGGGGTCGGTCTACGTTTTCTACGGCTACGTGACGCCTTATCTTGAGCAGGTGCTGGGCATGGGCACGGTCGAAGCCAGCACCACGCTCATGGCCTATGGCGTGTTCTGCCTGATCTCGAACATCCTGGGCGGATGGATCGATGCGCGCTTTGGCATGAAGGCGCTGCTTGTGACGTTTGTGCTGCAGGCTGCGGCGTTACTCGGGCTGTTTGCTGTGGGCGGCACCATGCCGCTCGCGCTGGTCTTTGTCTTTAGCTTGGCGCTGCTCATGTACCTGTTCTCGGTGTCGTGCATCACGCACTTTATGGACGTGGCGCGCAGCCGCCATCCCAAGTCGATGGTACTCGCAAGTTCGGTTGAGCCCATGGCGTTTAACGTCGGCATCTCGTTTGGCACCGCGGTGGGCGGCGCCGTGGTAAGCAGCATTGGCATTGCGTACGTGGGCGCAGTGGGCGCCGCATTCTCACTTGTGGCCTGGGCGCTCACGCTGGTAACGATTAAGTTGGCTCGCTGGGAGCGTCGCCGCGGGTAGCGCAATTGCAGCCAAAAGCCGCAGCACCGCCCGCCATCTTTTGACCGCCTGGCGTTCGCTCCCGCAGCCATACAACACGTCGCCTGCCGCCCAAGTCAGTATCTTTCCCGGCGCTATTTAACCACGCAAAACGCATCCTGTTAAGATTATCGCTATCGTTTTTCGCAATCTGAAAATCGATAGAATCGCAGGTAGAGCTTTCGTAGTCTGAAATGGTCAATCCACACGAAAGGGGTTTACCACATGGACAAGAAAGCAGTTGTAATCGCCGGGGCCGGCAGCACCCACACCCCTGGCATCATCCAGAGCCTATTGCAGAAGAAAAACGAATTACCGCTGCGCAAACTCGCCCTGTACGACATCGACGAAAAGCGCATGCATCTCGTCTACGACATCATGAAGCAGTTCATCGAGCAGGAAGCTCCTGACATCGAAGTTGTCGTGACGACCGATCCCGAAAAGGCATTCACCGATGTCGACTTCGTCTTCGCGCAAATCCGCCAGGGTGGCCTTCAGATGCGTCGCCAGGACGAGCGCATCCCTCTCAAGTACGGTTGCGTGGGACAGGAAACCTGCGGCGCCGGCGGTTCGATCTCCTATGGCATCAGGTCTATCCCCGGCGTCTTCGACCTCGTACGCTACGCCAAGAAATACAGTCCAGACGCCTGGATCCTCAACTATTCCAACCCCGCCGCAGTTGTCGCCGAGGCCACGCGTCGCGAGTTTGGCAACGACCATATCCTTAACATCTGCGATATGCCCACGGCTATCTTGCTCTCGTACTCTAAGATGCTTGGACTTCCCAGCTGGCGCGATATCGACCCCATGTATTTTGGACTCAATCACTTTGGCTGGTTTACCAAAATCTACGACAAGCAGGGGCGCGATCGTCTGCCGGAGCTTCGTCAGATGATTCTCGAGCACGGCATGGCCGTGAGCGACAAGCATCACAAGGACAAGGACTGGATGCACACCTGGGGTCAATACGTCAAGATTGTGAAGGACTATCCCGAGTATCTGCCCAACAGCTACCTGCAGTACTACCTGTACTCCAAAGACATGGCAGATGACATGGACCCCAACTGGACGCGCGCCGACAACGTCATCAACGGACGCGAGAAGGAGATGTTTGCCGAGCACGACAAGTACCTGGCAGATCCCGCCAATTACAAGAGCCCCGTACAGAGCTTCACGGTCTTTGGCGACTTTATCGTCGACGCAGCCGCCTCTATCGCCTACAACAAGTGCGAACGTTATCTCGTAATCGTCGAGAATAACGGCGCCATCCCCAATCTGCCCGACGACGCCATGGTCGAGGTTCCCGCCTACCTGCGCTCTTGGGGCCCCGAACCCATCAGCCAGCCTGCTATCCCCACCTTTTACAAGGGGCTTATCGAAGAGCAGAATGCCAGCGAAAAGCTCGCCGTCGACGCATATTACGAGCATTCCTACCAGAAGGCGCTCGAAGCCATCGCAATCAACAAGACCGTCCCTTCGACTACCGTCGCGCGCCAAATCCTCGACGACCTGATCGAAGCGAACGGCGATTATTGGCCGACCCTGTCCTAACTCCCCGCGCATCGAAGGAACATCATGAAAGAAAGCAAGCTCTACACCGAGTTCCAGAGACTCGGCAAGGTGCTCATGGCGCCGGTCCTCCTCCTGCCCGTTTCCGGCATTTTGGTCGGTCTGGGCTCCGCCCTTTCCAATGCTAACCTCATCTCGCTCTGCCCGTTTTTGGGCACCGAGCCGATGGTGATCTTTAGCACGCTCATCAAAGCAGCCGGCAACGTTATCAATGGTAACATCTCGGTTCTCTTTGCGATCTGCATTGCCTACGGTTACGCCAAGGCCGAGAAGGCGACCGCCGCACTCTCAGGCTTCATCGGCTACATGACCATGAACACGATCATGGGTCAGCTGCTTATCCTGCTGGGCATCATCGATCCCGCCAACCTGCAGACCGGTCAGAACGCCATCCTGGGCGTAACCACACTCGACACCGGCGTATTCGGCGGCATCATCATCGGCTTGGTAGTCGCGTGGATCCACAACCGATTCTATAAGGTGCAGCTTCCGCCGGTGCTCGGCATCTTCAACGGCACACGCTGCGTCCCCGCCCTCACCGTCGTTTTCGCGAGCCTGGTGGGCGTTGCGCTCGCCTTCGTGTTTCCGTTTGTGCAAACCGGCCTAAAGGCCGCCTCGACACTCATCGATTCCACCGGGGTGTTTGGCGCGTTCATCTATGGCTTCTCCGAGCGCATGCTTCTGCCCTTCGGCCTGCATCATTTCATCTACCTGCCGTTTTTCTTCACTTCTCTGGGCGGTAGCATCCAGGTTGACGGCCAGACCGTCGAGGGTGCTGTCAACATCTACAACGCCATGCTCAACACGCCCGGCATGATGTACGACATCGACATCTCAAAATACGTCATGAACGGCAAGGTGCTGTTCGCCATGTGCGGCCTGCCCGCGGCGGCGCTCGCCATCTACCACTGTGCCCGTCCCGAGAATAAAAAGAAGGTCGGCTCCCTCATGATCGCCGCCGTCATTCCGGCCGCCATCATGGGCATAACCGAACCGCTCGAGTACTCCTTCCTCTTTGTAGCGCCCGTACTCTATGTGGTCCACGCCCTGCTGTGCGGCATCGCGTATGTACTCACCTATCTGGTACAGTTCAATGTGCCCGGGCCTTCCGCCTTCGGCGGACCGCTCCTCTCGTGGATCTTCAACGGCATCATGAACGCCGACAAAGGCTCCAACTGGTTCTGGCTTATTCCACTCGGCATCGCTTACTTCGGGATCTATTACGTGCTGTTCCGCACCTTTATCAAGAAATTTGACCTCAAAACCCCGGGCCGCGAGGATGATGACACGCAGGCAGCGGATGACACGTCGGCCATCGACTCCAAGACACCTGTCCAGGTAAGCGACCTCATCCCGCAGATCGTGGATGCCGTGGGCGGCGCCGATAACATCTCGGGCGTCAACGCCTGCTTCACCCGCCTGAGGCTCAGCCTCAAAGACACCGCCCTAGTCAAGGACGATAGCGTCTTCACCAAAAACCTCGGCGCCAGTGCCATCGTGCACGTTGGCGGCGGCGTTCAGATCGTTTACGGCAATAAGGCTTCTGTCTACAAAGTCGAAATGAGAGAATACTTGGGCATGGAATAAATCCGTCCCATAGCTTCACCACAATGCTCCGGAGATGGCATATCCGCTCCGGGGCATTATTGTTTGGAGTGATTTGAATGTCGATGTACGAGGTCTATTCGAACCTCAGGTCTTGTATCGAAGACGTCGAGAAGGGCGGCAGCCTTGACGGCCACATCGCACTCTACGCCCTTTCCCATCACGACGAGGTCCCAGAGCTCTCAATAGAAGAACTTGCCCGCGCATGCAATACATCGCCCGCGACCATCTCGCGCTTCTGCAGGCGCGTAAACGGCTCGAGCTTTCGATCGTTCAAAGAGCAAGTTGACGACTTCAACGCTTGGCTCCAGCGTGAGACAACCGAGACAAGGGCTCATAAGCAAATCGATATACCCTGGTATTTCGATATCGTAGAGACCTCTTTGCTTGAAACAAAACGCCTGCTCACTGAGGATCGACTCGAGCGGGCCGTTGACTGGCTTCTCGATGCGCAAAATGTCTACGTATACGGAAGCTCATTCTCCAATCTCGTCGCCCGCTCACTCTGCGAAAAGCTGAGCCGCGTAAACCGACTGTGCTTCTCATTTGGCTCCGTCAAGGGACAGGAGACGTCGCTCTGTCTGCTCCAACCCGACGATCTAACCGTCTTTGTATCGTTCTCAGGGAAGACGAGCCATATCTTCAATCTTTACGTTGAGGCCAAGCGGCGAGGTTGCCGCGTTATTTGGATATCGAGCAACATGGCATTCGATAACAACGGGGCACGTGAGCTCTTGCTACCCGTAAGCGCGGAGTCACTCAGCGAGTACTCGACCGCCCTGGTAGAGGGCATGAGCCTACAAAGCGCGGTTAACGCTCTGTATATCAGCTGTGCAAATCGACTTCGGGCGCAGCGCTAGCCGCAAACACGCTAGGACCGAAAAGAACGCACCTCACCATCGCAAGGCTTCCGAATACACGATAGGCAGCGCCAAAAGAGAGCAGCAAGCGCATCATGTACTTGCCCATTCGCCCCAAAACAGCACAGGTCGGCGCCCGATTGAAGAATCGGACGCCGACCTGTATTAATCTTGATCGTGTGTTTGGGGCGTTTATTCCATACCCAGCAGCTCGCGCATCTGAGTTGCGTAGTTAGAAGCCATATTACCGTAGACAATCTGCACGCCACCGTTAACATGCACGATGCCGCGCGCTTCGAGCTTTTCGGTAAACTCGGCGTCATCAACCACCTTGTCACAGTCATTGAGCTGGATGCGCAGACGGGTGAAGCAGGCCTCGACAGACTTAATGTTGTTGTCGCCGCCCACTGCCTCAACGATGGCGGGAATGAGGTCGCTGATCACGGTCTTGGGAGCCTTTTCGGCCTCATCGTCGGACTCTTCCTCGCGGCCGGGGGTCTTAAGGCCCTTCTTAAGAATGATGAACTTGAAGACGAAGTAGTACACCACGAAGTAGATAGGGCCGAGGAACAGGATAACCTGCCAGTTGGAGCCCTTGGCTGCACCCATAATGCCGTTAAAGATCAACGACAAGAGCGGGCCGCCGAAGGACGCGGAACCGGCCACGTTGAACTGCAGGATATAGGTCAGCGCATAGGCAAGACCAGCCATGAGAGCGTGGAACACGTAGAGGATGGGCGCGATGAACAGGAAGGAGTACTCGAGCGGCTCGGTAATGCCGGAGAGGATGCAAGGCACCACGATGGCAATCATGAGCGCTGCGGTCTTCTTCTTGTTCTTGGGAAGTGCCGTCTTGTAGAAGGCGAGTGCAGCGCCGGGCAGGCCGAACATGGCGAAGATAACCTTGCCGTTCATGACAAAACGGCTGACCTCGATGTTAAACGGCGTGCTGGGAGAGCCCAGGATCGCGTTGTAGATATTGATAGCGCCCTGAACAGTCTGGCCGTCGATGGTCTCGACGCCACCGAGCGACGTGAAGAAGAACGGCAAATAGACAAAGTGATGCAGGCCAAAGGGCAGGAGCATGCGCTCGCCGGCGCCGTAGACAAATGCACCAAAGGCACCCGTAGTCTTGATGAACTCGGACAGCGCACCGAGAGCGTTCTGAATAAACGGGAAAACAAAGGACATGACCAATGCGAGGATGCTGCATGAGAGCAGCGTCACCGCCGGAATAAAGCGTGTGCCGTTGAAGATGGAGAACACGGCAGGCAGCTCAATCTTGTAGTAACGGTTATGCAACCATGCGACGATTGCACCCACCAGAAGACCGCCGATAACGCCAGTGTCGAGCGTGGTGATGCCGAGGATCGTGCTCTGGCCCGTCGTAAGATTCGCGGGATCGATAACGCCAGTCGCCGTAAGGAACGTGCCCATCACGGAGTTCATGCACATGTAGCCCAAAAAGCCACAAAGCGCCGCGGTAGCCTTCTCGGACTTGGCGAAGCCATAGGCGAGACAAATCGAGAAGATAACCGGGATGTTGTTCATAACGATGCCGGCTGCGGCCTTAAGAATCGAAAAGAAAATCGCAAAGCCCGGAGCAGCAAGCCAGGGAACAGCTGCCGTAAGGGTGGGGCTGGTAAAGGCATTGCCAAAGCCCTGAAGAATGCCGGCGATTGGCAGGATCAAGACAGGCGTCATGAGGACTTTGCCCAGGCGCTGGAACTTTGCCAGCAGCTCATCTTTGTTCATGGGATACCCCTCTTAAAGAAACGGGGCGTGCAGCTCTACAGCCCACACGCCCCATAACAGTTATCAAGCGCTATGGAACTAGCTACTTAAGCTCCGGCCAGTAATCCTTATTGGCCTCGATGAGCTTGTCGAGCACTTTGCGAGCCTTCTTTGCGTCACCGACCAGACGATTAAGCGTGAGTGCCTGCAGGGCCTTCTCGTAGGAACCCTCCATCCAAGCCTCAACAGTCAGGCGCTCATAGGCGTACTGGTTCTCCATAAGGCCGCGATAGAAGGTGCCAATCTTGCCAACAGCATAGGGCTGCGGGCCATTGGCGCCCACGCTTGCCGCGACCTCGACCATGGCGTCATCGGGCATACCCTCGATAATGCCGTTGTTGGGCACGATGACAATGAAGGTCTTATTGGTGTTGCGATAAATGGCCGAGGTGATTTCCACGATCATATCGCCATGAGCATCGTTCTGCACAACCGAGGAGTTCTTTGCGGTGCCGACTTTGGCAACACGCTCGCACTCGGCGAACACGCGCTTCTCACGACCGTTGATGACCTCGTCGGAACGAGTGTAGTCGGGGTCGAGGTGAGCGACCTTGTACTCGGGATACAGATAGTACTGCAGATAAGTGTTGGGCAGATAGTCGGGGAAGTCCTCGAGCATGTCCTTGACCATGGCGTAGGTGTCGAGCCAGGACTGGTCACGCTGCTCGGCATCGGCAGGAAGGAAGCCGTTCTTCTCCGTGTACTCCTTAATCTGCGGGACGAGGTCATGGCCCTCTTCATCGTAGATGTGCTTGAACCAACCGAAGTGATTGAGGCCAAAGTACACGGGCTCCGTCTTGCTCATATCGCGACCGAGCAGGCGACCGTAAGAGCGCATGAGGTTGACGGGCTGATCGCAGATGTTGAGGACGCGATGCTCATCGGGCAGGACGCGCTCGAGACCATATGCCACAATAGCAGCCGGGTTGGTGTAGTTGATAATCCACGCCTCCGGGCTATGAGCGCGAACGTCGTTGACGATCTCAACCATGTCATGCATGGAGCGCATACCGTAAGCCATGCCGCCAGGGCCCACCGTTTCCTGGCCGATGATTCCCATATGCAGCGGAATCTTCTCGTCCTTGCTACGCATCTCGTAGCCGCCGGTACGAATCTGGCAGAGCACAAAGTCGACGTCGGTGTAAGCCTCGTCCTTATCGGTGGTGTAACCAAACTCCACACCGGGCTCCTCCTCAGCGAAGAGGATCTTGCCAAACTCGCCGATCGGACGCTGACGCTCGGCATCGATGTCATAGAGCATCACGCGGTTCAGCGGCAGAATGTCCATGTGCTTGGTCAGGGCTTTAAGAATGCCAGGGCACCACGTGGAGCCGCCGCCAACGATCACAATATTGAGCTTATCCTTCATGTTCCGTCCCTCCAGGGTTGGCTGATCGGTGTTCTCGAAGACCTTGGGCTCCGCGGTTGTCCTCGGCTTGCTTCGTTTCGATTGATATTTTGCGACATAAGGTCATTTGAGAGTCCCTGTGTGGGCCAATGCGAAACGGGGACACATGATTTCGCTCACGACACAGATATGTGTAGGCAGACACGCGCGTTTGCCCAGTTCATGGGCAATAGGCAATCTTGACCGATTACCGATTTCTCACCTGGCAACACAAAGCGGTACCATATATACGACGAGGTGCGAGGGGCTGAAACATCTTATGAAAGATCAAGAATCTTTTTATGATCATGTGCGAGCTGGCGAGAGCAAGCTCAACGATCTCGAAGGCGAGATCATGCGCTACATCATCGAGCTGCGTGATGATATTGACGATGTCACGCTTAAGAGCGTTGCTGAACGGTTCTTCGTCGCTCCCAATACAATCGTCAGGCTTGCCCACAAGCTTGGCTTCTCGGGGTTTACAGAGCTCAAACAATCGTATTCCGCCTCGCTCGACCGCAATCGATTCACTATCGAGGCACTTCCTCTCGATACCCAGCTCGTACAGACCAAAGATCTGCTTAACGACCGGGTCATCGATTCGGTCGTGAGTCTTATCCAGGACGCCTCGCATATCGTGTTCTTCTGCTCGGGCTTTTCGAAGTACCCGTGCCTCGAAATGGCTGAAAAGCTCAAAATAATGGGCAAGAACACCGATACGCTCAGTGAACGCCATGTCATGAGGCATTACGCAGAACTCCTCGGCAAAAACGACCTGGTCTTCAGCGTTTCCGTAAGCGGCGAGACGCAGGTGTCTATTGACGCCACATCGATAGCCAAAACGCGCGGATGCAAGGTCGTCACGCTCACCGGCTTTTCTCGAAATTCTCTCTCGAAACTAGCCGACTACCCTATCTACACCGTGCAAAAAGAAATCCGCTTGGGCAGCATGGACCTCGACAGTCGATTGATGTTCTATTACGTTTTCGAATTGATATTTGAGCGCTACTTCAAACTGGCCAAGAAATAAAACTTGGCATGCGCCCGGCTTCGACTCTTTAGCAGCCTTCTATATGAAAGGTATCGCCCTATGCAACGCGTACTGTTTATCTGTCATGGGAACATCTGTCGCTCGACGATGGCTGAGTCGGTGTTTACCGAGCTGGTGCGGCGCGCCGGGCGCGCGGGCGAATTTGTCATCGATTCCGCGGCGACTTCAACTGAGGAGATTGGCAACCCGCCGCATCATGGCACGGTCGCCAAGCTGCGCGAAGTCGGGATTCCCGTCGTCGCACATCGCGCACGTCAGGTGCGTCGCGCGGAGTATGGCGACTGGGATCACATTGTCTATATGGATGCTGAGAACGCGCGGGGCCTGCGTCGCATCTTTGGCGACGCAGGCCCCGACGGAAAGATTACGCGCTTGCTCGATTGGACCGAGTGTCCCGGCGACGTGGCCGATCCCTGGTACACCGGCAATTTCGATGCCACGTACCGCGACGTACTCGCCGGCTGCACGTCCATGCTCGAGCAGCTGTAGGCAAGCGAGGCCGCGGGCCACGCCTTCGGCGCGAAACGAGCGTGGATAATCTCCCACATGAAAAACGAGCGTGGAAAATCTCCCACTTTGAGCGTTCAAGTGCGCCCTAAACGGGAGAAAATCCACGCTCATTATCTCGGTGGGAGAAAATCCACGCTCGACTACTCGTCGACGATCTCGGCAAGCCAGACGTTCAGCGTATCGACCTCGGGACAACAGAACTTTGCCGTACCAGGCTCGTTGCCAGGCACGGTTCCGCCATAGCGCAGGATATCGATATAGGGAAAGCCCACGTGGCAGGCCATGGCGCACATCTTGCCGCGGTCTCGGTCGAAGTCAAAAACGTCGCCGGGCTTGTGACCATGGTGGCAGCGGCACGCACCCAGCTGGTCCACGCAGCTCACGCGGATACGCGGCCGCTTGCCACGCGGCGCGCCAAGCGGCTTGTTCTCGCCCGCTGCCTCGGTACCGCTCTCGTCGGCGCTACTCATGGTCAATCACATCCAGGCAGGCCTCGATGGGCAGGCCGGCCGACTTGTCCTCTTGGTCGGCATTGCGCTCGATAAGCTCCGCTACCACGCGCATGGCATCAGACGTCGCGCGCTGCAGGCTCCAACCCGCCATAACGCGGCCGACGAGCACCGCCGAGAACGTGTCGCCCGTGCCCGGGAAATAGACCGGAATGAGCTCAAAGGGAATCGTAAAGTACTCCCCCGCCACATGGTCGTAACCGATGACGACATTCGCACCGTCGACCACAGCGCTCGTAATGACCACCGACTTGGCACCCAGCTCGCGCACGGCATCCACAAGAGCGCGGCCCTCATCGGGCGTGATTTGCTCGACGATAGGCGTGTCGGTGAGCAGACAGGCCTCGGTGTAGTTGGGAACCGCGTAGTCGGCGCACTCGAGCAGGCTGCGCATGAGACCGATCGTGGACTCGGGCACGCCGGCGTAGAGCTTGCCGTTGTCGCCCATGATGGGGTCGACGAACACCTTGGTGCCCTTTTGCGCGCGACGGTGGCAGAAGTCCGAAATGATGCGCGTCTCTTCCTCGGTCACGATAAAGCCGGTGGAGATGGCGTCGAACTCAAAGCCGAGCTCCTCCCAGATGGCGAGGCTCTGGCGCACGTACTCGGTGGTGTCATGGATGTAGAACTTGGGATAGTTGAGCGTATCGGACACAAGTGCCGTCGGCAGGTTATGGATACGGTAACCCATGTGCGACAGCACCGGCAGCATGGCGGAAAGCGCGACCTTGCCGTAGCCGCACATATCGTTAATCAGCAGCAGCTGAGTGTTCTTCATGAGTGTCCCCCTTGGTTCGGGCGCGGCGCGGCAGCGCCACAGTGCGACTAAGTGTAGCGCAGGAGGCGTTGCGAGCGGAGGCGAGCGGTACGAAGTGCAAATTGTTGCGGAAAGGTTTCGGAAACGAGGGGCTAACTTGCTTCATTGCGGCTCATTTGCCGCCACTTATTCAGTGCCATTTCAAAACTATGCCGGATTACGGGGCTGAACCTGAATGAGCCAACCACACCCCCTATTTTCAAATCATAGCGAGCCTTCTACCTGCGGTTTTCTTTTTTCCAATTTCGGCATGGTCGGCAATCCGTCATTCAGCCCCGTAATCCGGCATAGTTTTTAAGTTAGTCGTTGGGGACATTCTTAAATGACTAGTCAAACAAGAACGTCCCCAACGACTATCAGCACAAGGAGTGTCCCCAAGTGCCGGCACATAAGGAACGTCCCTAAGTGCCAAAACGACTGGTCGGGCAACGCCGATGTTTTGGCGAAGTCAGCGAAAACCCGCCAGAGCGAGCAAGGTGCCTTGAAACGAGGCGGCATTGACCTTCTGGTCATGCCGCCGAAGTTGAAAGGCAGATTGCCGCTCTGGCGGGTTTGCAGCGTCGAGCCGTTACGCGGTTTGGTAAAACCGCGTAACCACTAGTTTGGTACCTTGACAATCAATCTATGCGCTCCTAAATTAGTTAGGCACAAAACAATTTCTCTACCTAACTAAGGAAAGGAGCGAAGCTTAGATATGTGTGTTGAAGCACTCGTCCTTCCGCATGAGCCCGGCGGTGACCCGTCGCAACCGGTAGACATACCCGAAGCGGTCAGCGCTGAAGACAAACTCGCCAAGCGCATCCTGAGCGGCCTGGGCTTTTGCGGCCATTACATGCATTTTCATGGCGGAGGCGTGTCCGGCAAGGCGCCCATCATCTGCCTACTGGCCAAGCAGCCCGGCGGCGAGATGTCGCAGCAGGAACTCGGCATGCACTTTGACCTCAAGCCGGGGTCGCTTTCCGAGATCCTGTCCAAGCTCGAGGTCAACGGCCTCATCGAGCGCAGCCGTAACCCCAAGGATCGACGACAACTCACCATTCGCTTGACCGAAACCGGCCGGGAAAACGCCCGCATCGACCAGGCGGCCCGCATCCGCTTTAGAGAGCGCGCCTTTAGCGCGCTCACCCACGACGAGCGCGAGGACCTCGCCGAAATGCTCGATAAAATCCGCGTAACCTGGGAGGAACTGGATGATTAAAACCCTCATGGGCAGCATCCGCGACTATATGAAAGTCACCGTTGCCACGCCGTTGCTCGTGCTTGGCGAGGTGCTCTGCGAGATGCTGATTCCATTTATCACCGCCAACCTGATCGACGCCATCAAAGACGGCGCCACCGTAGCCGAGATGCTTCCCACCGCAGGCTTTTTGGTGCTCATCGCGCTGACATCGCTTGCTTTTGGCGCCGCTGCCGGCGTCACCTGCAGCCATGCGAGTTGCGGCTTCGCCAAGAACCTGCGTCACGACCTGTTCTACAAGATCCAGACGTTCAGCTTTGCCAACATCGATGAGTTCTCGAGCTCCTCGCTCGTCACGCGCCTGACCACCGACATCAACAACGTGCAGCAGGCCTTTATGATGATCATCCGCATCGCCGTGCGCGCGCCGCTGGTATTGATCTTCGCCTTTACCATGGCGTTTATCATGGGCGGCAGCGTCGCCATGGTCTACCTGGTCATCATTCCGCTGCTGGGCTTTGGGCTGTTCTTTATCATCTTTAAGGTACGCCCCATCTTCTCGCGCGTGTTTCACAAGTACGATGCGCTCAACGAGTCCGTCGAGGAAAACGTCACCGGCATGCGCGTGGTTAAGAGCTACGTGCGCGAAGACTTTGAGAAGGAAAAATTCGCGACCGCAGCACGAGACGTCCAGATGGACTTCACCCGCGCCGAGAAGCTGCTGGCCTTTAACAACCCCATGATGAACATCTGCGTCAACGGCGCGTTTGTCGTCATCATCTACCTGGGCTCCAAGCTCATCATCACGAGCCAGGGCACGCTGTTCGACGTGGGCCAGCTCTCCTCGATCTTTACCTATGGCTTCCAGATCCTTATGAGCCTGATGCAGCTGTCGATGATCTTTGTCATGGTGACCATGGCCGACGAATCGGCGCACCGCATCACCGAGGTGCTAGCCGCCGAGCCCACGATCGCCGATCCCGCCGAGCCCGTGCTCGAGGTTGCCGACGGTTCCATCGACTTTGACCACGTGAGCTTTAAGTATTCCGCGCATGCGAAGCGCCAGGCGCTCGACGATATCGACCTGCACATTAAGAGCGGCGAGACCATCGGCATCATCGGCGGCACCGGCTCGGCCAAGTCCACGCTTGTAAACCTCATCGCCCGCCTGTACGACGCCACCGAGGGCACCGTGCGCGTGGGCGGCATGGACGTGCGCGACTACGACTTGGACGCCTTGCGCCACCAAGTGGCCATGGTGCTACAGAAAAACGTGCTGTTTAGCGGCACCATCGCCGAGAATCTGCGCTGGGGCGACCCGAACGCCACCGACGAGGAGGTCCGCGAGGCGGCACATCTGGCCTGCGCCGACGAGTTTGTCGACGGCTTCCCCAAGGGCTATGACACCTGGATCGAACAGGGCGGCTCCAATGTCTCGGGCGGTCAGAAGCAGCGCCTGTGCATTGCGCGCGCCCTGCTGCGTCGCCCCAAGATCTTGATCCTGGACGACTCCACCAGCGCCGTCGACACCAAGACCGACGCCAAGATTCGCGCAGGGCTGGCAAGCTATCTGCCCAACACGACCAAGCTCATCATCGCCCAGCGCATTAGCTCCGTGCAGGACGCAGACCGCATCATCGTCATGGAGGGCGGCCGTATCGCGCAGATCGGTAACCACGACGAGCTGCTCAAGACGAGCGAGATCTACCGCGAGACCTTCACCTCGCAGAACAAGATGTCTGCCGAGGGCGAAGAGGCCGTCGAAGCCGACACCGAGGCATCCGCAACACAAGCTCAGACCCAGGAAGGAGGCGAGGCACATGAGTAAGGCAACGACCGCCGAGCGCGCGCTCAACCGCAAGGGTGGCACCATGTCGCGCCTCATCAAGACGCTCTTTGGCTTCTACCCCGTGCTTTTGCCCCTCGTCGTCGTCGGCGTGGTGCTCTGCGCCATCATCAACTCCATCGGCGCGACCTTCCTTCAGAGCGCCCTGCAGATTATTAGCGAATCGTGGCAGTCGGGCGATTGGGAAGCTGCACAGCCCAAGATCGCACAGCTCGTGACCACCCTCGCCTGCATCTACGGCGTCGGCATCCTGTCCTCGCTGTTCTGGAACCGCGCCATGGCCATCGTCACGCAGGGCTCGCTCGAGAAGCTGCGCGAGAAGATGTTCAACCGCATGCAGGACCTGCCGATCCGCTACTTCGACACGCACCAGCGCGGCGACATCATGAGCCACTACACCAACGACATCGACACGCTGCGCCAGATGATCAGCCAGTCGCTGCCCAACCTGCTCATGACGACCATCGTCATCGTCACGGTGTTCTTTATCATGCTGTACTACAGCGTTTGGATGTGCCTGGTCATTGTGGCAGGCGTCGCCTTTATGACCTTTATGACCAAGCTGCTCGGCTCCAACTCCGCGCGCTTCTTTATTGCGCAGCAGACCGAGCTCGGCGTTGTCGAGGGCCATATCGAGGAAGTCATGAACGGCCAGAAGGTCGTCAAGGCATTCTGCCACGAGTCTGCCGCCGAGGCCGATTTTGACGAGCGCAACGAAAAGCTCTTCGAGGTCTCGCAGAAGGCCAACATGTACGCCAACATCCTCATGCCCATCCTTATGAACCTGGGAAACCTGCTCTACGTGCTGGTCGCACTGGCAGGCGGCATTTTCCTGGCGCTGGGCGTGCCCAACCTGAGCATCTCGGGCATGGCACTGTCCATCGCCGTCGTGGTGCCGTTCCTCAACATGACCAAGCAGTTCTGCGGACAGATCGGCCAGATCTCGCAGCAGATCAACGCCGTGGTCATGGGCCTCGCCGGCGCCGACCGTATCTTTGAGCTCATCGACGAGGAGCCCGAAGCCGACGAAGGCTATGTGACGCTCGTCAACGCTCAGGTGAACCCCGACACCTGGCAGCTCGAGGAGGCCGACCACCACACCGGCATGTGGGCGTGGAAACATCCGCACCGCGCAACCGGCGAGATCGAGTACGTGCCGCTGCGCGGCGACCTGGTCATGGACAACGTCGACTTTGGCTACACGCCCGACCACGAGGTGTTGCACGGCGTGTCCGTGTTTGCCAAGCCGGGCCAGAAGGTCGCGTTTGTCGGCGCCACCGGTGCCGGCAAGACGACCATCACCAACCTCATCAACCGCTTCTACGACATCGCCGACGGCAAGATCCGTTACGACGGCATCAACGTCAACAAGATCCGCAAGGCCGACCTGCGCCGCTCGCTGGGCGTCGTGCTACAGGACGTGAACCTGTTCACCGGCACTGTGATGGATAACATCCGCTACGGCAACCTGGACGCCACCGACGAGGAGTGCATCGCAGCGGCCAAGCTCGCGGGCGCGGATGACTTTATCACCCGCCTGCCCGACGGCTACGATACCATGCTCACCGGCAACGGCGCGCAGCTGTCGCAGGGCCAGCGTCAGCTGATTTCGATCGCACGCGCCGCCGTCGCCGATCCGCCGGCAATGATTCTGGACGAGGCCACGTCGAGCATTGACACCCGCACCGAGGCTATCGTGCAAGCGGGCATGGACAAGCTCATGGAGGGCCGCACGACGTTTGTCATCGCGCACCGTCTGTCCACCGTGCGCAACTCCGACGCGATCATCTGCCTGGACCACGGCCGCATTATCGAGCGCGGTAACCACGACGAGCTGATCGCCAAGCGTGGGTATTACTACCAGCTCTATACCGGAGCGTTTGAGCTGGAGTAGTTCGGCTCGCCGAGATGGCCGATTTACCGCTCGTTCGTCGGACATGATCCCAAGGTCAATGCCCACCTCTTTCGGGGCAAATCGACTCATCTCAACGGCCCAAACACAATGCGCCGCAACGAATAAAGCCTCCGCAGCCACACGAGCTGCGGAGGCTTTTTTCATGCCGGCCGGAAACCGTATCCCACTTTTCGGGCCCAGAATGGGATGCCGTTTCCCGCTGGGTCCCCTCCGGGAAACGGCACCCCATTTCAAGGGCGTAAACCGGGATGTAGTTTCCCCTAACGGCACCTTTGGGAAGCCGCATCCCACTCTAGACGCACAAAACGGGATGAGCTTTCCCATGGTGATCCAAGACCAGAAGCATGTCCGATAGCGCGGCCAGGTCAAGAACAACAAGGCAAGCGTCACGCCAATTTGGACGAGCGTCTGCTGCAGTTTGAGGCTGCTGGCCCATATGGTAGAGTTAACCACCCATGAATTTCAGCACACTGCGTGCTACCTGCTCTTTTGTCATTTGGGGGAGTGAACTTGTGAATACTTCTGTCGCCAAGAAAGCCAGTCGGGCGATGCGCCTGCTCATGATGGTGCTCACGGCAGTTCTCATCTTCTTCTTCATTAATGTTATGCTGCTCGTCTCCGATATCCAGGGCACGGCGCGCGTGGTCAACTACGCCGGTCTGGTGCGCGGTACCACGCAGCGAATCGTTAAGCTCGAGGACGCAGGCCAGCCTCAAGATGACCGGCTTAAAGCCGTGGATTCATACATCAACGGTTTGCGTTACTGAAGTGACGACCTCAATCTCGTCCGTCTCGATGACGATGAGTACCAGGCAAAGATGACCGAGCTTGCAAACTATTTTGATGAGCTTCGCGCCGAGATTGCCCGCGTGCGCGAGGTCGGTTACGAGAACACTGATATCATCGCCATGAGCGAGGAGTTCTTTGGCATTTGCGACGATGCTACGCGACTCGCAGAGGACTACTCTCAGGAGAAGGCATCGACGCTCAACTATCTCGAGGGCTTGGTGATCATCGACATCATGGGCTTGGTGGCGACCTTTGCGGTCGAACTTGTTCGCGCGGTGCGAACTGCCGCGCTCAATCGCGAACTGCAGAGCAAAGTCTATCTCGACGAAGCCACGGGACTGCCCAATAAGAACAAGTGCGAGAAGATCTTGGGACAGGAACAGCCTGTCTCCGCGGAGGCGCCCGTTGCGGTGTGCGTCTTCGACCTTAACAATCTGCATATGGTCAATAACAACTTCGGCCACGAGAAGGGCGACGGATACATCCGCTCTTTTGCCCAGCAACTGGGAAGTGTGGCGTCCGAGACGTGCTTTGTGGGTCGCGACGGCGGCGATGAGTTTATCGCGGTACTGCGGGATGCCGACCGAGCCGCTGTGGAATCTTGTCTCGCTCGGATTCGCGCGAACGTGAACGAGTATTCCGAAGTCCACCCCGATATGCCCATCAGCTACGCGGTGGGCTATGCGCTTTCCAGCGATTTTGACGAGCCGCCTACCATGCGCGAACTCTTTTCCCAGGCCGACAAGAACATGTACGTCGATAAGAACCGCGTAAAGACAGCCGAGGCGGCCGGGCCGCAACGCGAGGACCGCTAAACCCGTAGTAAAGGGTAGCTAATTTGGGACGGGGCTCTTTTGGCTACTTGAGGAGTTGGGCCATGGCGTTGACGAATTTTTGTACTTGGAGGGTGGGCTCGAGCGGATAGTGCAAAAAGACCGGCACCTCTCGCCCGCACAGGAACGGCACGCCCACAAAGGCCGGGTGCACCCCCGACCATGCGCCGCAGGTGAGCACCGCGTCGCCCTTTTCCTCTGCCTCGTTAAAGAGCGCAAAGTCAAAGCTGTCCACGTCGATCACGTCTACGCCGCCGTCGGCCAACAGATCGATACGCAGGCTGTCCATAGCGTCGTTGCCGTGGCGGAGCACGCGCAGACGCATACCCTCCAAGTCGGCGACCGTAATGCGATTCTTGCGCGCCAGCGGGCTCGTGCGCGGCAGGTCGATATAAAACGGCACGTTGACAATGCGGAGCTTTTGGCAGGCGTCACCCCAGCGCGGGGTCGAAAAACTCGACTGCACCACATCGACCTCACGACCGAGGCTGCGCATGACGGTCTCGCGCTCGTCATAGAGGTCGCTTACCGGCACGATCTCAAATCGCAGCGACGGTTCCAGCTCGTGTACGCCCGACCACATCGACAGCGTTTGGCGCCCCGGGCACATCATCGACACACCCAGACGCACGGCACCGCCATCGCCCGCCGCGCGTCGGGCGCGGCGCAGCGCGTCCTCGGACTGCCGCATGATCGAGCGCGCGTCGTCCACCAGCAGAGCGCCCGCCGGCGTCACCTTAACACCCGAATGCGAGCGCTCGAACAACGTGATGCCAAACTCGGCCTCGAAACCCGACACCTGTTTGACGAGCGCCGGGGTCGACACGCGCAATTTTGCCGCCGCACGTGAGAAGCTTCCCAGCTCCGCGGCGGCCGATATGGCCTCGAGTCGTCGATCGTACACGTCAATCTCCCGTTTTCGCGCCTGTGAACGCATGGCGCCACAGGGGGTCGTTTTGGCAGGTCACGCGCTCGATTGAGAAAAACTGCATCGCACAGTATAAACCTACGGTTAACGCCATTCTAACAAATATGCAATTCACCTGCGCAAATGCAAAGCATACGATAACCAGCGAAAACCACGTGGGTCGGTTAATGGGAGCGACCCACCGGGAGGCACAAGAAGGGAAGTTCCTATGAGCAATTGGCTTAAGCTCGAGGGCGATGTCTGCGCCGTGACCGGCGCGCTCGGCGGTATGGGCGTCGAGATTTGCCGCGAGTTCGCCCGCAACGGCGCCAACGTCGTCCTGCTCGACCTGGACGAGGAGAAGGTCAAGGCCGCAGCCGCCGACCTCGCCGCCGAGTTTGGCATCCACGCCGAGGGCTACAAGATGAACGCCACCGACGAGGCCGAGGTTCAGGCCGCCGTCGATGCCACCATCGCCGACTTCGGCCGCGTCGACGTCCTTGTCAACACCGCCGGCATCCTGCGCTTCGCCGCCATGGAGGACCTGCCGCTGAGCGACTGGGAGCAGGTGCTCAACGTCAACCTCACCGGTTACTTCATCACCTCGCAGCGCTTTGGTCGCGAGATGATCAAGGCCGGCCAGGGTCGCCTGGTGCACATCTCGACCGTTGCCAGCCACTCCCCCGAGACGTTCTCGGGCGTGTACAGCTCCACCAAGGCGGGCGTCAACATGATGTCCAAGATGCTGGCTGCCGAATGGGGCCCCTACGGCGTCCGCTCCAACTGCGTCGAGCCTTGCTTCGTTAAGACCCCGATGTCGGCCAACTTCTACGCCGACCCCGAGGTCGAAAAGAGCCGCAGCCGCCTGATCGCCACGCGCCGCATCGGCGAGGTCAGCGATATCGCCAACGCCGTCATGTTCCTGGCGTCCAAGCGCTCGGACTTTACCACCGGCGACGCCATCAAGGTCGACGGCGGCTTCTCCAACATGATGGGCGACCTCACCGCCAAGCCCGGCGGCCGTCGCGCCTATGCCGACAACTACCTTAAGAACAAGGGTGTCGAGCTCTGGTCCGATGAGTCCGGCGTCGCCAAGCCGACTGACCAGTAAACCAACCCGACAGGGAGGACCCGCAGACACGCCTGTTCCTCCCCCGTATCGATTAGAAAGAGTCCAATGGCTTCCACCAACTCCAACAAGGGTCGCGCCGTCGTGCTTTCCGCCGCGTGCGTCACCATGTTCTTCATCAGCTCCATCGCGCTGTATTCCGTCGTGAGCAAGAACCTGCTCGCCGTCTACCCCGAGTGGTCCAGCGCTCTTACCTGGGCCTTCCCGGTCTTTCAGACCATCATGGCCGTGACGGGCATCTTCGCCGGCCGCATCTCCGATAAGATCGGCCCGCGCAACGTCGTGATCGCCGCCGCCGTGTGCTACGGCCTGGGCTGGTTCATGTCCGGTACCGTCACCGAGCCGTGGCAGTTCTACCTGTGGTTCTCGCTCGTCGCCGCCATCGGCAACGGCCTGGGCTACAACCCGGCGCTCACCACCGGCCAAAAGTGGTTTATCGACAAGAAGGGTCTCGCCTCCGGCATCACCCTGGCCGCTTCGACCGCCGGCCCCGCCGTGCTGTCCCCGGTGCTCGCCTCGCTGCTCATCCCGAGCCTGGGCATCTTTGGCGCCCTTAAGGCGCTCGGCGTCATCTTCTTTGTGACGATCGCCGCCTCCGCCCTGTTCCTGAAGGCCCCCGAGGCCGGTTGGCTGCCCGAGGGCTTCGAGGCCCCCAAGGGCGGCGCGCATGCCGGCACCTTCGGCGACCTCACCCCGGGCGAGATGGTCAAGACCCCGCGCTTCTGGGTCCTCATCGTCACCTTCGCCTTTGCCGCCACCGCGGGCACCCTGCTCGTGGGCAAGGTTGCCTCCATCGCCGCCGTCCAGCTCTTCGCCGACCCCACGAGCGCCGCGGCCGTCGCCCTCGGCGGCGTGGTCGTCTCCGTCAACACCTGCGCCAACCTGGTCGGCCGTCTGTCCTTTGGCCAGATCATCGACAAGCTCGGCGCCTATAAGTCGCTGCTCATCAGCCTTGTCGTCACCATCGTCGCACTCGTCATCATGTCGATGAGCTTTACGCAGAGCATGTTCTTTGTGGCGCTCGCCCTGCTCGGCTTTAGCTTTGGCGCTCTGCTCGTCATCTACCCGCCGCTCACCGGTGGCGCCTTTGGCACCAGCAACATCGGCGTCAACTACGGCATCATGTTTTTGGGTTATGCCGCTTCCACCTGGATCAGCCAGCCCATCACCGCCGTGCTGTATCACGCCGAGGCCGGCAGCGCCGCCTACCAGCAGTCCTTCTACGGCGCCATTGTGATCGCCGCCATCGCCGTCGTGCTCACCGTCTACATGATGGTCTCCGACAGCAAGAAGAAGTCCGCCTAGTTTTACCGATGCGACAAAGGGACAGCCCCTTTGTCGCATCCCACCGGTCACCAGTATTAAGGAGTCGAAATGTCTGAGCTCAACCCCGTCCGCATTGCCGTTATCGGCGCCGGCGCCATGGGCCGCAACCACATCCGCTTTGTCACCGAGGAACCCGAGGCCGAACTCGTCGCCATCGCCGACGCCTTTGAGGGCGCTCGCGCCACGGCCGAGGCCGCCGGCGTGCCGTTTTACACCGATCCCGCCCAGATGATGGACGAGGTCAAACCCGAGGCCGTCATTATCGCCACCCCCAACGACTTGCACCTGGGCGTTGCCCGCGAGGCTGTGAAGCGCAATATCGTGCCGTTGATCGAAAAGCCGATCTCCAACGATCTCGAGGATGCCCAGGCCTTCGCCGCCGAGGCCGAGACCGCCGGCGTGCCCGTGCTCGTAGGTCAGCACCGTCGCCACAACCCCTTCGTCAACAAGGCCAAGGAGATCATCGAGTCCGGCGAGCTGGGCAAGCTCACCGTGTCGAGCTTCCACTACATGATCTATAAGAATGACGAGTATTTCGATGTCGAGTGGCGCCGCAAGAAGGGTGCCGGCCCGATCCTGGTCAACCTGGTTCACGACGTCGACCTGCTCCGCTATCTGCTGGGCGAGCCTGTTGCCGTCCAGGGTATGCAGTCCAGCGCCGCCCGCGGTTTTGAGACCGAGGACTCCGCCGTGGTCAACGTCCGTTTTGCCGATGGCGCGCTCGCAAGCATGACCATCTCCGACGCCACCGCCAGCCCCTGGAACTGGGAGGCAACCGCTCGCGAGGATCCGCAGTACCGCCCCTTCGACGCCGACGCCTACTTTATCGGCGGCACCAAGGGCGCCCTGTCGCTGCCCCGCCTGCACCAGTTCTCCTACGACGGCGCCTCCAACTGGCACAAGCCGCTGCAGATGGAGATTCCGGCTGTCGACCCGGCACTGCCACACAAGATGCAGCTCAAGCACTTTGTGAAGGTTGTCCGCCGCGAGGTCGAGCCCGTCGTGACCCCCGCCGACAACGTTAAGACGCTCACACTTCTCAACGCTATCAAAGAGGCCGCCGAGACCGGCCAGCTCGTCGAGCTGTAATGCCTTAAGAGCGACCGCGGCAAACCCCATGCCGAACCCCTCGGTCCGCCACCAATAAGCCCCTCTTCTTTGCCCCGCGAGCAGCCTCCTGCCCGCGGGGCATTTTGCTACCTTGCCGACGATTTTTCTGAGACGGGGGCCATTTTGCACCTCAGCCTGATTCGTTCGCCACGAAATGGGCCTATCTACTACGTTTAGCCAATCACCCTCAACCATGCCATATTTCCTAAAATCAAAAGCGCAGGTAGACGGCTTGCGTATTTTCTGAAAACCGGGGGATGGTCGACCCATACGGTTCAAACGTAGTAGATAGGTCGTTTTCGTGGCGAGGGCCCAAAACAGTCTTTTGAAACGGGTGGTATCCTTGGTAGCCCTGTGCTGCAAACGCACCTTAAACGCAAGGAGTCCCATGGATCTTATCGCCCAGCTCGCCCACGAGCTCAACCTTAAGGCCGCCAACATCGAGGCAGCCGTCAAGCTCATCGACGAGGGCAACACCATCCCCTTTATTTCGCGCTACCGCAAAGAAGCAACGGGCGGCATGGACGACGTCGCCCTGCGCACACTCGACGAGCGCCTGTCCTACCTGCGCAATCTTGAACAGCGCAAAGAGGACGTCATTCTGCTCATCGACGCCCAGGGCAAACTTACGCCCGAGCTCGAACAGCAGATTCGCGAGGCCACGCAGCTCCAGCGTGTCGAGGACCTCTACAAGCCCTACCGCAAAAAGCGCATGACCCGCGCACAGAAGGCCCGCGAGGCAGGCCTGGAGCCGCTCGCCAACATGATCATCATGCAGGCCTCGGCCAAGGGCAGCGCACTCGACGCCGCCGCGGCCTACGTCAACGAGGAAGCCGGCTTCGACACGCCCGAGAAGGCGCTCGCCGGCGCGGCGGACATCGTGGCCGAGACGGTGGCCGAGGACCCCGAGAACGTCGCCGACCTGCGCGCCTTTACGCAAAACACCGCCGACATCGTCGTCGAGGCCACCGACCCCGCCGAGAAGACCCCCTACGAGCCGTACTACAGCTATGACGAGCCGCTGCGCCGTATACCCAACCACCGCGTGCTGGCTATCGACCGCGGTGAGCGCGAGGGCAAGCTCCGCGTGCGCGTGAACGTCGACGGCGCCGCCGCCACGGCACGCCTCGGCAGCCGCTGGCCCCGCCGCCAGGGCGTGTTTGCTCCCACCTTCGATGCCGCCATCGCCGACGGTTACAAGCGCCTCATGGCCCCCTCGCTGGAGCGCGAGGCCCGCGCCAAGCTCACCGTCCGCGCGCAGACCGAGGCCATTAATGTCTTTGCCAAGAATCTCGAGGGCCTGCTCTCGGCACGCCCCGTCCGTGGCGCCCGCGTGCTCGCGCTCGATCCGGGCTACCGCACCGGCTGCAAGGTCGCCGTTATGGACGAGACCGGCAAGCTGCTCGACCACGGCGTGGTCTACCCCACCAAGCCGCGCCACGACGTCGCCGGCACCAAGCGCGAGCTCGCCCGCCTCGTCAAGAAGGACAGCGTCAACACCATCGTCATCGGCAACGGCACCGCCAGCCGCGAGACCGAGGAAGTCGTCTCGGAGTTCATCGCCGAGCAGGCGCCCAGCCTTCGCTACACCATCGTTAACGAAGCCGGCGCGTCGGTGTACTCCGCCTCCGAGCTCGCCAGCCAAGAGTATCCCGATCTGGACGTCACCGTGCGTGGCGCCATGAGCCTGGGCCGCCGTCTACAGGACCCGCTGGCAGAGCTCGTCAAGATCCCGCCCCAGTCCATCGGCGTTGGCCAGTACCAGCACGACCTTGACCAGGCCGAGCTTTCGCGCACCCTGGGCCATGTGGTGGAGGACGTCGTCAACCGCGTGGGCGTCGACGTGAATACCGCGAGCGCAAGCCTGCTGGGATACGTATCGGGCATCACGCCGAGCGTGGCCAAAAACATCGTGGCCTACCGCGAGGAAAACGGTGCCTTTACCGATCGCCGCCAGCTTAAGAAGGTCCCCAAACTAGGACCCAAGGCATACCTCAACGCCGCGGGCTTCCTGCGCATCAGCGGCGGCAAGAACCCGCTCGACGCGACGAGCGTCCACCCCGAGAGCTACGAGGTGGCCACGTCCGTCCTGGAACGCGCCGGCGTTAAAGCCAGCGAGCTCAGCCGCGGCGGCGTGCCCGACATCGAGCGCCGTCTGGGCAGTATCTCGGCGCTGGCAAGTGACCTGAACTGCGGCACCCTCACGCTCATCGACATCGTCAACGAGCTCAAGAAGCCCGGCCGCGACCCGCGCGACGACGCGCCCGAGGTGGTCTTTAGCCGCTCGGCGCTTTCCATCGACGACCTGGAACCCGGCATGGAGCTCAAGGGGACGGTACGCAACGTCGTCGACTTTGGCGCGTTCGTCGACGTGGGCGTGCACCAGGACGGCCTCGTGCATATCTCCAAGCTGGCCAATCGCTTTGTCAAGCACCCGAGCGACGTGGTGCGCGTCGGCGACACGGTCAAGGTGTGGGTAGAAAAGGTCGATCGCGACCGCAAGAAGATCTCGCTCACCATGGTGCAGGGAAAGTAAACCGCCAAAGCAAAGGTACCCCCTGTAGCGATGTGCAAAATCGCGAGTATTCTGCAAATTCCACCGTTCCGGATGCCCCTCAGAGACGAAAAAGCAAAAAACAGCCCCCGTTTTAGCGTCGTCAGAGCCAAAACGGGGGCCGTTCCATGCTTCGGTCAACTGATAAAGACCTTTACCTTGCTGAATACTCTCAATTTTGCACGGCGCAGGCGGGGGTACCTTTGCCCACGGCAGGATATGGAAGCCAATCGCCAACTTGCTGGCAAGCTCGTGCCGGCAGCCCCGGCCTTTCCTTTGCCTAGCGCGACCCTCGCGGAGCGCGTGAGCGATAGGGAAAGGAAAGGCCGGGGCGAACAGCCCACGGTACAGTCGGTGTTCGCGCTACGGCAGGATATGGAAACCGAGCGCCGCGATATCCTTGGCAAAACCGCGCACGGTATCGAGCGAGACCTCGTACGGGTCGCGACCAATGTTCTTGCGCTTGGCCAGGATGCTGTTGGGCACCGTAATGATCTGGCAACCGCAGGCCTCGGCCTGGTAAATGTTGATGAGCTCGCGCGTGGACGCCCACAGGACCTCGCAGTTGGGCTTTGCGGCGGCCTTCTTGACCGACTCCGTCATAAACGGAATGGGGTCGACGCCGGTGTCGGCGATGCGGCCGGCAAAGAGCGAGATGATGGACGGCGTCTCGGCGTCAACGGCCTCGACCATCTCATCGACCTGCGTAGGCGTAAAGATGGTGGTGACGTTGACCTTGATGCCGTCGGCCGAAAGCTTGCGCACCAGCTCGGCGGTGGACTCGCCCTTGGTGGTCACGCACGGAATCTTGACGTAGACGTTCTCGGCCCAGGTAGCAATCTCGCGCGCCTCGACCTCCATGGTCTCGACGTCGTCGGCAAAGACCTCAAACGACACGGATACATCGGTGATGTGGGCCAGGACCTCCTTGGCAAACGCGCGGTAATCCGTCACGCCGCCCTTCTTCATAAGGGACGGGTTGGTCGTGAAACCCTGAACGTTGCCGTTCTCGTACATGTCGAGCATGCCCTCGAGGTTTGCACCGTCAGCGAACACCTTGATTGCCATCTGCCTGATTCCTTTCGCTTGCACATGGGCGTTAAACTGCTAAACACTTTACCTACGTTTATCAAGGCGTGAGCTGCGGTTTTTTATCTTCTCGGCGAACGGTATAAACACCTCAGTGTTTGGATTGATAAATCGATTGAGCATGCAAAAGCAAAGAGTCGCAGTTTGGGCAAACGTCAGAACGCGGGATTCATTAGATGAGGCCGAAATGCTGCATCGCTGTGACGGTGCCGTCGTGTGCGACATCGTCGGTCACGTAGTCGGCGAGCGCCTTGACCTCGGGCATGGCGTTGCCCATGGCCACGGCCGTCTCGACCGCAGCGAGCATGCCCAGGTCGTTACCCGAATCGCCGAAGCCAAAGGTGCGCGCGTTGCCGGTGCGACCCAGGTATTCCAGCGCTCGCGCCACGCCTACGCCCTTGTCAATGCCCTTGGGGCTCAGCTCGCGATTCTGGCCACCGGTGTTGCACAGCTCAAACTCGCGATCGATAAAGCCGTCATCGTTGGCTACGCGAGCCAGGTAGCTCGCGACGATGCACACCTTGCCCACGCGCAGACTGCCGTCGACGCGCATCTCCTCGGCGCTGTGCACCACAGAAGTGCCGATCAGAGACGACTGCTCAACACCCGCGGGTTCCAGGGCAAAAGTAGCCACGTTGGTCTCGAAAAAGGCCTCAATCCCTGCCGCTGCCATACGGCGCGCAAGCTCCTCGATAACGTCCTCGTCAAAGCAGTCCTCATGCACCACGCGACCCTCGACCTCGAGCGTCGCTCCCGCCATGGCAACGACACCCGCAGGCTCCAAAGCACGCAGGCCATCGGCAATCAGCCACAAGGGACGACCCGTGCAGATAAACGCCTTGTGCCCTGCGTCGCGCAGACGATGAAACGCCTCGATCACCGCCTGCGAGGGGCGAACCGCCGAAAAGTCCTTGTCGGTCATGTTGTCGGGATCGAACGACGTCAGCGTGCCGTCCACGTCAAAAAAGAGCACGGCGGAATCGGGGCACGCATCAATCATATGGGTTCCTTTCGGGGGCGAGAGTAAACGAAGTATCCATCATATAATGGAGCGACGCAACCAGAGAGGTCACCCATGGAATTTTACGCAAGCTGCCCCGAGGGCTTTGAGTCCGCACTCGCCGATGAGCTTAAACGCCTCGGGCTTTCGCATGTTCGCCGGCTGAAGGGCCGCGCTACATTTGAGGGCGAGCTCGAAGAAGGCTACCGCGCCTGTCTGTGGTCGCGCCTGGCGAGCCGTGTGTTCGTGGTACTCGGGCGCTTTGAGGCGCAGGATGCCGATGAACTGTACGATAGCGTTTACGACATCGCCTGGGAGACCATCATCCGCCCCGGCGCCACCATCGCCATCACCGCCCGCGGCGTGACCGAGCAGCTGCGCAACACGCGCTTCTCGGCCCTGCGCGCCAAAGACGCGCTGTGCGACCGTCTGGCCGAGACCACGGGCCGTCGCGCCGACGTCGATGCCGCCGACCCCGATGTTCACCTACTGCTTTCGCTGCGTCAGCGCCGCGCGAGCATCAGCCTGGACCTTTCGGGCGACCCGCTGTTCAAACGCCTGCCGCCCGCAGCGACTCGTGCCGGCGAGGGCGCACACGTGTTGCGCCCCGACTACGCCGCCCTGGTGCTAGCGCAGGTCGGCTGGACCGCACTATGCGAGCGCGAGCTGACGGCCGACGATTACGAAAACGAAGCCCTTCCCACGCTGATCGATGCCTCGTGCGCCGGCGGCGGTCTGCTGCTGGAGGCCGTGAACATTCTGACCGACCGCGCCCCGGGCGCCGCACGCGAGCGCTGGGGCTTTGAGGGCTGGCAGCTGCACGACGCTGTCCTGTGGGAGCAGCTGCTTGCCGAGGCGCGCGAGCGCGAGGCGGCAGCGCGCGAGCGCCAGGCGCGCATCGTGGCCGTAGACATCGACCCCGCCGCCCGCAAGACTGCCGAGCGCATGGTCAAGTGCGCCGGCTACAAGCGTTTTGTCGACTTTTGTGCCGCCAAGCCCGCCACCGTGCTGGACCATGCGGGCGCCGTCGCCGGTGCCGCCCTGGTCGCGGACACGACCGAGACCCCGCTTTCGCTCATGCACGATGCCATGACGCTCATCAGCGAGCTGCGCCGCGCGCCCGAGCTCGCTTCGGCACCGGTCGCCGCGCTCACCCGCGACGGATTGCTGGCCCGCGCGCTCCACGCCGAGCCCGAGCGTTCGATTGCCATCATGCCCAACAACGAGGAGGCAACCGTCGAAGTCTGGCCTTCGCTCGACCACGCCGCCGCAGCGTTTGAGGCTGCGACCAGTGCGGATGCCGAGGCCGAGGTCGCGGATGCCAACGAAGCCAACGACGAAGCCGCCGCTTCCTCCATGCCCGAACCTGCCGCCACGCTCGACCTGGGTGACGGCAAGCCGCTGCCCGTGCTCATCCCCGAGTCCGAGCAGTTCGCCAACCGCCTGCGCAAGAACGCCCGTCTGCGTCGCAAGTGGGCAAAGCGCGAGGGCGTGAGCTGCTACCGTGTCTACGATGCCGACCTGCCCGATTACTCCGCCGCCATCGACCTGTACGAAGGCTGCCCGCTGACGCCGGGCCGCTGGCTCGTCATCGCCGAATACGCCGCGCCCAAGACCATCGACCCCGCACTGGCCCAGGCCCGTATGCTCGACATCTTGGCCATCGCGCCGCGCATCCTAGATGTTCCCGCCGGGCATGTGCACGCCAAGGCCCGTATGCGTTCGCGCGGCGGCTCGCAGTACGGCAAGCAGGGCGCCGGCAAGGGCGGCCCGGGCGAGCGCGCCAATATCGCACGCCGTCGCCTGCCGCTCATCGAAGAGGGCGGCCTTACCTTTGCCGTCAACTTTGACGACTACCTGGACGTCGGCATCTTCCTGGATCACCGCGTCACCCGCAACCTGGTGCGCGAGCACGCCAAACAGGCACGCCGCTTCCTCAATCTGTTCGCCTACACCGGCACCGCCACCTGCTATGCGGCAGACGGCGGCGTCGAGGAGACCGTGACGGTCGACCTTTCCAACACCTACCTGGACTGGGCCGAGCGCAATATGCGCCAGAACGGCTTTGTTGGTCCGCAGCATCATTTTGTGCGCGACGACGTGCTCGCCTGGATTCGCGACCAGCGCCAGACGCGCAACCGCTGGGACTTGATTTTTGTCGACCCGCCCACGTTCTCGAACTCGTCCAAGATGGGCCGCCGCACCTGGGATGTCCAGCGTGACCATGTTGAGCTTTTGGCCGGCGTATCGCGCCTGCTCGCGCAGGGTGGCCATGCCATCTTTAGCTGCAACTTGCGCGGCTTCCGCCCCGAGACACGCAAGCTCGCCCGCGCGGGCGTGGTGTTGGAGGACATTACGGCGCAGACCATCCCCGAGGATTTCGCGCGCAACCAGAAGGTGCACCACTGCTATATCGTGCGCCGCCTGCCCATTGAGGACGCCATGGCCGAGGTCGGCTTTAGCGCCGAGGAGATTGCCGAGCGTGTCGAGGAGCTGCGCAACCCCGAGGCCCGCAAGCCTCGCGCGGCAGTGCCCGCGCACGCGCAGGCAGACAACGGCAAGTCAAACTTTGCCGGCAAACCCTCCCCCGCCGGCAAGCTCAAAAAGAAGAAGTTCTACGCCAGCAAGCCCAAAGGCAAATAACAAAGTTGCGGTGGAATATGGACTGTTTGGCCGCCAAATAGGCCATTTCCGTCCGTATTTCACCGCAACTCATATTGGGATGGTGGTTGGCGATCTAGCCTTGGGTGACCAGGCGGTAGCCGATGCCTACGTGGGTTTGGATATAGCGGGGATGCGCGGGGTCGGACTCTATCTTCTTACGCAGCGTGCCCATAAAGACACGCAGGCTCGCCAGGTCGCTCTTGGTTGCCGTGCCCCAAATCTCGTGCAGGATAAACTGGTGCGTCAGCACCTTGTCGGCGTTGTGCGCTAGCAGGCACAGGAGCTTGTACTCGATCGGCGTCAGATGCAGCTCCTCGCCATCCATCGTGGCGATGCCGGCATCAAAATCGATATGCAGCTCACCGGCATCGAACGAGCCCTCAGAGGAAACACCGCCCGTTTGCGCATACGAAAGGCGTCTGAGCGTCGTGCGAATGCGCGCGAGCAGCTCCTCGACCGAAAACGGCTTGGTCAGGTAGTCGTCGGCGCCGGCATCGAGCGCACGAATCTTGTCCGCATCCTCGCTGCGCGCCGAGACCACGATGATCGGCATGCCCGACCATGCGCGCACCGACTCCACCACCTTGACGCCGTCCATATCGGGCAGGCCCAGATCGAGCAACACAATGCTCGGCGCTTGCGATGAGGCGGCAGCGATAGCGGCATGGGCGGTCTCCACGGCCATATGACGCAAGCCGTGCGCCTCGAGCGCGGCAACGATAAGATTGCGAACGGCGGGGTCGTCCTCAACGACCAAGATGAGCGGTTTTACGGCAGAGTTCGGCACAGCGCTACTCCTTATCAAACGAAACATCGGCGACGGGAAGCTCAATCGTAAAGACCGAGCCGTGCGGGTCCGCCGCGGCAACCTCTATGCTACCGCCATGCGCCAGCGCAATGGAGCGGCAGAGCGAAAGACCCAGGCCCACGCTGCGGTGGCTGTCGGCAAGACCGTGGTTGGCGGTGTAGAACGACTCAAAGATTCGCTCGCGGTCCTCGGGCGCAATGCCCGGGCCGTCATCGGCCACCGAGCACGCCACGCGTCCATCGTCGACGCCAATCGAAATCACGATATGCGAGCCTGCGGGCGTATAGGTGATGGCGTTGTTCACCAGATTGACCACCAGCTGCACCATCAGGCGCGCGTCGACGTTGACGAGCGCCGGCTCATCGCACGCCACCACCTTAAGGTCGTGCTCGCGCACGGCAGGGTTCACGTGGCGCAATGCCTCCTCGACGATATCGTCCATGAGCTCGAGCGTAGTCGACAGATGCATGCCGCCGCCCTCGAGCTTGGTGATGGCGAGCAGGTTCTCGACGGTGGCGTTGAGCCACAACGCGTCCGAGCGAATGGATAGAAGCAGGCCGCGGCGCGTCTGGGCATCGAGCACCGCGGTGCCGGTCGAGCCCTGATCGAGCAGCACGTCGGCATTACCCGAAATACTGGTGAGCGGCGTGCGCAGATCGTGCGAGATGGAGCGCAGCAGGTTGGCGCGCAGCTGTTCGTTTTTGGCGAGCACCGCCGCTTCCTCGCGGGCCTCCATGGCGCGGGCGCGGTCGAGCGCCAGCTCGCCTTCGCTCACGATGGCATCGGCAAGTGTCCGCTCCTCATGCGTCAGCACGTTGGGCTCGGCAACGATAGCCAGCACGCCCACCACCGAGGCGGGGTCGCCCGAGCGCGCGAAGCCGTCGCCTGTGCGAACCGTCAGGTAGATGCCATAAAACGCCGAGCCACCATAGGTGGCATCGAGCGGCGTTCCCACATAGGCGGACGCCGAGAGCCGCGGCGGCATCTGCGGCGCCAGTTCATGCACCGGCGCGGCATCGCCCACGGCCGTGTATGTCGCACGCGGCAGCAGGTCATCGCCCTCGGCGTCGGCGCTGTACCACACGGCCGGGCAGCCCGAAAGACGCGCCAGCTGCGTGGCCATGGCGTGAACGATCTGCTGCTCGTCGGCGCAGCGCTGCAGCATGCGGTTGGTCTCGAGCACCATATGCGTGCGACGGTCACTGGCGGCAGCCTGCGCCAAGGCCCGGCGCAGGGCCAACGCAATCGAGCTCGACACAAGCGAGACCACGAACATGATGAAGAACATGCCGGGATAGCCGCGGTCGATAAGCGACAGCGAGTAGCGCGGGTCGACAAACAAGAAGTTGTAGAGCGCCACGGCGGCAGCCGAGCTCAGCAAGCAATACAGGCGACTCCAGGTAAAGAATGCGCACAGCTGAACGGCGAACACATAGACGATCATGATGCTCGGCGCGAGACCCGGATGGTCGAGCAGCGCGCCCACAATCGTCGCCGCGACCAGCAGCCCCACCGATACGCAGGCGTCATACAGAGGAGTGCGGCGCGTCAGCGTTGTGCGCCGCCACCAAAAGCTATCGGCAATATCGCCGTCCGTACGGACGTCCATCAGCGCCCCGCCCCTCTCTCAAAAACAAAAACCACCACAAAGGGGACAGGCACCTTTGTGGTGGTTTCCCCTTGTGGTGGTTCCAAGTGTATAGCCTTTGCAACCGGCGGTCGCTAGACAAACAGCACGTGCGCGAGCAGGGCACACACGCACACCGCTCCAAATACCAGTGCCACGATCGAGATCACGCGGTCGGCCATGTCCATGTTGGCACGATTCGTAAAGAACCGATCTTCGGCGGCGTCGACACGCGCCTCACGCACCATTTCGACCACCGCCTCACGGCCATCGAGCGCCTTTGTATCCATGTTTACCTCCCCGGCCTCATGCTTATCCATCAAAAACCAACTCCGTGTAGCCGCCGACGTCTACGGCCGCTCGTTGGGGGCCAGGCGCTGCATCTTGTTCACGGCCTTGAACTTGGTGAACAGCGGCACGTACTCAAAGCTCACGTTGGAGTTCTCCAGGCCGTACCAGCGTGCAGGCGTGCCGGCGGCGCGGCGAATGATGTACTTGAGCGTGATGGCCGTACGCTCGCTCGGCTCCACATCGCTTTCAGGCGCCAGAAGCTTACGAATCAGGACGAACTTGAACGTGCCGATGTTACCCGGATCCTTGTAGACCGAGTAGTCATGCGTCTGCGGCGGCAGCTCGCCGGTGGCAGCCAGGTCCTGAACAACCTGACGCAGGTAGGCATTGACGCGCTGGTTGATCTTGTAGCCCAGGTACAGATGCACGCGGAACACGTAGTCGGTGCCGAACGTCTCGACCGAATAGGCAAAGGTGTGCGGCTCGTCCATGGTCTCGACATTCACAAACCACCAGGCGCGGGCGCGCTTGGGATGCTTGTCCAAGATCGAATAGACGATATCGCGGTCGATGTAGTCGGTATGGGTGTCCTTGGTCAGGTACACGACGTTGTCGCTCATGCGCTCGTAACGGTCGTCGTCGCGCAGGCGCTTGAGCTGCGGCAGGTAGCTGCGCAGCGGCAGCAGCGTAAACTGGCGCTGCTCGACCGCCGTGCCGTTGTACCAGCACACCATGATGCCCATGATGAGTGCAGCCATGAGGATGGTGAAGTAGCCGCCGTGGAAGAACTTGGTGAGCGAGCTCACGAAGAAGAAGCCTTCGAGCAAAAGGAAGAAGGCCGCGAAGATCCACGGAGCAACCTTGAGCTTGCGCTCCTCGTGCAGGTAGAAGAAGAGCAGCAGCGTGGTGCACATCATAGTCAGCGTAATGGCCAGGCCGTAGGCGGCTTCCATATGCGCCGAGTTCTGGAACAGCAGCACCACGATGACGCAGCCCACAAGCATGACGTTGTTGACCATGGGGATGTAGAGCTGGCCCTTGGTCTCGGCAGGATAGAAGACCTGCATGTGCGGCATGAGGTCCAGACGGCTGGCCTCGGACACCAGCGAGAATGCGCCGGTGATGAGCGCCTGCGAGGCAATGATGGCCGCAACGGTGGAAAGGCCGACGGCAAACGGGCGCAGGCCCGGGGCGAGCATCTGGTAGAACGGGTTGAGATCGGCAATGCCCATGAGCTCGGGGTTGGCAGCGTTGTTCATAAGCCAAGCGCCCTGGCCCATATAGGAAAGCAGCAGGCAGCACTTAACGAACGGCCAGGTAGCGTAGATGTTGCCGCGGCCGACGTGGCCCATGTCGGAGTAGAGCGCCTCGGCACCGGTGGTGGCGAGGAAGCAGCTGCCCAGAATCATGATGCCCGCGTGGTTGTTGGGGCTCAGCAAAAAGGCGATGCCGCGCACCGGGTTGAGGCACAGCAGCACGGCGGGGTGCTGGAAGACAAAGAACAGACCCGTGCCGCCCAGGAACAGGAACCACAGCGTCATGATGGGGCCAAAGGCGTGACCGATCTTGGCCGTACCGATGCGCTGTACCAAGAAAAGCACGATGATGATGGCGAGCGTAATGGCGACGACGCGGCCCTGGTCATCGCCCAGCACGGCATGGACCGCCGGGATGGTGCGCAGGCCCTCGATGGCCGTGGTAACGGTAACGGCAGGCGTCAGGATGCCGTCAGCGAGCAGCGCGGCGCCACCCAACATGGCGGGGATGATAAGCCACTTGCCGCAGCGCTTGACCAGGCTGTACAGGGCAAAGATGCCGCCCTCACCATGGTTATCGGCGCGCAGCGAGATGAGCACATACTTGATGGTGGTCAGCAACGTGACCGTCCACACGACAAGGGAGAGCGCGCCGAGCACGAACTCCTCCGTGACGCTTCCGATGCCGCCGTTGCCGGCAACGAGCGCCTTGGTTACATACATGGGGCTGGTGCCGATATCGCCGTACACCACGCCCAGCGTGACGAGCATCGCCGAGATGCTCACAGGAATCGCAGCGTGCGAGGCTGCCTCCTTGGCCTTTTGTTCCATAAGCCGGTTTCCTCCCAACTTTAATGTTCGAAGGGATTATAGGTAATCGGCCCATGTTTGAATGGCGCTGTTTTCCCAGCTAAATAAACATTTATACGGCCTTTAGGCCACCGCGGCGATATGGAATGTGACAAAGGGACTGCCCCTTTGTCACATTCGTCATTTTCCAAGCCAGTTTTTGAACCACCACTCCATGGATCGGCTCATCTCGGCCATAAAGGGACTCGTGTGCTTGCGGGTATAGATGTCCACGACGCGCTCCCCCACCTCGCGGGCATGCGGACGGAACATTGCGTCCATCTCGGCCACCTGCGCGTCCATGGTCGCGGCATCCGCGCGGCAGTAGCGCTCCTCGTGCACCAGGTTCACCACGGGATGCGCAATGGCCGGACGCTCCTTACGGGGCGTGCCGATGATGAGCATCGACAGCGGCATGGTATAGGGCGGCAGATCGAGCAGCTCGGCGACTTCCTCGGCGTTCTCCACGATGTCGCCAATGTAGCAGCTTCCCAGCCCCAGGGCCTCGGCGGCAACCACGGCGTTTTGCGCGGCGATCACGGCGTCCTGGGCCGCGATGGCAAAGTCGCCCAAACCCGGCGCACGGCGGGGCGCCTTGCCCGTGCGCTCGACGAACTCGGGCTCAAAGCAGCCCACGTGCTCAAACAGATCGATCCACTTGGCATAATCGACCACAAATATGAGTGCCCAGGGCGCCTTGGCGATCATGGGCTGGTGGTCGCACAGGTCGGCCAGACGATCCAGCGTAGCCTGCTCGCGAATGCTCACGATGGAATACATCATCATGGCGCCCGCCGACGGCGCGCGACTCGCCGCATGCAAAATTGCCGCCCGCTGCTCGTCGGTCACCGCCACGGGACGGTCGTCGTCATCACGCGCGAAGGCACGCGTGGAGGAACGGTGCTCCAACGTGTCCAGCACCGCATTGCCCGTGGTCTCGACCGGATAGCCACACGTATCCACAGCCTTGGTGCAAACCTGCTCGTTCATCGCCTCATCCTCGCTAATTCTTTAAGAAGCCTTTACGTTTCCGTGTAATTCCCGTCCATTATCGCGCAGGTCGCCACTACATTGCGTCACACCGCCACACGTGCGCGTTAATATGGCTGGTTGTTGTGCGCAGACACCAATTGCAGCGCATATCTTGGTAACAATCGGGTAAACCCCCGCTTTCGTACGTTTTAGTTTGTGAGGAGTCTCAGCATGTTCGCTGCCGCCATCTCGCTCGTCGGTCTTGCGGCGACCGTCTACCTTGTCTTGCGCGAGGCCAAGGCCATTCGCGCTCAGTCAGGCACCGTTGCCAAGGGCGCCTTCGCCTGGAGCGTCGCCTTTGGCCTGTTCCAGCTCTTTTTGACCGTCTGGGGCGCCATTGGCCTCGTCGCGCAAAACGAGCCGCTCGCCTTCATGATGCTCATCCTGACCAACGCCATCCTCACCGGCTGCGCTTGGGCCAGCATCGCCCGCGACCGCATCGCCCCGCGCGTCTTTGCGTTCGCCGGGCCCGACGCCCCCGCCCCCACCGGCAAGCTCGCCCGCCTGCGCGGCGCCTTTGTGGGCAAACCGCTCGTCGCCGCCGTCCTGTGCCTGCTGCTCGCCGGCGTCTTTGCGCTGCTGGGCATGGAGGTCTCGTCCAACCACGACTTTACCTGGGTCTACCCCCTGTGCATCCTGCTCGAGTGGGCCATCATCACCACGCTCATGGTCGGCCTGTTCTTCCTGTTCCAGCGCCACGGCGCAGCCCCCGCGGTCTTGGCCTTTGCCCTCTTTGTCCTGGGCATTGCCGAGTTCTTCGTCATCACGTTTAAATCCATGCCCATCCAGCCGGGCGACCTTTCGGCCATCTCCACCGCCGCCGCGGTCGCCGGCACCGGCTACACCTTCTCGATCTCACTGTTCTGCGTGCTGTCCATGGGCTTTACCGCCATCGCCATGCTGCTATGCGAGTACGCCGGCCTGGTGGCACCGCACCGTCAGAAGGGCGCCGCCAACGCCAAGCGCATGCTGCTCACCAACCTGCTCGTCGCCGTGCTGTGCCTGGGCGGCGTGACCGCGCACGTCACGCTCATCGACTACTACAACACCCTCGGCATCACTGTCTACACCTGGCGCCCGCTCGAGAGCTACTGGCGCGAGGGCTACCTGCCCGCCTTTATTAGTGCGGCACAGTCCATCAAGCCGCCCAAACCCGCCGACTACTCCGTCGACGATGCCAAGGCCACGCTCAAAAAGTACGCCAAGGCCTACGACAAGTCCGACGCTGCCAAGAGTGACGAGCGCACCGCCGCAAAGGAGCAGTTCGACAGCGAGAAGCCCACGGTCATCGCCATCATGAACGAGACCTTCTCGGATCTGTCGATCTACCAGAACATGCGCGCCGGCTACGAGGGTCCGCAGTACTTTAAAAACCTGTCCGACTGCCTCAGCCGCGGCAAGCTCTACGTGAGCGCCTACGGCGGCGGCACCGCCAATACCGAGTTTGAGTTTATGACCGGCAACTCCATGGCCAACCTGGGCTCGGGCGTGTACCCCTACACCATCTACAACATGGAAACGACCGGGAACCTGGCAGAGCAGTTCAAATCGCTCGGCTATTCCACCACGGCCATGCACCCCAATCACGCAACCAACTGGAACCGCGAGAACGTCTACAAGGACTTTGGCTTTGACCAGTTCCTGTCCATCAACGATTTCCAGGGAGCCGACACCTTGCGCGGCATGGTGACCGACCAGGCTACCTACGACAAGATTCTTGAGCTGCTCGACCAGAACGCCGATCCGCAGTTTATCTTCGACGTGACCATGCAGAACCACTCGGGCTACGATACGGGTCTGCTGCCGGTCGATAAGCAGATGCACCTGAATATCGACACGACCGATCTGGATGCCAAGACCGTCGAGGACGGCACGCTCTCCGATGTCGACGAGTATGTCTCGTGCATCGAGCAGTCCGACCAGGCGCTTCGCTACTTCCTAAACGCCCTGAGCAAGCTCGACCGTAAGGTAGTCGTGGTGTTCTGGGGCGACCACCAGCCGTTCTTCCCGTCCAAGTTCAACGACAAGTGGTTTACCGGCGAAGACGACGCCACGCACCAGGAACGTCTGTGGCAGACCGACTACATCATCTGGGCCAACTACGACGTTGCCGGCTGCGACCAGACAAGCGAGGTCGACGACCTGTCCACCAACTACCTGTCCACGCAGCTGATGCAGCTGATCGGCGCACCGCTGACCGACTATCAGAAAGCGCACATGACGCTGCGCGAGTCGCTGCCCGCCATCAACTCCGTGGGCTACGAGGACGCCAGCCTGCGCTGGGCGCTCTCCTCCAACGTCACCGGTGACGACGCCGCCGCCGCTGCCGCAACCAAGGCGCGCGAGGATTACGCCAAGATGCAGTACTACGAGATGTTCCGCGACGGCAAGAACGTGTACACCGAGCACTTCCAGACCGAGGCCAACGAGACCGACCCCAACCTGGCACCGGGTACGACCAAGATCAAGTAGCGACAGCTGCGAGTTCATAACTGAAACGCCTGTCCGGGCGGCGCGGAACGTAAGGTTCCCTGCTCGGACAGTCCTGCTCGCACGGAGAGCACATTAAGTGCTCTCCGGCTC
>URHQ01000002.1 GCA_900547655.1 uncultured Collinsella sp.
CGTCAGATGTGTATAAGAGACAGGTGCGACGACTTGCCGACGTCCAGGCCGAGCACGGCCGCGGGTCTGGTGGATGGCGCTTTCACGGTGGTATCCTTCCGGTAGTCGTTCGACCGGATGGCCTCCCCCTCGGCACTCACATTACCAGCCGCGGCGCCTGCCCGGCACTTTCCTATCAGCCGTCGGGGGCGGCGCGTCCCGCGCCGGCAGCACCCAACGGGCCCTCTCGGGGGCAGGGACGTTCGGCCGTGCGCGGGCGCCCGGTCGGCGGCCCGTTCTGGGCGCGCCTCAATCGTAGCCCGAGACGGTCCCGGGCTGACAATTTCGACTGTAATGGACGTTTTTGTTTGACTAGTCGTTTAAGAACGTCCCCGATGACTATTTGAATTGCTAATTTGTGCGGGTTGTGGTTTTGTGACCTGCTGAAATTTAAGATACTGTACATCTGTACGTTAATTTAGCTTCGTAGTATATTGCTACCCGCAAAACTCAATACCATTGTGCCGTGAGGCACTAAAGCGCCTACGTACAATGGTTGTCGATAGTACGATTCGATTTAACGACAGGATGGATGGTCCAAGCGTGAGTCTCGGCAGCAAACTATCCAATGCAAAGGTCTCCTTTGCGATCTTTAAACGTGACATCAAGCGATTGCTCGTGAACCCCGTCGCCCTGGTGGTTACTTTGGGCGTGTGCGTTATCCCCTCGCTGTACGCTTGGTACAACATCGTGGCTAACTGGGATCCGTACGGAAACACCCAGGGTATCAAGATTGCCATCGCCAACAACGATCAGGGCACCCAAAACGACTTGGTGGGTGAGCTCAACGCGGGCGATAAGGTCGTCGATCAGCTCAAGGAGAACGATCAGTTGGGCTGGACCTTCGTCGATTCTGCGGCTGACGCCAAAGAGGGCGTCGAGAGCGGTGAGTACTATGCGGCCATCGTAATCCCCAAGAACTTCTCGGATAACCTGGTTTCGATGCTCGACGGCAACTATCATCAGCCCAAGCTTACGTACTACGTCAATGAGAAGAAGAGCGCCATTGCGCCCAAGGTTACCGACACCGGTGCAAGCACCATTGAGGAGCAGATCAACTCGGAATTTGTCTCCACGGTGGGCGAGGCCGTTGCCAGTATCGCCAAGGATGCCGGCATCGATTTTAAGGATAAGACCGCCCAGGTTCAGGATTCGCTGACGAGTTCGGTGTCCGAGGCATCCGGTACCTTGAGCGAGGTTCGCGATTCGATCAACGACATGAACACCGCTATCGACAAAACGAGCGGTGCTATCGCCTCGGCGGATGGGGCGCTGGCCGGTTTGCAGGGTCAGACGCCTTCGCTGACTCAAGCGATCTCCCAAGGCAACGACCTGTTGGGCGAAGCACGCACCACCGCGGGCAAATCGATCACTTCTCTCTCAAAGGCGCTTTCGGAGGGAAGTGTTGCACTGTCCAAGACGTCGGCTTCGGCGAACGCTGCGGTCGGAAAGATGACGGGCGCCTTGACGTCTACGACCACTCGCATCGACAACTCGCTCGAATCGCTTCAAACGACAATTGACCACAACAACGCGCTGATCGACCGCCTGCAGAAGTTGGCGGACAGCGTGCCGACGGGTTCGGAGGAAATCAACGCGCTCATCGCGTCGACGATCGATACGCTTCGAGGACAAAACGAAAGCCTCCAGGCCGTCAAGGACAATCTCTCGGCGCAGTCGAGTGCTATTGCGAATGACGCTTCGGCCGTTTCGAGCGCCAGCGACGCTATCAATACTGCAATTCAGACCGGCACGACCAACATTAGCCAGGCTCAGACGGATCTTGGTCAAAATGCGCTGCCGAAGGCTTCCAGCGCGCTCGACTCTTTCTCGGTTGTATCGGGCGACCTAACCGGTATCGTGTCGGGCCTCACGCCTACAATCGCCAATGCGCGCGGTACGCTATCGCAGCTCGATGCTACGCTCAAGCAGGCCAAGACCACGCTGTCCCAGACCGATACCTCGCTTGCCAAGGTCCAGGACAGGCTTGCAACCGCCGCTAACGACATCGCGGCGCTGCAGACCTCCGAGTCCATGGGCGAGCTGGCTGATCTGATGGGCGTCGATGTCAATGACGTTGCCGACTTTATGGCATCTCCGGTTGAGTTGACGTCCAAGTCGATCTATCCGGTCAAGAGCTTTGGTTCGGGCATCGCTCCCTTCTACACTAATCTGGCGCTTTGGGTGGGCGGTTACGTACTCATCGCCATCTACAAGCTCGAGGTCGATCGCGAGGGCATTGGCAGCTTTACGGCGCGCCAGGGCTACTTCGGCCGTTGGATGCTCCTGGTGATCCTGGGCGCGTTGCAGGCCATCATCGTTACGGTGGGTGATTTGGTCATTGGCGTACAGTGCGTCAACCCACTGCTGTTCGTGCTGGGTGGCATCGCCATCTCGTTTACGTACGTCAACATCATCTATGCGCTGTCCACTACGTTTAAGCATATCGGCAAGGCGATTGGCGTCATTCTCGTCATCGTGCAGATCCCGGGTTCGTCGGGCATGTACCCCATCGAGATGATGCCCGGCTTCTTCCAGTGGCTGCACCCGCTGCTGCCCTTTACCTACGGCATCAATCTGCTGCGCGAGACCGTCGGCGGCATGTACTCGTTCAACTACCTGTTTAACCTGTGCATTCTGGGCGCGTTCTTGATCGTGGCGCTCTTTATTGGCTTGCAGCTGCGTCCGCTTCTGCTCAACCTCAACCTGCTCTTTGACAAGCAGCTTTCCACGACAGGCCTTATGATCTGCGAGTCCAATGACCTGCCGCGCCAGCGCTATTCGCTGCGTACGGCCATGCGCGTCATACTCGATTCCGATTCGTACCGTCGTGAGCTGCTCGAACATGCAGTGGCTTTTGAGCATCGTTACCCGTACTACATCAAAGGCGGCTTTGCTGCCGTGGTGGGCGTGCAGGTGCTGATCTTTGTGCTCTCTACGGTTCTCGATATCGACAATAACGGCAAGATCATCTTGCTGGTCATTTGGATCATCTCGGTTATTGCCATCTGCGGCTGGCTGATCAATATCGAGTACATCCGCGCAAGCCTCAACACTCAGATGCGCATCTCGGCGCTTTCGGACGAGGACCTGCGCCGCGAGATGCGCGAGCACACAGCGGCGATCCCTGCCGCCCGTCGCATGTTTGGCCTGAATGCCAGCGAGCGAGGCTCTAAATCCAAGGTTCAGACTGCCGACCAGCCCATCCACGACAATATGCACCATGTGCCCGCGAACGGGGACGACACATTTGTGATGAATGAGGATGACGCCCCGCTTGGCAAGCACTCAAAAGGAGGTGAGGCATAAATGAAGAACATCCTGCATCTGTTTAAGCGCGACGTCCAAAACGTGTCTCACTCCGTGATCGGCATGGTTGTCGTGATGGGCCTCATTATCGTGCCGTGTTTGTATGCATGGTTTAACATCGCCGGCAGCTGGGACCCGTACGGCAATACCGGAAATCTTAAGATTGCCGTGGTCAATACCGACGAGGGTTACGAGAGCGACCTGATTCCCGTCGAGGTCAACGTGGGCGAAAACGTTACCGCCGCTCTGCGTGGTAACGAGAACTTTGACTGGGTTGTGCTCAACAATCGCGATAAGGCTATCGACGGTGTTAAGTCGGGCGCTTACTATGCGGCCGTCGTAATCCCCAAGAGCTTTAGCTCCGACATGATGACGCTCTTCTCGACCGACGTGAAACACGCCGATATTGAGTTCTATGAGAACCAGAAGGCCAACGCCATCGCCCAGATCGTGACCGAAAAGGGCTCGAGTGCCGTTCAGAGCCAGGTTAACGAGACCTTTACCAAGACCATCACGTCCATCGGTCTTAAGACGGTGTCCAGCCTGCTCGATTACATGAGCACCGACCAAGTGAGCAACTTTATCGCCAACCTGTCCTCGACGCTCGGCGACTCGGTTCAGGACCTGCAGGACATCAAGGCCAGCGCGACTTCGCTTGCGGGCATTTTGAGTTCGACCTCCGATTCGCTGACGTCGGCGGGCGGCCTGCTCAAGCAGACCGGAACTACCGAGCAGTCGGTGAAACAGCTGATGGAGCATGCCGAGAGCGGTATTGCTGATTCCGAGCAAGCGCTCAAGGCTGCCAGCGATGCCATTGATGCCGCGATTGATGGAAGCGCCGGGTCGTTCGACAACGTGTCCACCGAGCTCGCAAAGGCCTTTGACGCCGCGAACCAGCATGTCGATCTTACGGTGTCTCAGCTCAACGATGGCGCGGCGTCACTCAATGCACGTGCCGACGAGATTGATGCCACGGCAGATAAGCTCCGTAGTCTTGCTGGCCAGGTGAGTAACGACAAGCTCAAGGAAGGGCTTGAGGACGCGGCTGCAGAGCTGGGCAAAATCGCGACGGAGTACCGCAACAATGCCAAGGAGCTGACGAGCATCGCGACGTCGCTCTCGGACAGCATGGCAAAGGTTAACGATGTCCGCGCCGAAACCGACCAGGCGATCGCCGACGCCAAGGCGGGTATCTCGGGTGCCAAAATCGATTACGACTCCACGTTCTCGGCCAAGGCAAAGGAGCTCAAGAAGACCATCTCGGGCGTTTTGGATTCGCTGAACGGTATTTCGAGCAATCTGGATAGTGCCGTGAGTGGCCTCACCGATGCATCCGGCTCGTTGGCGAAGGGCCTCTCCAAGGCCGCCAAGCTGGTCAACAAGGCTTCCGATCAGCTAAGTGAAGCGTCCGATAAGATCAGCGCCTTTAAGGACGAGCTCGATGGCGCCCTGATGTCGGATGACCTTGCCACGATCAAGACGATGATTGGCAACGATCCCGAGGGTTTGGCCGTGTCGCTTTCCGGCCCCGTCGCGCTTGATCGCAAGCCGGTCTATCCGATCCGCAACTACGGTTCGGCCATGGCGCCGTTCTACACGATTCTGTCGCTCTGGGTCGGCTCGATCGTGCTGGCGGCCATGATGAAGGTCTCGGTTGACGATGAGCTTATCAACGAGCTGATCCCCGTGCGCTTGCACGAGATCTACCTGGGCCGCTACCTGTTCTTTGGCGGACTGGCCCTGCTGCAGGCAACGCTCGTGTGCGCGGGCGACATCCTGTTCTTTGGCATCCAGTGCGACGACCCGCTGCAGTTTGTGCTGGCGGGCTGGGTCGCGAGTCTCGTGTTCTCCAATATCGTCTACACGCTTACGGTTTCGTTTGGCGATATCGGCAAGGCGCTCGCCGTCGTGCTGCTGGTCATGCAGGTCGGCGGTTCGGGCGGCACGTTCCCCATCGAGATGACCGGCCCCGTGTTCCAGGCGATCTATCCGTTCCTGCCGTTTACTCACGGCATCAACGCCATGCACGCCGCCATGGCCGGTGCCTATCATATGGAGTACTGGGTTGAGCTGGGTATTCTGGCGAGCTATCTGATTCCGTCGCTGGCACTGGGCGTCGTCTTCCGCCGCCCGGTCATCAAAGCCAACGACTGGATCATCGAAAAACTGGAGAGTACAAAACTGATTTAGCGCAACAGCGTGGTGTTGACGAAGCATCGAGGTTTACTCTGCCGACGCTTTAGCGCGGTGAATTGCGTGGGCTGCTTGGTTGTTGCTACAGTAGCGGGGCGTGCCGGGGGTCCGGTGCGCCCCGTTTTTATTTGACCATGAGGCGGCACGCAGCCATACGCGTGCGGACACCACGCCCAGATTGAGTGTGAGGATGTTCCATGGCCCAATACGCTGCCAACGAAATCGAGAATATGCCCGATAGCCCTGTAGCCCGCGAAGACCTAGGTGCCGGCGGTGCCTCTCGCGGTGCCGGTGCGCGCTCGCCGCTGTTCTGGAAGGTCTTGCTGCTTTCGGTGGCGGTCATCTGGGGCTATTCCTTCACCACCATGAAGGATGCGCTCGATACCATTCCGGTGTTCGAGCTGCTCTACATTCGTTTTCTTCCGGCGTCGTTGGTCATGCTTGCCATCTTCCACGAGCGCATTGCTGCCCATTTCAACGCTCGAAACCTGATTGTTGGACTTGGCATGGGCGCGCTCATGTGGGGTGCCTACGGTTTGCAGACGATCGGCCTGGCACAGACCACGGCAGGCAAGAGTGCATTTTTGACGGGCACGTACTGCATCTTGGTTCCGTTTGCGAGCTACGTTCTAAGCGGCGAAAAGCTTACCCGTTACAACTTGGGCGCCGCGTTGCTGTGCCTGGCGGGCATTGGTCTGGTGGCACTCGATAGCGTCGAGTTCAATGTCGGCGATGTCATCACACTGGGCGGTGCGGTCTTCTTTGCCATCCAGATGGCGGTGACCGCCAAGTATGGCCGCAAGATGGACATCAACGTCATCACGTTTTGGATGTTTGTGGGCAACGGCGTGCTGAGCCTGATTTCGTCGCTGCTATTCGAGACCCAAGCGCCGCTGTCCGTTTGGACGCCGAGCTTTATCAGTGTGATGGCGTTTCTCTCGGTGGGCTGCACATGCGTGGCTCTGCTCATCCAAAACGTCGGCCTGGCGCATGTCCCGGCCTCGACGGGCTCGCTGCTCCTTTCGATGGAGTCGCCTTCGGGTGTGCTGTTCTCGGTGCTGCTGATGGGGGAGGCGCTCACCTCGCGCCTGCTCGCCGGCTTCGCGCTCATCTTTCTTTCGATTATCTTGAGCGAGACGCATTTCGATTTTTTGCGTCGAAAGCCGCGTCCGCAATTGTAAACAATTTGTTGCGCCGCCTCCCGGGGCGGCATTTTTTATGCGTCGCCCTTAAAGTAGTACCTTGCACTTTACGCTATCAAAGTGCTTGCTGCAAAAACGTTACTGGAGGGCATCTATGGCACCAGCACTGTCCGATCTTCAACCGCAATCAGCGCCCAAGGCCACCGCGGCGGCGCAGACCGCTATCGGTGACGGTCTTGTTGCAGAAGCTCAGGCTTTTGCAGACGAGCTCGCTGCGTGGCGACACGATTTACATCAGATGCCCGAGCTGGGTAATAGCCTCCCGCAGACCTCTACGTATATCCAAGCGCGCCTGACCGAGATGGACATCCCATTTGCTACGCTCGTCGATGGTTCCTGCGTTGTGGGCCTTGTCGGTGCCGGTGCCACCGCGGCCCAGGGCAATGGCGTCTGTACGGACGAACAGGCCGGTACGGTCATCATGCTTCGTGGCGACATGGACGCCCTGCCCGTTGCCGAGGAATCCGGCGAGCCCTTTGCATCCACCAACGGCTGCATGCACGCTTGCGGTCACGATATGCACGCGACGGCGCTGCTTGGTGCGGCTCGTATGCTCAAAGCGCGCGAGGCAGAGCTTGTTGATGCCAACGCTACGGTTAAGTTGCTGTTCCAGCCGGGCGAGGAAACCTTTGAGGGTGCCCGCGCCGCCATCGCCGACGGTCTGCTGCAGAACCCGCGTCCTCAGGTCGCCTTTGCCATGCATGTCAATAGCCAGTCGCCGCTCGGCCTGGTGCTCTACGGCAGCCCGGCGCTCTCGGGCGTGTACGGTTTTCGTATCACGCTTCAGGGCAAGGGCGGCCATGGCTCGAGCCCCGAGATTTGCATCGACCCCATCACGGCCGGCGTGCATGTGCATCTGGCGCTTCAGGAGCTTATCGCTCGCGAAGTGCCGGCGGCTAAGGAGGTCGCGCTTACCGTTGGCAAGTTCGCCGGCGGTCAGGCCGCAAATGTCATCCCCGACACCTGCGTGCTCGAGGGAACGCTGCGTGGCTTCGATGTCGAGCTCATGGCTCATCTCAAGGAGCGTATCGCCGAGGTCGTCAACGGCGTGGCCGCAACGTATCGCACGCCGGCGACCCTCGAGATACTCTCGGATGTTCCCCCGCTCGTACTCGATGACGACATGACCCAGGCGTCGCTTGGCTACGTGGGCGCGGTGCTGCCCAAGGCCGCCTTCCTGCCGCTGTTCCACGCCATGGCGAGCGAGGACTTCGCGCTGATCTCGAGCGAGATCCCGAGTGCGTACTTTACCGTGGGCGCAGCTGTGACCGATACGGACGAGCATTTTGCTCAGCACCATCCCAAGGCACGCTTTAGCGATGCCGAGCTGCCGCTCGGCGCCGCGGCTTATGCGGCAGTCGCTTTGGGCTATATCGCCGACCACCGGTAGCACCCAACCTTGCCTTTCAAGCCTGCGGGCATGGCCATAAGGCCTATGCCCTTGTCTTTCAAGGCAATCTTGGGCACCGTGGGCGCCATCGTCTCGGGCGTGCTGTTCGATGCCACGGGCTCCTTTGCGAGCACTTGGATTGTGTGCTTGGCGTGCTCCGTGGTCATGCTCGTGTTCCTGCTGGCATCCGAGCCCATCGCCGCCAAGCTGCGCGCAAGCGTGGCGGGGGAGTAGACGTCCGTCGCTCTTTTCTGTTCGCCCCGTTCTGTCCGTGGTCGCCTTGGAAGCCGAATGGATGCTCGTACCATCATTCGGTTTCCAAGGCGGCCACGGGCCTACGAAATGATCCCTATTCCTCCGTCCCCAACAGATCACGTGATCCGAAGGGGACGGAGGAATAGGGATCACAAACAGCGGCGGCGCGTCTGGCCGAACGAGTCCCCATACCCTCGTTCGGTCAGACGCGCCGCCGCGTTGCTGCTTTGTGCCGTATAATGTGCACTACCTATGACGCGATACAAAAGAAAGGTGTTTGCCCATGCAGGCACAGAAGGCGGAGGGAACCCGCGACCTTATCGGCGCCGAGATGCGCGCTTGGCAAAAGATGCAGCAGATTGCGGCTGGCGTATTCGAGCCGTTTGGCTTTAAGCCCATCGAAACGCCCGCGATCGAGCAGGTGGACGTCTTTGTCCACGGCATCGGCCAGTCGACCGACGTCGTGCGCAAGGAGATGTTCCGCGTGTTTAGCGGCGCCAACCTGGAGCGCGTCTTTACCGAGGGTACCGATACCAAGCTCAAGCCCAAGCAGCGCCTGGCGCTTCGTCCCGAGGGCACGGCCGGTGTGGTGCGCGCCGTCGTGGAGAACAACCTGGTGCCTCAGGGCTCCACGCCGTTTAAGGCCTACTATGCCGAGGCCATGTTCCGCGGCGAGCGTCCCCAGAAGGGTCGTCTGCGTCAGTTCCATCAGGTGGGTATCGAGTGGCTCGGCGCTCCCGATCCGGCGGCAGACGCCGAGTGCATCATCATGCTCATGGAGTTCTACAAGCGCCTTGGTTTCGATCTTTCCAAGCTTCGTCTGCTCATTAACTCGATGGGCGATGCCCAGTGCCGTCCGGCCTATCGCGAGCAGGTTAAGCAGTTCATTCTCGATCACGCCGACGAGATGTGCGATGAGTGCCGCGAGCGCGCCGAGCTTAATCCGTTGCGCGCCTTCGACTGCAAGAACGATCACTGCCGCGAGATCATGGCCGAGGCCCCGCTGATGGGCGACAACCTGTGCGATGAGTGCCGCGAGCACTACGAGCAAGTCAAGCGCTATCTGGATGCGGCGGGTATCGAGTATGTCGAGGACCCCACCTTGGTGCGTGGTCTGGACTACTACACCCGTACCGTCTTTGAGGTCGAGGCTCCCGGTGCCGGTGTCGGCTCCATCGGTGGCGGCGGTCGCTATGACGGCCTGGTCGAGCTCGAGGGTGGCAAGCCCACGGCGGGCGTCGGTTTTGCCGTCGGTTTTGAGCGCGCCCTGCTGGCCCTGCAGGCCTTTGGCAGCGATTTGGGTGCCGATGAGGCCCCGTGCGTCTATGTCGCCAACGCCGGCAAGGAGCTGCGCCAGAACGTCTTTGCCATCACGCAGGAGCTTCGCGCCGCAGGTATCGTGACCGAGGCCGACTATCAGGGCCGTTCGCTCAAGGCTCAGTTTAAGCAGGCCGATAAGGTGGGCGCCAAGCTCATCTTGGTCCTGGGCGGCGACGAGCTTGCTGCCGGCAAGGTCAAGGTGCGCGACATGGAGAGCCATGAAGAGGTCCTTGCCGATCTGGCCAGCGTCGTCGAGGCGGTTCGCGAGCGCCTGTAGCGCATCTTTTTGAGCTGCGGGCCTGCTAACGTGCCCTGCTCATGGAGAGCGATTGTTACGGGGGTGTTTCGCATTTATGCGGAATGCCCCCGTTTGTGTATGCCGTCCACCGAGAAATACGACCATTTAGAGCAAAAACCCTTGCAATGCAGAAAATACTTTTGTGTGGTAAAGCGCAATCAGTGTCGAAAGTATTTCTCAAGCGCCTATAATGAATACCGCATGTTACGTGCATAGAAGGAGGAATGGGAGGAAACGTGGCTGAGAACCTAAGCAACCAGTCTGTACCCGAAGCCGCGGCGCGCGTCGCTGCCGTGGTCAACCGCCTCGTTAACCGAATCGGCTCGAATGCCGAGTCCAGGGAGCGTCTCGCCGAGATCGAGATCCCCGAGGAGCTGCGCGACAATCTGGCGTTGTTCCTGCGCCTGGAGCGTCGTGTGCTTAGCGAGTATGATCCTGAGATCGCGGACCTGTTCGACAAGATTTTGACAGCCGAGATTGTGGCCAATGCTGGCAACCCCGGTAGCCGCGCTGCCGACGAGTCCGTTGACGAACAGGGCGTGCCCACTGCCGACGAGCCCACCGCCGTGGCGTTTCGCGAAGTCGTCGATCTGATTGACAGCCTGCCGCTTGATAAGCAGCAGGTCATCGTTCGCGCCTTTACGAGCTTCTTCCACTTGGCAAACCTGTCGGAGGAGAACTACCGTGTGGCGCAGCTGCGCGAGCGCGAGGCCGGCGCATCGACCGATACCGAGGTCGATCCCGCCAACGAGCTCACCGTCGCCTATCACCAGTTGGTAAACGAGATGGGCGTCGAGGGTGCCAATGAGCTGCTCGGCAAGCTCGAGTTCCACCCTGTCTTTACCGCACATCCCACCGAGGCCCGTCGTAAGGCCGTCGAGGGCAAGATTCGCCGTATCTCCAACCTGCTGGAGGAGCGTCCGCGTCTGGGCGGCTCCGACCTGGTGGAGAACGAGCGCCATATGCTGCAGGAGATCGACGCCCTGGTGCGTACGAGCCCCATCGCGCTCAAGAAGCCCACGCCGGTCGAGGAAGCCGATACCATCATCGACATCTTCGATAACACGCTGTTCGACGTTATCCCCGTCATCTATCGTCGTTTTGACGACTGGGTGCTGGGCGACAAGGCCGGTACCGTGCCGCCGCTGTGCCCGGCGTTCTTCCATCCCGGCAGCTGGATCGGTTCCGACCGCGACGGTAACCCCAACGTCACCGCCAAGGTGAGCCGTGAGGTCGCCGCCAAGTACTTTACCCACATGGTGCTCAAGCTCGAGGACAAGTGCCGCCGCATCGGCCGCAACCTCACGCTCGAGGCCACCTACAGCAAGCCGTCTGCCGAGCTCATCAACCTGTGGAACCATCAGGTCGAGATGAGTACCCAGTACACGGCCCGCGCCGAGCTGATTTCCGAGCACGAGCCGCATCGCGCCGTCATGCTCGTCATGGCCGACCGTCTGAACGCCACCGTGCGCCGTATCACCGACACCATGTACCACAGCGCCGACGAGTTCCTGGATGACCTGCGCGTCGTCCAGCGTTCGCTTGCTGCCTGCGGTGCCGTCCGTGCCGCCTACGGTCCGGTCCAGACCATCATCTGGCAGGTCGAGTCCTTCGGCTTCCATATGGTCGAGATGGAGTTCCGTCAGCACTCCGTGGTGCACGCCCGCGCCCTCAAGGATATCCACGAGAACGGTATCCATGGTGACCTGCAGCCCATGACGCGCGAGGTCATCGACACCTTCCGTGCCATCGGTTCCATCCAAAAGCGCTACGGCAAGAAGATGGCGCACCGCTACATCATCTCGTTTACCAAGAGTGCCCAGCATGTGGCCGACGTCTTTGAGCTGGCCCACCTGTCCTTCGCACACGAGGAAGACGTTCCCGAGCTCGACGTGATCCCGCTGTTCGAGCAGCTCGAGGACCTCGAGGGCTGCGTTGACGTGCTCGACCAGATGCTTACGCTGCCCGTGGTGCAAAAGCGCCTTGCCCAGACCAACCGCCGCATGGAGGTTATGCTGGGCTATTCCGACTCCTCCAAGGACGCCGGTCCTACCACGGCCATGCTCGCGCTGCATTCCGCGCAGGAGCGCATTGCCAAGTGGGCAGAGAAGAACGATATCGACCTGGTGCTCATGCACGGTCGCGGCGGTGCCGTGGGCCGTGGCGGCGGCCCGGCCAACAAGGCCGTGCTGGCGCAGCCCAAGGGTTCGGTCAACTGCTTCTTTAAGCTCACCGAGCAGGGCGAGGTCATCTTTGCCCGTTACGGCAACCGCACGCTGGCTCAGCGCCACGTTGAGTCCGTTGCCGCCGCAACGCTTTTGCAGTCGGCCCCGAGTGTCGAGAAGACCAACACCGAGACCACGCAGAAGTTCTGGGATATGGCCGAGAAGCTCAACGCCGCAAGCCACGAGCGCTATCTGGACCTGCTGAATACCGAGGACTTTACACCGTGGTTCTCGACCGTGACACCGCTGACCGAGGTCGGTCTGCTGCCGATTGGCTCGCGTCCTGCCAAGCGCGGCTTGGGTGCCAAGTCGCTCGACGACCTGCGTACCATTCCGTGGATTTTCAGCTGGAGCCAGGCGCGCATTAACCTGGCCGCTTGGTACGGCCTGGGCACCGCCTGCGAGCAGCTTGGCGATCTTGACCAGCTCAAGGCTGCCTACCAGGAGTGGCCGTTCTTCCGCACGTTCATCGACAACATCGAGATGTCGATCGCCAAGACCGATCAGCGCATCGCCAAGATGTATCTGCACCTGGGCGATCGCCAAGATCTGTCCGAGAAGGTCTTCACCGAGATGCAACTCACGCGTAAGTGGGTCCTTGCCATCGTCGGCGATGAGTGGCCGCTGCAGCGCCGTCGCGTGCTCGGCTGCGCCGTCCGCGTGCGTAACCCCTATGTCGACGCCCTGTCCATCGCCCAGGTCCGCGCCCTTCGCGAGGTGCGTATGAACCAGGACGAGATGGCCGAGGAGAAGAAGGCCGAGTACATGAGCCTGATTCTTTCGACTGTGACCGGCGTCTCGGCAGGTTTGCAGAACACGGGGTAATCGATAGCCCTGTGGCTCTCACCGGGACCCGATGGGTTTCCCTCTGAATGCGTCCTCGCACTTGAAGCCCCCTTATCCTGCTCCTTCGGAGCTGCGGATAAGGGGGCTTCGTGCTGCGGAATGCATTCAGAGGGAAACCCATCGGGTCCCTTCGTCCTCGGTCTTCGGGGATTGGGGCTGAAGGGAATAAGGTGCGCTTCGCGCCCAATGTGGAGTGCGGCGAGGGCTTCTTGCGTCCTGCGGAGTGTGCCTAAAAGTAAACTTATGGCGGGCCCTGCGATGTCCGGTCTTCGGCGGATTACTGGCTGGGGGAATTAATGGCGCGCTTCGCGCGTTTGGAAGGGGCTTCGTGCTGCGGAGTGCATTCAGAGGGAAACCCATCGGGTCCTTTCGTCCTCGGTTTACGGCGGATCAGCCGCTGGGTGAGGGTGGTGCTTGGGACGACGTGCAAAAAACGGAGTTTTCAGCAGCCAAAGATTGGTGCATAAGGCTATGGGTGACGTTCGCGGCCCCTGTTGATGCTTTTGCACGACGATTGGGCTTTGGCGATGTTCATATATGGCTGGTTTCTCGCCGCATGCTATCCAGATGGGACGAGTCATGAGGACTATCTACCTTTTGAAAGACTTTTGACACCAAAATCTTATCCCGCGATGCTGAATACTCGCAAAAATGCACGCTCCGGAGGGTACCACCCTGTTACGGCTAGAAATCCATGCGCCATTTTATGCAATTAATTAACGCATTTATGCAAAATGGCTTACGTGCGTACGTCTCGGGCTAGATGTTTGCCTCGGCGCTGCGTAAATCATCCTGTCTATAGTGTCTTTGACAGGCAGCCGCGGTCCCGTTTGGGGTCGCGGCCGTTTTATTGTGGGTCAAATATGAACGTTGTGTTAATGAGTCGGTGGACGGTGGTGTTTTTCGGTGAGCGGCGTATCCTTCCAACGGTTTATCTAGTGTGTCAGTTGAAAGGAAGAGGGCGCTCGTCATTGTTTGAATGTGAACTGCCGTTTGACCACAAGACGTTGCATCTGGAGCTCGAGGATAAGAACTTCGCGGGTGTGATGGAAGGTCATCAAAACGAGTTTAAGACTACAAAATCGCAGGAAGAGCTGGTAGAGGAGTCGCTTGCCAATCCTTATGGCTCGCCTTCGCTCGAGGAGCTTTGTGCTGGCAAGAAGGATATCGTCATTATTAGCTCCGATCATACGCGTCCCGTTCCCTCGCGTGTGACGATGCCTATTCTGCTGCATCACATCCATTCTGCTGCGCCCGAGGCTCGCGTGCGTATTCTGGTTGCTACGGGTATGCATCGTCCGTCGACGCACGAGGAGCTCGTCAACAAGTATGGCGAGGAGATCGTTGCCAACGAGGAAATCGTTATGCACGTCGCGACCGATGACAGCATGATGAAAAAGATCGGCACCCTGCCTTCTGGCGGCGAGTGCATCATCAACAAGATTGCTGCCGATTGCGATCTGCTGCTTGCCGAGGGCTTTATTGAGCCGCACTTCTTTGCCGGTTTCTCTGGTAGCCGCAAGTCCGTCCTGCCTGGTATCGCCAGCTACAAGACCATCATGTACAACCACAACGGTCAGTTTGTGAACGATTCCCATTCGCGTGCCGGCAACCTGTGCCACAACCACGTGAGCGAGGACATGTTTGCCGCTGCCGAGATGGCTCACCTTGCCTTTGTGCTCAACGTGGTGCTCAACGGCAAGCACGAGGTCATCGGCTCCTTTGCCGGCGACATTCACAAGGCGCATGAGGCCGGCTGCGAGTTCGTGAAGAGCCTTGCCGGCGTTGAGCCCGTCGAGTGCGAGATTGCCATCACCACCAACGGCGGCTACCCGCTCGACCAGAACATCTATCAGGCCGTGAAGGGCATGTGCGCCGCCGAGGCTACGCTTCCCGAGGGCGGTGTGATCATCGATGTCGCCGGTTGTGCCGACGGTCACGGTGGCGAGGGCTTCTATCACAACATCGCCGACAACGATCCGGCAGAGTTTGAGCGCGCCTGCATCGACCGTCCTAAGGACGAGACCCTGCCCGACCAGTGGACGAGCCAGATTTTCGCCCGCATCCTGGCGCATCACCCTGTGATCATGGTTACCGACCTGTGCGATCACCAGATGATCAAGGATATGCACATGACGCCGGTTAACACCCTCGATGAGGCGCTCAAGCTCGCCTTTGAGATGAAGGGTGCCGATGCCAAGGTGGCCGTCATTCCCGATGGCCTGGGCGTTGTCGTCGCACAGCACTAGTGCGTGGCCCAAACGAATCGTTTATAACCGACAAGAAAGATAAGGTTTTATGCTTACCAAACTCCTCTGCGAATTCGGCGCAACGGCCCTCATGATCATCTTTGGCGTGGGCGTGCACTGCGATACCGTGCTTAAGGGCACCAAGTATCAGGGCTCCGGCCACATGTTTGCCATCACCACCTGGTCTTTTGGCATCTCGGTCGCCCTGTTTATCTTTGGCGGCGCCGTGTGCATGAACCCCGCCATGGTGCTTGCCCAGTGCATCGTAGGCTTGGTGCCGTGGAGCAGCTGCATTCCCTTCATGATTGCCGATATGCTCGGCGGCTTTGCGGGTGCCGTGATCGCGTGGTTGATGTATGCCGATGAGTTCAAGGCTTCCGATGGTGTCATCGATCCCATTGCCCAGCGCAATATCTTCTCGACCAACCCCACCACCGAGGGTACGAACTATGCCCGCAACTTCTTCTGCGAGGCTATCTGCACTTTTGTGTTCATCAGCGCCATCCTTGCTGCTGCTAACCGTGCTGGCGAGAACGTCCTGATGCTCGCCATCTGCGTCGGTCTGATCGTTTGGGCTGTTGGCATGGGCATGGGCGGCATCACCGGCTTCGCCATGAACCAGGCTCGTGACCTTGGTCCTCGCATGGCCTATCAGGTGCTGCCGATCAAGAACAAGGCTGACAACAACTGGAAGTATGGCCTGCTTGTTCCTGGCATCGCTCCGTTTGTCGGTGCCGCTCTGGCCGCGCTGTTTGTGCATGGTTTCTTGGGCATGTTCTAGTCTGAGGCTACATAGTTGTCCGCTGGCCGCATGGGGTAACTTCCCAGCGCGTCCTCGGACATGCAAAAAGGCTCGCTGCGCACTTCGTGCGGCGAGCCTTTTTGCGTCCTGCGGAATGCGCTGGGAAGTTACCCCATGCGGCCAGCTGCGGGGTCTTTGCTGCGCTCGAGCAAGCAGCCCAACATATAAATCTGAATTTGGATTTGGATGGGAGGGGCTTGTTGCTGTTGAGGGCGGTGAAGCGCGAGTGACACTTTGGGATGCGTGGCGCCCTGGGTTGGGGCGATGCTTTGGGATGATGTTCTTACTTAGTTGAAGAGGGGTTTTATGGCTGAGAGGTAGTCTTTGGCTACGTCGGCTTTGTCTGCTTGGAAGTTATGCCAGGCCCACCATTGGACCATTCCTACGAAGCTTGAGGCTATGTGGTGTAGTAAGAAGCTGCGGTCCATGGTGCCGGCGGGGCCGTTTGGGTCGGTAGGGACGGTTTCGGCTGCTCGTGACATGATGGTCTTGCGTAAGCAGTCGGCGAAGACGCGTGAGCCGGCGCCGGCTACGAGGGCTCGAACGCCCTGGCGGCGCTCCCAGAGGTTGTTGAGGATATGCTCGACCTGCACGAGTGGGTCGTCGAGCGGTGTGCCATCGTCGTCGAGGGCGTGGGTGCAGATGTCGCTCACGAGCTCGGACAGTAGGTCGTCCTTGCTCTTAAAGAGACCGTAGAATGTCGCACGGCCTACGTGAGCGCGCGCGATGATGTCGCCGACGGTAATCTTGCCGTAGTCCTCTTCGCGTAGCAGCTCGGAGAACGCCGCAACGATGGCGGCGCGGCTTTTTTCTTTGCGGGCATCCATGGCTATGCATCCACGTGAACGAGCAGACAGCGGAGCGTGCCGGAGCAACCCTCGTAGGGGCGCTTGCCGGCGCCGTAGCCGACGGCTTCGATGTGGTAGCGTGCCGGCAGGTGCTCGGACGTGCGCAGCGCGGTGACGATGGCGGCGCCCGTGGGCGTCACGAGCTCGCCAGCGACTGGTGCAGGCATGAGGGCGATATTGCCCGCCTGGCACAGGTTGACGACAGCGGGGACGGGAATGGGCATAAGGCCGTGGGCACAGTGGATGGTTCCGTGGCCCTCGGAGAGCGACTCGACAACGATGTCCTCAATACCCAGGTCATCGAGGCAGATGGCGACAGAGCAGACGTCGACGATGGAATCGACGGCGCCTACCTCGTGGAACATGACGGTCTCGGGCGTTTTGCCGTGGGCCTTGGCCTCGGCGGCGGCGAGCGCGGTAAAGATGGCGAGCGCGCGACGCTTAGCGCCATCGCTTAGCTGCGAGCCGTCGATGATGGCGGTGACGTCCGCCAAAGAACGATGGTGATGGTGGTGGGCGTGATGATGGCCCTCGTGGCCATGGCCGTGGGTCTCATGATCATGCTCATGGCAGTGTTCGTGCTCACCATGGTCATGATGGTGGTGCTCGTGCTCGTGCTCGGCAGCTGCTTCGTTGCCGTAGAGCCAGGCCATATCGTGATCGTGGTTCTCGAGCTCCTCTGCCAGCTGAACGTCAAAGTCGCAGGCGTCGATGCCATGCTTGTTTACGCGTGTAACGGCAACCTCAAACCCGTCAACCGGCAGTGTGGCGAGCTGTTCGCGCAGGTGCTCCTCGCTGGCGCCCAGATCGAGCAGGGCCGCGACGGTCATGTCGCCGCTGATGCCCGAGGTGCCGTCGATGATAAGCGTGTGCTGATGATTGGACATGGAATGCTCCTTAGCGGGCGCGGGGTGTGCCGGCGCTCAGATGATTGATAAGACTTGCCTGGTAGGCGGCGCCAAAGCCGTTGTCGATATTGACGACCGAAACGCCGCTGGCACAGGAGTTGAGCATGGCGAGCAGCGCGGCTACGCCACCAAAACTTGCGCCGTAGCCAACGCTGGTGGGAACGGCGATGACCGGACAGCTCACAAGGCCTCCGATGACGCTCGCCAGGGCGCCTTCCATGCCGGCGATGGCGATGACCACCTGCGCCTGGGCAAGTTCCTCGGCATGAGCGAGCAGGCGGTGCAGGCCGGCGACACCCACGTCGTAGAGGCGATCGACCTCGTTGCCGTAGAACTCGGCCGTCAACGCGGCTTCTTCGGCGACGGGTAAGTCGCTCGTGCCGGCGCAGGCGACGACGATGCGTCCGTTGCCGGTAGGGGAGGGCTTGCCGCCCACGAGGGCGAGCTGCGCGTCCGGGACATATCCCAGGTCGATGTCGTTGACGAGAAGCTCCGAGGTGCGGGCTGCCTTTTCGGCATCCAGGCGCGTGACCAGGATGCGCTCCTGGCCGGCATCGCGCAGCGCTTCGATAATGGCGGCAATCTGCTCGGCGGTTTTACCGGCACCGTAGACAACCTCGCCGGCTCCCTGGCGCACCCCGCGCGAAAGATCGAGCTGCGCAAAACCCAGATCGGCGGTCGGCGCCGTCTGGATGCGTGTGAGGGCGACGGCCGGGGTGACTGCTCCGCCGGCAACATCGCTCAGCAGCTGCTCTAGGTCTCGCTTATCCATATATGTTCCCTTCGACGGCGCAAAGTCTAGCACTCAAAGGGTATGTTTCCGAACACTAAGACAAAATTGTTCGGAAACTATAGGACAGACTGATTCTCTTGTTAGAAGGATCGACTAGTCGCGCAGGATGATGTCCATGGCGAGCATCAGGTTGCGCTCATCGATGGCAAACGGGGCGGCTTCGCGCGTCTTGGGCTTGGCGCAAAACGCGATGCCCGTGCCCGCGGCCTGAATCATGGGGATGTCGTTGGCGCCGTCACCGATCGCGACGGTGTGGGCCATGTCGGCACCGCACTCAACCGCCCAATCCAGCAGCTGGATGAGCTTGGACTCCTTGGTCACAATGTCTGCCGCCAGCTTGCCGGTGAGCTTGCCGTCCACGACTTCCAGACGGTTGGCCAGGCAAAAATCGATGCCCGCGGCGGCCACGATCTTGTCGGCGACCTCGTGGAAGCCGCCGCTTACCACGCCGACCTTCCAGCCTTTGCTGTGCGCCGAGCGCACAAGCTCCAGCGCGCCGGGGGTAAACGTCACGCGCTCAAAGGTGCGCTCGAACACGCTCTCGTCCAAGCCGGCAAGCAGCCCCACGCGCTCCTCGAGCGCCTGCTTAAAGTCCAGCTCGCCGCGCATAGCGCGCTCGGTGATTTGCGCAACTTGCTCGCCCACGCCGGCCTCCTCGCCCAACAGGTCGATGACCTCCTGGTTGATGAGCGTGGAGTCGATATCCATAACAATGAGGCGTGCAGTCATGACGGGCCTTTCCAAGTGCTGTTTTATTGGGGCATATTGTCGCACGTGAATAGCGCGGGCGGGTGCCGCGGTGCGTCAATTGTTTCGTCTCCGTCAAGTCTTTGGGCAGGAGCTACTTTTTCGCGGTACATCGACACAGGTGCGATAAGATAGAACGCCATGTCTGGCTGCGCGGTTTACGCAGGCTGGGCAAATCTGTACGACGCCGCCCGGAACGACACGGGGCGGCACAGATCCATAAAGGAGGATCACTGGTATGAGCCAGACCCGTCCCATCGATGAGCATTCCATGCACACCCGTACCTGCGGCGAGCTTCGCTTCGAGAACGTGGGCGAAGAGGTCACCCTCACCGGTTGGGTGAGCCGTCGCCGCGACCACGGCGGCCTTATCTTCTGCGACCTTCGCGACCGCGAGGGCATCACGCAGCTCACCTTCGACCCCGAGCACTCCGATGGCGATGCCTTTAAGATCGCCGAGACCATGCGTCCCGAGTGGCCCATCAAGATCCACGGCGTCGTGCGCTCCCGTGGCGAGGAGACCACCAACACCAAGCTCGCGACCGGCGAGATCGAGGTCCTGACCGACCACGCCGAGGTGCTCAACACGTCCGTCACCCCGCCGTTCCAGATCGAGGACGGCATCGAGACCAGCGAGGACACCCGTCTGCGCTATCGCTATCTGGACCTCCGTCGTCCCGAGATGATGGCCAACCTCAAGCTGCGCTCTGACTTTACCTTTGCCATTCGCGAGGCGCTGCACAACCGTGAGTTCATGGAGGTTGAGACGCCCTCCCTGTTTAAGTCCACGCCCGAGGGCGCCCGCGACTTCATCGTTCCCAGCCGTATTCAGCCGGGTAACTTCTACGCCCTGCCGCAGTCCCCGCAGCTCCTGAAGCAGCTGCTCATGGTCGGTGGCGTCGAGCGCTACTACCAGGTTGCCAAGTGCTTCCGCGACGAGGACCTGCGTGCCGATCGTCAGCCCGAGTTCACCCAGGTCGATATCGAGATGTCCTTCGTGGACCAGAACGACGTCATGAGCGCGCTCGAAGAGGTCCTGGCCGATGCCTTCGGCCGCATGGGTGTCGAGATGCCCACGCCGCTGCGTCGTATGGACTACTGGGAGGCCATGGACACCTATGGCTCCGACAAGCCCGATACCCGCTATGGCATGCACCTGGTCGACCTGACCGACATCTTTGCCAACTCCAAGTTCAAGGTCTTTGCGACTGCCGCAAACGAGGAGGGCTCTGTCGTCAAGGCCATCAACGCCAAGGGCGCTGGTGCCTGGGCACGTGCCAAGATCGATAAGCTCGCCGGCGTGGCCTCCACGTTTGGCGCCAAGGGCTTGGCCTGGATTGCCTTCCGCGAGGACGGCTCCATCAACAGCCCCATCGTCAAGTTCTTCTCGGACGAGGAGATGGCGGCTCTGCGCGAGCGCATGGACGTCGAGCCCGGCGACCTTGTGATGTTCGCCGCCGGCCCGCGCCTGCTCTCTGACGAGATTCTGGGCGGCATGCGTTCCCACATGGCCAATGCGCTCGAGATCAAGCGCGAGGGCCACGACTTCCTGTGGGTCGTCAACTTCCCGCTGTTCCACTGGGATGAGGACCGCAAGGCCTACGCTGCCGAGCATCAGCCCTTCACCCTGCCGACCGAGACCGACATCGCCAAGATCGAGGCCGACCCGCTGGCAGCCGGTTCTTGCACCTACGACTTTGTCATGGACGGCTTTGAGGCCGGCGGCGGCGGCATGCGTATCCACAACGCCGAGATGCAGATGTCCATGCTCAAGCTCCTGGGCTTTACCGAGGAGCGCGCCGAGTCTCAGTTCGGCTTCCTCATGGAGGCGCTCAAGTTTGGTGCGCCCCCGATGGGCGGTTTTGCTCTGGGCCTGGACCGCGTGTGCATGCTGCTCACCGGCTCCGACTCCATCCGCGATGTCATGGCATTCCCCAAGACGGCCAGCGGCTCCGACCTTATGTCGGGTGCTCCGAGTGCCGTTAGTGGCGCCCAGCTCAAGGACGTCAGCCTGCGCCTGATGTAGGGAAGCGGCTACATATTGCCTGTAACGAGGGAAGGACGCGTGCCTTCCCTCGTTTTTTGTGGGACGGGGGTGCGCCGGTAACGTACAATAGCTACCACGTGGCTGGGTTTGCCGGCCGAATGTGCGATGCCGCGGGAGGGGACATGGTCGAGTTTACAAAGACGATTAAAGATCCGTTGGGACTACATGCCCGCCCGGTTGCGCTGCTCTATGACATCATTGCCAAGCATCGTAGCGACGTGTCAGTCAGTATCGGCGACCGTCACACGGATGGCCGCGATGTCATGGGACTCATGGCTCTCTACGGCGAGTGCGGCGAGGACATCGTCTTCCGCGTTTCGGGCGTGGATGAGGCTTCCTGCGTCACGTCGATCAGAAACCTCTCGCTTTAACCGCAACAATGTGACAAAGGGGAGAGCCCCCTCTGTTGCATAAATTGGTATGACAAGGCACCGCAAAGAGACCGTCTTTGCGGTGCCTTTGTTTCATATAGGAAACTTTTCCGAAATCTGAATGGGAACCCTTTCCAAAAAGTTAACCACGTGTTAGTTTACTAAAGCGAACATAGACGTGGTTAACTTTTATCGCGTCGATGTTGAGGACGAACCGACGTTAGGAGCTCACTCATGTCTTGCGGACCGCAGATGCCGGCCATGCCGCTTTCGATGGTAAAAGCGGGCGAAACCGTGCGCGTGTCTCGGGTAAAGGGCAATGAGGATATGAAGCACCACCTCAAGGACCTCGGCTTTGTCGAGGGCAACGAAATCCACGTGGTGAGCTCGAGCGGCGCCAATATCATCGTCACGGTGCTGGGCGCACGCTTTGGCATCGATTCCAAGGTTGCCATGCACATCATGACCGTCGGTTAGTCAGCAGCATTTCATAAAAACCGAAAGGGGGACAAGAGGATGAAGACGTTGGGTGACGTTAAGGTGGGCGAGAGCTCCACCATCGTCAAGCTTCACGGTGAGGGTGCGCTTCGCCGCCACCTTATGGACCTGGGGCTCATCAAGGGCACTTCGTTCAAGGTCGTGAAGGTTGCACCGCTCGGTGATCCGGTCGAGATTAACGTGCGCGGCTACGAGCTTTCCATCCGCAAGGAGGAGGCGGCAGTCGTCGAGGTCCAGTAAGGGCCCGCGACGTAGATTTCTGCAGATAAAGTTAGGTATTTCTAACTTAATGCTGCAACTTTGAAGCACATTATCCAGCCTGCGCGGAGAAAGCAGCGCAGGCACACAAGGAAGAAGGATTGAATGGCGGATTCTCAGATCCATGTCGCGCTGGCGGGTAACCCCAACTGCGGCAAGACCACGCTTTTCAACCTGATCACCGGCGCCAACGGCTACGTTGGCAACTGGCCCGGCGTCACGGTTGAGAAAAAGGAGGCCAAGCTCCTAAGCGACAAGAACGTTACCATCACGGACCTCCCCGGCATCTACTCGCTTTCCCCCTACAGCCCCGAGGAGCAATGCTCGCGCGATTACCTCATGAGCGGCGAGCCCGATGTTGTCGTCCAGGTTGTCGATGCCACCAACCTCGAGCGTAACCTGTATCTGGCGCTTCAGGTTATCGAGACCGGCCTGCCCGTGGTCGTTGCCCTCAACATGGCCGACTTGGTCGAGAAGAACGGCGACAAGATCGACACGGACAAGCTCTCCAAAAAGCTCGGCTGCCCGGTTATGATGATCTCGGCCCTTAAGAACAAGGGTATCAAGGAGCTGTTCGAGCAGGTCAAGAAGTCCGCTGCTTCCAAGGGCCAGGTGCCGGAGCACAAGTTCGACTCCTCCATCGAGGACGTTCTGACGCATATCGAGAACAACCTTCCGGCGAGCGTTCCCGCCAACAAGCGCCGCTACTACGCCGTCAAGCTGTTCGAGCGTGATGCAGACGCCTGCAGACTCATCAACCTCACCAAGGAGAAGGCCGCTCGCGTGGAGGAGCTGGTCGCCCAGTGCGAGCAGGACTGCGACGACGATGCCGAGTCCATCATCACCGGTGAGCGCTATGGCGTCATCGCGCACATCATCGATGAGTGCATGACCAAGGCTCCGGCCAAGATGAGCACCTCCGAGAAGATCGACCGCGTGGTTACCAACCGTATCCTGGGCCTGCCGATCTTTGTGGTCATCATGTTCTGCGTGTACTACATCGCCGTTTCCACCCTGGGCGGCACGGTGACCGACTTCACCAACGACCAGCTCTTCGGTACCGACGGTTGGTACGTGCTCGGTCAGGGCCGCGACGCCTACGACGCGGCCGTCGAGGCTGCGGGCGACGATGCCGACTCGGTTGACCCGGCGCAGTACGGCCCCTATGTCCCGGGTATCACCACCGTGGTGCACGACGCCCTTGTGGCGGGCGGCACCGAGGACGGTGGCCTGGTCGATTCGCTGGTCTGCGACGGTATCGTCGGCGGCCTGGGCGCCATCTTCGGCTTCGTCCCGCAGATGTTCCTGCTGTTCGTCATGCTGTCCTTCCTGGAGGACTGCGGCTATATGGCCCGCGTCGCCTTCATCATGGACCGCGTGTTCCGCCGCTTTGGCCTGTCCGGTAAGTCCTTTATCCCCATGCTCGTGTCCTCGGGCTGCGGCGTCCCCGGCGTCATGGCTACCAAGACCATCGAGAACGAGAAAGACCGCCGCATGACGGTCATGACCACCACGTTCATTCCCTGTGGCGCCAAGCTGCCGATCATCGCCCTGCTCATGGGTTCCATCATCGGCGATTCTTCCACCACCGCCGCGTGGATCAGCCCGCTCTTTTACTTCCTGGGCGTCTTTGCCGTCATCGCCTCGGGCCTCATGCTCAAGAAGACCAAGCTCTTCGCCGGTCGCCCGACGCCGTTTGTTATGGAGCTTCCTGCTTACCACTTCCCGGCAATTCGCTCTTGGGCGCTGCACGTGTGGGAGCGCTGCTGGGCCTTTATCAAGAAGGCCGGCACGGTCATCTTCGCGTCCACCGTCGTGGTTTGGTTCCTCTCCAACTTTGGCAGCTACAACGGTTCCTTTGGCTTCCTGCCTGCGATGGACGGCATCCCCGAGGAGTTCATGGACTACTCCGTGCTCGCCATGCTGGGCAACCTGGTCGCTTGGATCTTCGCCCCGCTCGGCTTTAGCACCTGGCAGGCTACTGCACTGACTGTCTCCGGCCTTGTTGCTAAGGAGAACGTCGTCGCCACCGCCGGCTCGCTGCTGTCCGTGGCCGACGCCGCCGAGACCGACCCGAGCCTGTGGTCCGCGTTTGCCGGCATGTTCCCCACCATGGGCGCTTGCGTGGCCTTCGGTGCCTTCAACCTGCTGTGCGCCCCGTGCTTTGCCGCCATGGGCACTATCCGCAACCAGATGGACTCGGGCAAATGGACTGCGATTGCCATCGGTTACGAGTGCGCCTTCGCTTGGGTTATCGGCCTGTTCATCAACCAGTTCTACAACCTGCTTGTTCTCGGACAGTTTGGTATCTGGACGATTGTGGCCATTGTGTTGCTCGTTGCGATGCTCTTCCAGATTTTCCGTCCCATGCCTAAGTTTGCTTGGACGGACGAGGACGAGACCAACACCGCTTCCGCCGTAGTTTCCGCTTAAGTCCGAATAAGGATTAACCCCTTTCCACGAGCCCGGGTGTCCCAGCGACACTCGGGCTTTTTGGTGGGGGAGATGTGGCGTTTCCGCAGATAAAACCGACCAAAATAAACCTGTCCCTTTTTGGTAGGTGGAGAATGGGGTAAAGTAAGTGGTGGTTAACTAGAGGAGGCTTGCTATGGCACCTATCGATATTGTTGTACTGGCTGTTATCGGCATTGCGTTTGTCGCCGTGTGCGTGCGCATCTACCGTAAGGGCACCTGCGCCGACTGCGCTCAGGGTGGCGTTTGCACGGGGCATTGCTCCAACAAAAAGACGTGCGCTGCACTTAAGGGCGTAGACAAAATCGCCGAAGACTTGGGTCGCGGTATCAAATAAGGTCCGGACATCCAAGCGCCCCGTGGGCATCCGTTCGCGGGGCGCTTTGCGCATTTGAGGGAGAGCACGGCGAGTCGAAGAGTGTTTTTGGGGTATCGTTAACTATGTGGTCAACGGCCCGCTCGCAGTCGTCCATGCCGCGGCCGGCGCCAAACTCGCCGTCGAAGGTATGATTGCCTACCTGGGCTTCTAACTCCATCTCGTCCATCAGTTGCGGTGAAATACGGACTGTTTTGGCTGTCAAAGGCCTTATCCACTCCGTATTCCACCGCAACTTTTTGTGGAGTGGGCTAGAGACGCTGCATGCGGTACCCGACACCCATGTGCGTCTGAATCATCTTGGGGTGAGAGGGGTCTGCCTCGATCTTCTTGCGCAGGGTGCGCATGAACACGCGCAGGCTCGCCAGATCGCTGTCCCAGCTCGTGCCCCATATCTCGCGGGTGATGAAGGTGTGGGTGAGCACCTTGTCGACGTTTTTCGCCAGAAGGACGAGCAATTTGTACTCGGTTGGGGTGAGCGAGAGTTCGCGTCCGTCTTTCGTCGCGTATCCCGCGGCGTAGTCGATATGCAGCGGACCGTTGTCAAACGTGCTCGCTTCTGTCGACTCGCTCGACGCCATCGAGGAGCGCCTCAAATTCGCACGGACGCGCGCGAGCAACTCATCCACAGAAAAGGGCTTGGTGAGGTAATCGTCTGCCCCTGCGTCAAGTGCTGCAATCTTGTCGGAATCTTCGGTGCGCGCCGAAATGACGATAATGGGGACTGCCGACCAGCTTCGGATCTTCGTGATGACCTCGATACCGTCAATGTCGGGAAGGCCGAGATCGAGCATGATGAGGCTGGGGCCGTGCGACACCGCATCCATGATGGCGGCCTGGCCGTTGCATACCTTGCTCACGACGTAGCCGTGGAGGTCAAGCGCGGTCGAAACGAGGTTTTGAACGGTCAGGTCATCTTCGACCAGGAGGATACGTGGCTTAGCGGTATTATTCATGAATCTCGATCTCCTCGGTGGGCAGGGTAAAACGGAAGACGGCCCCATGGGGGTGGTTGTCGCGAACTTCGATGACGCCGCCATGCGCCTCCACGATGGAGCGGCAGAGCGACAGCCCAAGGCCGATGCTTCGACGCGAATCCACGGGCCGCGTATTGCTTGAGGTGAAGAAGCGCTCAAAGATATGAGGCTTGTCGCAGCCTGCCACACCCGGCCCATCGTCTGCGACGTCCACCACGACGAACGCACCCTCGCGACGTGCGCTGATGGTGACAGTCGAGTCCTCGGGTGTGTATTTGAAGGCGTTCATGATGAGATTCGTAAGCACTTGCATGATGAGATGGACGTCGATGCGCACCAGCAGGATGTCGTCAGTGTGCTCGATGGTGACGGTACGTCCATGCGATGCTTGGGCGACATGGCTGAGGGCGGCCTCGATGACCTCGTCGATGAGCTCGGATGTGAAGTTGAGGCGAATGGTGCCGTCCTCGACGCGTGTGATGGCGAGGAGGTTCTCCACGGTATCGATAAGCCAGAGGGAATCATCGTAGATGGCATCGGCAAGATCGCAGCGTTGTTCGAGGCTGAGCTTCTCGTCGCTCTTCCGAAGGATTGCCGCAGATCCGGATATAGCCGTGAGAGGCGTCCTCAAATCGTGGCCGATGGAGCGCAAAAGGTTGGCGCGCAGCTGCTCGTTTTTCGCCAAGACCGCAGCCCCTTCGCGCTCTTGCGCCGCCCGGTCGCTTTCGAGCGCCAAGGCGCATTCACCTACGATAGATAGGACGATCGAATGCTCGAAGGCTTCGATCTCGCGCCCCTCCAGGGCGATGCCGATGACACCGAATACCTTGTCGCCGGTGCGAACCGCGAGGTAGAGACAGTGCGCCTCAGGCAGGGTCCGCGTGCTTGCGCCCGCGCGCTTGTTGTTGGTGTAGGTCCAGGTTGCAACGGCGCGCTCGTAGTCGGTGAGCAGCGACGCGGATCGGTTTTCGGTGCCAGCGGACTCATAGAGCGCCTTGCCGAGCGTGCCGTGTTCGGCGGGGTAGAAGACCACGTCGAGTTTTAGCAGTTTGACGAGTTGGTTCATGGCGACGCGGGCGCAATCCTCCGCGCTATGGGCTTGCTGCAAGAGCTGGTTCGTTTCGAGGAGTACGCGCGTTTTGAATGCGTTCTCGGCGGATGTACGGGCGTTGTCGGCGATGCGCGCAGTTAACTCGCCGGCGACCATAGCGGTGGCGAACATGATGCCGAACGTGACCAGATAGCTTCGGTCGTAGCTGGCGAGCGAAAACAGAGGCGTGACGAAGCAGAAGTTGTAAAGCACTACAGAGAGCACGCTCGATACGATCGTGCAGATACGCCCCGTCGTGGTGACGGCGGTCAGCAGGGCCGTGAAGATATAGAGGGATATGATGCTGGAATCGGCAAATCCCAGATGGCGGAAAGCCGTGCCGATCGCCGTGGCGGCAAGAGAGAGGGCCAGCGTGCGAAGCACGTTTCGGCTGCTGGGCGGCTGCAGGGCGAGCGCATGGCGGCGTCCTTTGGGTCGGGAGGGCGGAGTCGACTGTTCTGGAATGATGTAAATGTCGAGGTTCGGGGCGAATGTTATGAGCTGTTCTACGAGAGATTTGCGGCCGAAGAGGGCCTGACGGACGCTGCTGCGCTCGCCCGTGCGCCCCATGACGATCTTCGAAATACCCGACAGGCGTGCGAACTCGGAGATCTGAAACGCGATGTCGTCGCCATAGACGGTTTCCATATGTGCTCCGAGCTGCTCGGCTAGGGCGATATTGGCTGCAAGCTTGGCGCGCTCATCATCGCTCATGGCTTGCGTGCGCGGGCTCTCTACGAACAGGGCGACGAGCTCGCTGCGAAACGCTTTCGCCATGCGTGCGGCGGCACGGACGATGCGGGGATTGGTCGGCGCCGGGGAGACACAGACTAAGATACGCTCCCTGGTGTAGTAGTCACGGTTTCCCAGCACGCGTGCGGCGTCTGTGAGGTGACCGGTGCGATCGGCGCAGCGGCGCAGCGCGATTTCTCGGAGTGCGGTGAGGTTCTCGACGGTAAAAAAATGCTGTTGCGCTCGGTCGGCTTGTGCGGGACGGTAGACGAGGCCGGCGCGAAGGCGCTCAAGTAGGTCTTCGGGCTCTATGTCGACGAGCTCGACCTGGTCGGCATCATCGAAGATACGGTCGGGGATTCGTTCGCTCACGACAACGCCGGTGATGGATGCAACCATGTCGTTTAGGCTCTCGATATGCTGAACGTTCACGGTCGTATAGACGTCGATGCCCGCATGTAGAAGTTCCTCGACGTCTTGATAGCGTTTGTCGTGGCGAGACCCCGGCGCATTTGTATGGGCGAGCTCGTCGACAAGGATGAGCTGAGGGGCGCGTTCGATAGCCGCATCTAGATCGAACTCGCTGAGCGCAATGCCGTTGTGCTCGATGAGTTTACAGGGCACGTTCTCAAGCCCTTGTGCAAGATGGGCAGTTGCCGGACGTTCGTGCGGCTCGATGTATCCCGCGACGACGTCGACACCTCGCCGCTTGGCGGCGTGGGCGGCTTGAAGCATCGCATAGGTTTTGCCTGTGCCAGCAGCGTAGCCAAAGAAAATCTTGAGGTGTCCCCGGCTGGTTCGAGTGTCATCGGCGACCTCGTCTTTCTCAATTGCCTTGAGGATGAGGTCTGGATTGACGCGAGTGTCCGATGCGTCGCGCTGCATAGCGTAGCCTTTCTGAAGCGTTGTCCATGCGTGCATACGCGGTGAAGACACCACTGTATGCTCGCGAGGTCGAGTATAGGCGCACTGCAGCTGCAATAGTGCTTTCTACCTGCATCTTTACGGCATCTTAAGGACGTGAGCCCCGGCCCTCACGCCTCTTTAATCCCTAGAAGCGTTTACTGTCCCCAGACGCTTGCGAGGGCAGGCGTCCGAGACATCGGACCGCGTGTGAAAGGGGCGGTAAATGGACATCCTCATTCCCATCATCGGAGTCGTCTGCATTGGACTTCTTATCTATTACATCTACATTCTGATGAGGAGTGATTCGTAAACTATGGACGCTGCGATTCAGTACATCTTGTACTTTGCCGTACTCGTCGTCCTGGCCGTTCCGCTCGGTCGGTTCATGGCCCATATCATGGATGGTGAGCATACGTTCCTGTCGCCTGTGATTGCTCCTGTGGAGCGTGGCGTCTATCGTCTGCTTCGCATCGACGCGGCAGAACAGATGGGGTGTAGGCGCTATCTGGCGAGCGTGCTGGTCTTTTCGGGGATCGGCCTCGTGACTCTTGTGGCACTCCAGGCGCTTCAGTCCTTCTTGCCAGGCAATCCCCAGCACCTGCCGGGTGTGTCATGGGACCTGTCGTTCAATACGGCTGCTTCCTTCATAACCAACACCAACTGGCAGTCCTACTCCGGTGAGACCACCCTGTCCTACCTTGTGCAGTTCATGGGTCTCACTGTGCAGAACTTCGTTTCCGCTGGCACCGGTATCGCGGTCATGTTCGCGCTGATCCGCGGCTTCCGTCAGGTCAAGGAGCAGGGTCTGGGTTCCTTCTGGGTCGACCTCACCCGCACCGTCCTGTATGTGCTCATCCCGCTGAACCTCGTGTTCGGCATCTGCCTGGCTGCCGGTGGCGTCATCTCCAACTTCCAGCCGGCTCAGAAGGCTGAGCTCGTAGAACCCGTCGCTGTTCAGCCTAATGCAGACGGCGGCTGGAGCGTCATCGACGGCGCCCAGATTGAGGGCGACACGGTCAAGGTCGACGGCAAGGTTGTCGAGGGCGCGCGCGTGGTCACCGAGCAGTTCCTGCCCCAGGGTCCCGCGGCTCCTCAGGTCGCTATCAAGCAGTCCGGCACCAACGGCGGCGGCTTCTTCGGCGTGAACTCCGCCCATCCGTATGAGAACCCCAGTGCCTTCACCAACATCATCGAGATGACCAGCCTGCTGCTGATCCCGGCCGCCTGTTGCTTCGCCTTCGGTATCGGCGTCAAGAACACCAAGCAGGGCAAGGCCATCTTTGCCGCCATGTTCATCCTGCTGGTGATCTTCGCCGGCATCATCGCCGTCAACGAGCATGCGGGCACCCCGCAGCTGGCCGATGGCGGAGCGGTCAATATCGAGATGACCGATGGCCAGGCGGGCGGCAACATGGAGGGCAAGGAGAGCCGTTTCGGTATCGCCTCCTCTTCCACCTGGTCCGCTTTCACGACGGCTGCTTCCAACGGCTCGGTTAACTCCATGCACGACTCCTACACCCCGCTGGGCGGTTTTGTCCAGATGCTCCAGATTGCTCTGGGCGAGGTCGTCTTCGGCGGCGTGGGCTGCGGCCTGTACGGCATGATCGGCTTCGCCATCCTCACAGTGTTCATTGCCGGCCTCATGGTCGGACGCACGCCTGAGTTCCTGGGCAAGAAGATCGAGCCGGGCGAGATGCGCTGGGCAGTTGTCCTGTGCTTGGCAACTCCGTTTGCCATTCTGGTGTGCTCGGCCATCGCCTGCATGGTGCCCGGTCTTGCCGACCAGCTCAACAATGGTGGCGCGCACGGCTTCTCCGAGGCGCTGTATGCCTTCACCTCATGCGGCGGCAACAACGGCTCGGCGTTTGCAGGCATGAACTGCAACATTCCCTGGATCAACGTCATGCTCGGCCTCGAGATGCTGTTCGCCCGCTTCATGCCCATCATCGGTACGCTGGCTATCGCCGGCTCGCTGGCCAAGAAGGGCAAGGTCGCCGAGAGCGCCGGTACCCTGTCTACCACCAACGGCATGTTCGTATTCCTGCTCGTGTTCATCGTTCTGCTGATCGGTGCCCTGAGCTTCTTCCCGGCCCTGGCGCTTGGCCCCGTTGCCGAGTTCTTCCAGATGATTGCGTAAAGGAGGGCGCAGATTTATGACTATGCAAAAAGACATGATGGGCCGCGCGGTCCGCGACTCGTTTGCCAAGCTGGATCCTCGCGTCCAGATTCAAAACCCGGTCATGTTCCTGGTGTGGCTTTCCGCCGTCATGACCTCCGTCCTGGCCGTCGCTTCCATTTTCGGTGTGCAGGACGCGGGTGTGCCCACCTACTATGTGGTCGCCATCGCGGTCATCCTGTGGCTTACCGACCTGTTCTCGAACTTCGCCGAGGCGCTTGCCGAGGGCCGCGGTAAGGCCCAGGCCGATTCCCTGCGTGCGGCCAAGAAGGATGTCGAGGCCCATCGCATCGAGTCCGTTGAGGACAAGGATCACTTCACCGTCGTTCCCGGCACCGAGCTCACGCGCGGCGACCTGGTGATCGTACGCGCCGGCGAGCAGATTCCCGGCGACGGCGACGTCATCGAGGGCGCTGCTTCCGTTGACGAGTCCGCCATCACCGGCGAGTCCGCCCCCGTGGTCCGCGAGGCCGGCGGCGACCGCTCTGCCGTTACCGGCGGTACCACGGTGCTGTCCGACTGGATCATCGTCAAGATCTCCAGTGAGCCCGGCCAGAGCTTCCTGGACAAGATGATCGCGATGGTCGAGGGTGCCGCGCGCAAGAAGACCCCTAACGAGATCGCTCTGGAGATCTTCCTGGTGGCCCTCTCCATCGTCTTTATCCTGGTCACGCTGGCCCTGTATTGTTACTCCTGCTTCTCGGTCGGTCTTAACGACATGGACAACCCCACGGCCGTGACCACGCTCGTGGCTCTGCTCGTGTGCCTGGCTCCTACTACCATCGGCGCCCTTCTTTCCGCCATCGGCATCGCCGGCATGAGCCGTCTGAACGAGGCCAACGTGCTGGCCATGTCCGGCCGCGCCATCGAGGCCGCCGGCGACGTCGACATCCTCATGCTCGACAAGACCGGCACCATCACCCTGGGTAACCGCCAAGCCGCCGAGTTCATCCCGGTCGACGGCATCGATCCCGCGGAGCTGGCCGATGCCGCCCAGCTTTCCTCGCTGGCCGACGAGACCCCCGAAGGCCGTTCCATCGTCGTGCTCGCCAAGGAGCAGTTCGGTCTGCGCGGCCGCACACTCGAGGATAAGGGTATGGAGTTCATCCCCTTCACCGCGGCGACCCGCATGTCCGGTGTGAACTACGAGGGCAATGAGATCCGCAAAGGCGCTGCCGATTCCGTGCGCACCTATGTGGAGGCAGCCGGCGGCGTGTTCTCCCAGGAGTGCGACGAGGCCGTCGAGCGCATCGCCAAGGCCGGCGGCACCCCGCTGGTCGTGACCAAGAACTGCCGCGTGCTGGGCGTTGTGTACCTCAAGGACATCATCAAGTCCGGCGTTAAGGAGAAGTTCGCCGACCTGCGCAAGATGGGCATCAAGACCATCATGGTGACGGGCGACAACCCGCTCACCGCCGCGGCAATCGCCGCCGAGGCCGGCGTTGACGACTTCCTGGCCGAGGCCACCCCTGAGGGCAAGCTCGAGAAGATCCGCGAGTTCCAGCGTGAGGGCCACCTGGTCGCCATGACCGGCGACGGCACCAACGACGCGCCGGCGCTGGCGCAGGCGGATGTCGCCGTGGCCATGAACACGGGCACCCAGGCTGCCAAGGAGGCCGGCAATATGGTCGACCTCGACTCCAGCCCCACCAAGCTCATCGAGGTCGTGCGTATCGGCAAGCAGCTGCTCATGACCCGCGGTTCGCTTACGACCTTCTCGGTCGCCAACGACATGGCGAAGTACTTCGCTATCATCCCGGCCCTGTTCTCGCCGATCTACCCGGGCCTTGGCGCGCTCAACATCCTCGGTCTGGCAAGCCCGCTGTCCGCGGTTCTTTCGGCCATCATCTATAACGCGCTCGTTATCGTCGCGCTGATCCCGGCCGCGCTGAAGGGCGTTAAGTACCGCGAGGTACCGTCCGGACAGCTGCTGACCCACAACCTGCTCGTATGGGGTCTGGGCGGCATCGTTGCCCCGTTCGCATTTATCAAGCTCATCGACATGCTGCTCGCGTTCTGCGGCATTATGTAAGTGGAGGTTTGTATGTTCAAAGGTGTTGCATCGCGCGCACTGGGCGTGTTCGCGCTGTTTACCGTTGTCTGCGGCCTGGGCTATACGCTCGTCGTGACCGGCATCGCCCAGGTTGCGTTCCCGTATCAGGCGAACGGTTCACTCATTACGGTCGACGGCAAGGTTGTGGGTTCCGAGCTCATCGGCCAGAACTTCGATGACGAAGCCCACATGTGGGGTCGTATCCAGAACGTGTCAATTGTCAAAGGCGAAGACGGCGAGCTCATGGCGTATGGTACCCCGTCCAACCTATCCCCGGCGAGTGAGGAGTATCGGCAGCTTGTGGACGCGCGCGTGAAGAAGATCCGCGCCTCCAACCCCGACGCCGGCATGGACGCCGTGCCCGTCGACCTGGTGACGTGTTCTGGCTCAGGGCTCGACCCCGAGATCTCTCCCGATGCCGCCGAGTACCAGGTACCGCGCCTGGCGAAGGCCACGGGCAAGAGCGAAGACGAGGTTCGCGAGATCATCGCCCAGTGCACCAAGGGCCGATTCCTGGGCGTCTTCGGCGAGCCTACGGTCAACGTGCTCAAGGTGAACCTTATGCTGGACGGCGCGCTGTAGGTGAGGGGGTGGCGGATGAGGGCATGACTGACTATCTGAGCCCTTAATTCCACCCCGCCCATCAGTTGCAGTGGAATACGGACTGTTTTGGCTGTCAAAGGCCTTATCTACTCCGTATTCCACCGCAACTTTTTTGTGAGGGTCGGGATTGAAGGTGGAGAGTGCGAGCGAGTGCGAATGCGGCGGTTGCTGATACGATAGGTGTGTTAGCAACTGCCGCCGAGCGGCTTAAACGAAAGGAACCCTGTATGGAGTCTTCCGCCTATCCGATGCTCTTTAGCCCGATCAAGGTCGGTACGACCGAGGTCAAGAACCGCGTCTTTATGCCGCCGGTGTCCACGAACCTGGCCGATCATGGCTATGTGACCGACGACTTGGTCGATCATTACCGTGCCCGTGCCAAGGGTGGCGTGGGCCTGATCATCACCGAGGTCGTGACGGTCGAGCCCACCTATACCTATCTGCCGGGCGACATGTGCTGCTACGACGACACGTTCATCCCCGGCTGGGAAAAGCTCGCCGCCGCTGTGCACGAGTACGGCTGCAAGATCATGCCGCAGCTCTTCCACCCCGCCTACATGGCCTTCAACATCCCGGGCACGCCTCGCCTGATCGCCCCGTCCTTTGTGGGCCCGTCCTACGCCCGCGAGGCGCCGCGTCCCATCACGGTCGATGAGATCCACGAGCTCACGCACCAGTTTGGCGACGCCGCCGTGCGTATGCAGAAGGCCGGTGTCGATGGCGTCGAGGTCCATGCAGCGCACGCCCACGGCATGCTCGGCGGTTTCTTGACCCCGCTCTATAACAAGCGTACCGATGAGTACGGCGGATCGCTCGACGCCCGCATGCGCTTCCTGCTCGAAGTCATCGCCGAGATTCGCGAGCGCTGCGGCAAGGACTTTATCATCGACGTCCGTATCTCGGGCGACGAGTACACCGATGGCGGCCTGACCCTCAACGACATGATCTACGTCTCGCGTCGCCTGGAGAAGGCCGGCGTCGACATGATTCACGTGTCGGGCGGCACCACCATCAAGCGCGGTTCCGCGATTCCTGCCGCCGGTACCCAGCAGGCCTCGCACGCTGCCTGCTCGCGCGAGATCAAAAAGCACGTCAACATTCCCGTCGCCACCGTCGGCCGTATCAACGAGGCCTGGATTGCCGAGGAGCTGATCGAGGACGGCGCCGCCGACATCTGCATGATGGGCCGCGCCAATCTGTGCGATGCCGAGTTCTGCAACAAGGCAGCTGCCGGCAACGCCGATGACATTCGCCCCTGCATCGGCTGCCTGCGCTGCCTGAACGGCATTATGTTTGGCAAGCGCATCTCCTGCACCGTCAACCCGGACGTGGAGCGCGACGAGGCCGGCTACGAGCCTGCCGCCGAGGCCAAGAACGTGCTCGTTGTGGGCGCTGGTCCTGCAGGCATGGAGGCAGCCTACATTGCCGCCAAGCGCGGTCACAACGTGGTGCTCGTGGATAAGCAAGATGAGCCGGGCGGCGAGATGCGCATCGCAGCCGTTCCGCCGGCAAAGCAGGAACTCACCCGCGTGATCAAGTATCAGTACCGTCGCCTGGCCGAGGCCGGCGTGAAGTGCGTATTTGGCACCGAGCTTACTGCCGAGGACATTCAGCGTGACTACGCGGGCTACGAGGTTGTCCTGGCTTATGGCGCCGAGCCCATCGCTCCGGCCTTTATGCAGAGCTTTAAGCAGGTTATGACAGCTGACGACCTGCTGGGTGGCAAGGCTTTCCCGGGCAAGAAGATCGTCATCGTGGGCGGCGGCACCGTTGGCTGCGAGACGGCCGACTACTTGGCCCCGCTGGTCAACGACCTGTCGCCGGCCAACCGCGATGTCACCGTCATCGAGATGACCAAGACGCTCGCCGCCAACGAGGGCGGTGCCGGTCGCGCGGTGCTCATCACGCGCATGCTCTCAAAGGGCGTTCACGTGCTGACCGAGGCCAAGGTGACCGAGATCACCGAGGACACCATCAGCTACGAGAAGGACGGCGAAGTCCACACTATCGCCGGTGCCGATACGCTGGTGCTTGCCATGGGCTATCGTCCCAATACCAAGTTGGCCGACGACCTGGCTGCAGCCGGTGTTGCCACCCACGTGCTGGGCGATGCCAACAAGTGCGGCAACATCCGCGACGCCATCGGCGATGGCTATAAGGTTGCCTGCGAGCTCTAGTTGACCCCTTTGCACCAATCGATTGCAAAAAGCGGCGGCTGCCCTGTGTGTTGGGCAGCCGCCGCCTGCGTTTTGCCAAAGAAAGATTATTGTCGGGCCCTAAATGCCTTTTGCTTCTGCTCCCTCCGCAATCATGTCGCGGTTATACACCAGGTGCAGATACATCGCGTCGTGCACGGCGGTGGGATTGCGTGAGGCGATGGCGTCGGCCACATCGCGGTGCGTGCGGATAGTTTCCTCGACGAGCTTTTTGCCGGTCACGTCGATAAAGAGGGGGACGGATGCCTTGAACACGCCCATCAGGTGGGGAACGACGAGGTTTCCGGAGCTCTCGGCAATGGCATTGTGGAACGCGGTGTCGGCGGCGGAGTAATCCTCACCGGCCTCGGCCAGGCGCTCGGATTCGTCGCAGAGCTCTTTGATACAGACGACCTGGTCGCTGGTTGCGTGCTCGGCCGCCATGCGTGCCATCTGCGGCGGTGCCACGGCCCTCTCGCACGTCAACGATGCCGGTTTTTGGATGTGCTCCTCGTTCCTGGAGATTGACGAGAAGACAACCCTCAAGTCCTGGACCATTATGGAGACGCTCATTGGCCTTTCGGGTTTTGCCTGCGCCCTGGTGATTTCGTTCTTCGCCTAGTTCGCGTAGCTAAGCATCTTTTGCCGAGTGCATCGCTCGGTACCCATTTACACCTGATTCATTAACCAACGATTGGTACAACCGTTCAAATCAAAAGAGGAGAGCATCATGGACGAGAAGACCAAGGCACAGATTCAGCAGGAGGCAGCCGACCTGGTTGCCAAGCTGCAGCCGCGTTCCGGCAAGTTTCGCACCATCAGCCCCGAGATGGACCCGCTGCGTCTGGGCTCTGGCTGGTCCATCGAGGATCTGGACAAGCCGCAGGTCATTATCGAGTCGACGTTCGGCGACTCGCACCCGGGTTCTGCCGGCCTGTTTGATCTGGTCGAGGAGGTCCGTGCTGGCGTTGCCGAGGCTGGCGGTCACGGTGCCCGTTACTTTTGCACCGATATCTGCGACGGCGAGGCCCAGGGCCACGACGGCATCAACTACTCGCTGCCCAGCCGCGACATGATCGCCAACATGATCGAGATTCATGCCAAGGCCACTCCATTCGACGCCGGCGTCTTTGTCGCCAGCTGCGATAAGGGTCTGCCTGCGAACCTCATGGCCATGGGCCGCATCAACATCCCCTCCATCGTCGTTACCGGCGGTGTCATGGATGCCGGTCCCGACCTGCTGACCCTGGAGCAGCTCGGCGCCATCTCGGCCCGCTATGAGCGCGGCGAGATTTCCCGCGAGGAGCTCGAGTTTGCCAAGCACAACGCATGCCCCAGCTGCGGCGCCTGCTCCTTTATGGGTACCGCCTCGACCATGCAGGTTACCGCCGAGGCCCTGGGCCTTATGCTCCCCGGCACGGCTCTGCTGCCCGCAACCAGCTCCGATCTGCGTGAGTTTGCGCGCGAGGCTGGCCGTCAGTCCGTGTGGCTCTCCGAGCACAACCTGTGCCCCCGCGACATCGTGACCAAGGAGTCCTTCGAGAATCTCATCATGGTCCACGGCGCCATCTCCGGTTCCACCAACTCGCTGCTGCACATTCCCGCGATCGCCCGCGAGTTTGGCATCGAGATGTCCGCCGACGATTTCGATCGCCTGCACCGTGGCGCCCACTACCTGCTCAACGTTCGCCCCGCAGGCGAGTGGCCGGCGCAGTTCTTCTACTATGCGGGCGGCGTGCCGCGCATCATGGAGGAGATCAAGTCGATGCTCCACCTCGACGTTATGACCGTCACCGGCAAGACTCTCGGCGAGAACCTCGAGGACCTCAAGAACAACGGTTACTACGAGAAGTGCGGTCGTTACCTTGAGAAGTGGAATCTCAAGCGCGAGGACATCATCCGTCCGTTTGACCAGGCTTTCGGCACCGACGGTTCCATCGCCATCCTCCACGGCAACCTTGCCCCCGAGGGCGCCGTCGTCAAGCACACGGTTGTTCCGCGCGAGATGTTCCAGGCTACGCTTAAGGCACGTCCGTTCGACTGCGAGGAGGACGCCATCCACGCCGTCCTGACGCACGAGGTCAAGCCCGGCGACGCCGTCATCATTCGCTACGAGGGCCCCAAGGGTTCCGGCATGCCCGAGATGTTCTACACCACCGAGGCTATCGCCAGCGACCCCGAGCTGGGCGCGAGCATTGCCCTGATCACTGACGGCCGCTTCTCCGGCGCCTCCAAGGGCCCGGCTATCGGTCACGTTTCGCCCGAGGCTGCCGTGGGCGGCCCGATTGCCCTGATCGAGGAGGGCGACCTGATCCAGATCAACATCCCCGAGCGCTCGCTGTCTATCGTGGGCATCGCCGGTAAGGAGATGGAGCCGGCCGAGGTCGACGCCGTCCTGGCCGAGCGCCGAGCCGCTTGGAAGCCCAAGGCCAATCGCTATACCTCCGGCACGCTCAAGTTCTTTACCGAGCATGCAGTTTCCGCCATTCAGGGTGGCTACATGGAGTAGCGCCCGTGCGCATCGATTCCCTCTCATAGATGTGCGGCACAAAGAGCCCCGAGCCACGTCACCGGGGCGCGTTGTTCAGCGCCGCCGGGGCGCTCCACTCAAACGACAAGAGACGTCTTACGCAAGCGCCCGCGTCCGTGGATAAAACCACGGGCGTGGGCGCTTCACTTTATTCCCAGCCGCTTTATTCCCAGCCCTTCCACACGTCAGGCTCGTAGCCAACGGTTGCCTGGCGGCCGTTGCGAACGATGGGCTCACGAAGAATCTGCTGGTTATCGAGCACCTTTTCGAACTTCTGGTCGGCAGCAAGATACTGTACGAGCGCAACCGTGTCGGCATCTTTCGCCTTTGGATCGATCACAGCGTCGATCCCGCCGACGGCGCGCGCCACGCTTTCGAGCTCGCCTTTGCTCATCCCCTTTTCCTTCAAGTCGATGAACTGGAACTTCACACGACGTTCCTTGAAATAGCGCTGCGCCTTCTTAGTATCGAAGCTTTTCTTCGTGCCGAATATCTGGATGTTCATACGTGCCGCCTTCGCTCAATTCTCGTCCGTCCATGATACGACAAGGGAGCCGAGCAAAAACAGAGCAGGCGGAGATGGAGGAGGACGGCGACCGACCGTCGGCAAGAGTCGGCCGGATCGGACTGGCGCCCAGCGCGCGCCGGCGACACGCTCGCAGCTGCACACATAGCCGATGTACAAGCTCGCCGCGGCGTTCCCTCGCCCCGCGGTGTGGCGATAGAGAAGCACGCCACCCGTCAACGATGGCGCCTCGGTGAAGAAAATCAACGTCTGGGTTACATCCCTTGAAAGGGGCGAAGACGGCTGCTAGAATGCCTCACCGCTATGAAGGATTTGACCAAAGCATACATCGCAATTCGGCGGCCCCTGGTATACGGGGCCTCTCCTGTTGTTCCCCAAGTGCGCTCTGAGCAGCCGCTTTCTTCCTGTCGTATCTGATGCACGCATAGCACGTGCATGTTATTTCGCCCGTGGGCCGGCGCGCCTTCGGCGAAGAATCGAATAGATACGAAGGAAGCTTATGTCTGATAATTGTACGGTCGCGCCCGCCAATGGGCGCATTACCGGTACCCAGATCCGCATCGTCGCGGTCGTCGTCCTGGGTGCCTTCTTGGCGCTACTGAACCAAACGGTGATGTCGCCTGCGCTGCCGGTCATCATGTCCGATTTCGCCATCGATGCCTCGACTGCCCAGTGGATCATGTCCATATACCCGCTGGTGAGCGGCATCATGGTCCCCGTTTCGGCGTTCCTTATCGACAAGTTCAGCACCCGCGCGCTATTCTTCGGGGCGACACTGGTGTTCGCGCTGGGCACGCTGCTGTGCGCCGCAGCCCCTGATTTCCTGTTCCTCATCATCGGTCGCGTGTTGCAAGCGGCGGGCTCAGGCGTGCTCATGCCGCTTGTCTCGGTGGTTCCCATGCTGGTGTTCCCCGTCGAGAAACGAGGAACGGCTATGGGCATGGCGGGCATCGTCATGTCGGCGGGTCCCGCGGTCGGCCCCGTCGTAGGCGGCGCGGTGATCGACACGTACGGCTGGCGCACCATGATCGGCGCCATCGTCCCCCTCGCAATTCTCGTGCTGGTGCTGGGCGTGTTCATGCTGAAAAACGTGGGCGAGCTGAAGAACCCCAAGCTCGACCTGCCCTCGGTCGTCCTCTCCACCATCGCCTTCGGCGGACTTCTCTACGGGTTCTCGAGCGCCTCGTCGATGGGTTGGGGCAACCCCGTGGTGCTCGGCTCGATCGTCGCGGGTGTCGTGTGCTTGGTGCTGTTCGTCGTACGCCAGGGCAAAATCGAGGACCCGCTGCTTCAACTGGGCACGCTCAAGACGCGCGAGTTCCGCGTGGCCGCCATCATCGTCACGCTCATCAACGCCGCATGCCTGGTCACCAACACGCTGTTGCCGTTGCTGCTGCAAACCTCGCTTGGCGCTTCGGCCTTCGAAACCGGCATGGCCATGCTTCCCGCCGCGGCGGTGGGCATCATCATCAGCCCTATCTCCGGCGTGGTGTTCGACAAGTTCGGTCCGCGTGCCATCTCGATCGTCGGCCTGGCCCTCATGACCGGCGCCCTGTTCCTGCTCTCGCTTTCGACGGTAAACACGCCCATCTTGGTGGTTGCGCTGTTCTGCATGCTGCAGTCCGCCGGCCAGTCGCTCGCGAACATGCCGGTGAACACATGGGGTGTCAATGCCTTGAAAAATGACATGATCGCCCACGGCAACGCCATCGCGAACACCGGCCGCCAGGTCGCCGGCGGTTTGTGCACGGCGCTCATCATCACGGTCATGACAAGCGTCACCGCGTCGGCCGGCGTCGATGCGAGCATCCAAGTAGCCACCGCCGTGGGCGCGGGCGTCGCTTACAAGGTGTGCGCGGCAATCGGCCTCGTTTCCCTTATCTGCGCCATATTCAGCGTGCGCACCAAGAAAACCGCACCGAAAACGAAGGAGGCATAAGCGATGTCCGAGATTCTGTCCGAGCGCATCCCGCTCGAGCTCGAGGGGACGCCCGTTTCGAGCATCATGATTGAAGAGCCGTTCACCTGCACGCAGGATTGCACGATTTCCGACGTGGTGCGCATGCTCGCCGAAAACGAGGTGAGCAGCATGCCCGTAATCGATGAGCGCAACCAGGTGGTCGGGTTCATCTCCGACGGCGATGTCATGGGAGCCATCGCGCAGCATCGCGCTCACACCATCTTCACGGGCGGCGACGCGTCCATGCTGTACTTCGACGATCAGAGCCTTGAGCAGCGCATCGAAGACCTGAAGGATCGCTGCGTCATGGATTTCGCGACGCGCCAGGTAGTGTGTGCCCGTCCCGAGCAGAGCATCGCCCGCGTCGCCGCGCTGCTGGCGAAGAAGAAGTTCAAGAAGCTTCCTGTGGTTGATGACGAGGGCAAACTCGTGGGGGTCATCCGCCGCTCCGCCATCACCAAATACATCTTCGGCATCCTTTTCCAATAGGGGCAGGTCGCACTTGAGGCGAACATCTCGAGGCATCGAGCCAGCAACTGGACCAGACAACCTTGACACGCACGCGCTTTCCCTCGATGCTTCGGTAAGGGGAGCTGCGAAAATCGCAGCACGGGTGATCGGCGCCGCGCCCCCGAAGGCAAAAGCGAACACGGGAGCGATACGATGGGAAAAGTCCTGGACGAAGATTTGGTTTATGAGATTCTCTCCGTCGTGGCAGAGATTCCGGCGGGATGCGTCGCCTCGTACGGTCAGATAGCGCGCCTCATCGGCAGGGAGAAAAACTCTCGCCTGGTCGGAGCGGTGTTGAGCGAGGCGGATCGCTACGGCGATTATCCCTGCCACCGCGTCGTCAACCATGCGGGACGCCTCGCGCCAAACTTCCCCGACCAGCGAGCACTACTGACGGAGGAAGGAGTCGCCTTCCGAGATAACGGCTGCGTCGACATGAAAAAGCACCAGTGGAACGAGTAGCCAGGCAGCGTAGCGTCGAAAGGAGCGACGCCACGGGGAACGACCTGCGCCCCGCCGCCGGACAACCTATGGCAAAGTGACACGTCCCACAAAGAGCGGCGCACCAGTACGAGACACGACCGCGACGTAAAAAGACCCTATGATACTCGTAAGCATCTATCTGATTGCCCGCCTCGAGGTACCCAAAGAACGAGAGATGCCGAAACCCCTAGACAAAGAAAAAGGTCGGGAGCTTTTATGCTTCCGACCTGAAGTTTCATGGTCGCGGGGGGCGGATTTGAACCACCGACCTTCGGGTTATGAGGTCGCTACGACGTTGTTTCATTCAGACATTTCGACCCAAATTGAAGTCAATATAACTCCAGGTCATTTGATGTTTTCATAGATTTACGAAAGAAAAGTACGCGGAATAATTCGACCCAAATTCGACCCACAACGAGCTTGAAAGCTGTCAGGCGGAGCATTACCCTTGGGGTGTGACCCCACGCAGGGCCCACCACCAAGGGTAATGCCCACCCGTCCCAGCCCTTTGCGCCATTCCGCGCAACCGAGCGCGATTCTCAGGCACTTCAGGCAAGGAACACGATGAACGACCGACCTCTCGTCATAGGCAAAGGAACGAAGCAACGCCGCGACAAATACACGTGGCGCTACCGTCACAGCCTCGGCAAGGATCCGGTCACGGGCAAATACCGCTATTCGCCGTGGCAGACCATACATACCACCAAAAGCCGAGAGGTCGACGCCGCACTCGAAGCCTACAAGGCAGAACTCAACAGCGGCACCTACGTCCAAAAATCGAGGGACACCGTCGGCTCGTACGCAAAAAAGTTCCACGACAACCGCGAAGGAACCATCACGCCGCTCGCCTACTCGACATCCTACTCAATCGAGAACCGGACGCGCACATCACATGCGTGATGCTCATGCTCGACACCGACATGAGAAGGGCAGAAGCCCTCGGGATGACGTGGTCCGATGTCTCCGTCGAGAACAGAAGCATCCTCATTGAGCAGCAGTTCGCGGCCAATCGAAGCGTTCGCTCGCCCAAAAGCAAGAAAAGCGTGCGGAGGATCTCGATAAGCGAGACGCTGACGTCGTATCTCGAATTCTGGAAAAAGGAGCAGGCCCGCGAAATGGAAGCCTTCGGCCTGGAACAAGTCAAAGGCACTCCGCTCGTCCGCTCATTCGAACGAACGAAAGACAGGCATCCCCAAGTCAACTTCATGGACCTGAATGGGTTTTCGCGCTGGTTCAGAAACTTCAGCGTCGAGAACGGGTTCGGCAAGTTCGAAGGCGTTCGAACATACCATTATGTGAAGGAAACTGTCGACGGGGAAACGATTTCGAAGCGTTATGAGCATAAAGAGTGGCTCGAATTGAGGGATTACCTCAGGAAGCATCCCAAGGTTCGCGAGGCGAGGCATATCAGCACATATGAGAGCGAGCACCTTCCTTACGGATATTCGGGCCTATCGAGCCACACCGCTACTGCCGCTACTGCCCGCTACTGCCCGCCAGCTTCCGAACCAGCGGGCGGTAGCAGCACCCCGAACATCTCGCTGACAGCGCAGAGAGTCGTCGACCTGGCGGCCAAGGCCGACATCGAGGACGTGATGCTGTGCGACCTGCCCGGCGTCCTGTCCTTCCTAGGGCTGCCACCTGAGACGGAGATGCCGCCGGGCAACAAGGGGAAGACGAAGCTCAAGAAGCTCTACAGGAAGGTGGCGCCGAACAAGGCATACCACTCCGGCGAGCGCGCCAAGGATTTGATCTCGCACCTCGACATGGCAGAGATCAGGGCATCGGCGCCCGTCCAAGAATTGGGATGCAGTTCAATACGAGCTCGGGGCTCTTTTCGTCTAGATTGGGGACGCATGGCCGGACGAAAACAATTTGCGTCTGGTAATAAGCGTACGAAAGCGCAATTTACGTCTTAATTCCGTACGCAAATCAAGACGAAAACCGTTTGCGTCTGCTATAAATCCGCACGAAAACGGTTTTCGTCTTGCAGGGCAGTTACCGCTTCTACAGTTCAACTTCCAGTTCGGCTTTGTGTTCGTAGAGGTAATTGCGCATGTAGGGGATGGCAAATGAGACCTTGCCGTACGAGGGGGCCTCGATAATCGATTCTCTTAACAGGCGGCTGCGGACGGAGCTCACCTGTTGAGGCGTTTTGTTTAGGGCATCGGCAACCATGCTGGTCGAGCTCGTTTGCCCCAAAGACGCCATGCTCAGCAGATAAGCGATGCACGTGGGCGGAATGCGCCGCAGCGCGGGCTCAATCACCATGGCGCAGAAGCGTTCGCGTGCCGTTGCAATGCCGCGCTCGGCTTCTTCTTCTCCAATAATCGCTGTATGTGCGCGTCTCGCCAACTGCCATGCGTAGTATCCAACGAGTTGGATCATGAAAGGATAGCCTTGCGTTGCCTCGGCAAGTTGGCCGGCAATACCTGGCTGCAACTCCATGCCAGACGCTTCAATGGTTTCCTCGAGGGAGTACGACACTTCGGTTACTGCCACAGCCTTCAGGTCAAAGGGGAGGGCACGGCGCAAAAACGTAAGTGTCTTTCCGTTGATGATGCTTTCAATCATCGAAGGCAGCCCAGCAAAAACAAAGGCGATATCAAGGTCTTCGCCGATAACTTGCTGAATCGCAATGGAGAGCGTTCGGACCTCATCGAGCTCTGCGTCTTGAACCTCGTCGAGAGTGATGAGCAGGCCGTTTCCATTCTTGGATATTGTCTGTCTCATGGCGTCGCGTAGCGATGGGCCGATTCGCTCAATGTCTATGCTGCCGATGGATATGCCAGCTACGGTGGGCTCAAATCTGGCGTGCTTGGCCTGGAATTTGGGCTGCAGCTGTTCGAGAATGCGCTGGCAAAGTCCCTCGGTTGCGACCTCTTTTATGACCGTCCAGCCACGGCTTTGCGCCAAACGTGAGCACTCGTCAAGGAGGACCGTCTTGCCCGTTCCACGGACGCCGGCTATGCGCATTAGGCGCCCAGGGGCACCAGGCCCGTTGGTGAGGCCTTCACTGAATTCTTCAAGTACATCTTCGCGGCCGATAATCGTGGGAGGTGTTTTACCTGCTGTGGGCTTAAAAGGGTTTGTTTGCATGTGAGCCACCTTTGCTCAAGATATAGCAAGATATAACAAAGTATAGCAAGATATAGCAAAGTATAGTGAGATATAGCAAAGTAAGCGCTACTCGCGGGTTTTGCGGTGGTGCTATTTTCCAAATGCCGCGCGGATAAAGCGCTGGGCGAACAGCTTGTTGGCAACTCACGAGGGCTCGGGGTGCCAATTTGGGGTGCAGTAGTGCTGCGCCACGAAAAGGGCCTATCTACTATGTTTAAGCCGCAGGGGTCAACTATAGTCGGCTTTTTCGAAAATCGACAAGCTGTCTACCTGCGGTTTTGTTTTCACGGTTTTCGGTATGGCCGAGGCTATCCGTGTTAACGTAGTAGATGGGCCACTTTTGTGGCAAGGGGGCCGATCTGCGGGCCAGGGTAGCTAAAAGAGCCCCGTCCCAAAAAGACTGATTGGGAGCTGGGGCGTGTCGATGCGATAGTATTGCATGGTGGTATTCGACTAACCGAGGGTTTATCCGAGGGCTTTATGGAACAACGCCAGCATAATCAGAGCCTGCAAGACCAGGCATACAACGCATTGCGCTCCAAGATTATCTATGCCGAGCTCAAACCCGGCACGCGTCTTTCGGCGATTGGTCTGGAAAAGGAGACGGGAATCGGGCGCACGCCCATTCGCGAGTCCTTTGTGCGCCTGCGTGAGCAGGAGCTGGTGGAAACGCGTCCCAAAAGCGGCACCTATGTCTCAAAAATCAGCATGGAGCGCGCCGAGAACGCCTGCTTCTTGCGCGAGAAACTCGAGCGAAGCGTGCTTATTAAATGCTGTTCGGCCGCCTCGCCCGAGCAAAAGCAGCGGCTCGAGCAGATTCTTGCCGAGTCCGAGTCGCTCGACCATAGCGAAACGCGTCGCTTTTTCGATCTGGACAACCTGTTCCATGAGACGTGTTTTGAGATTGCCGGCCGTCACATGTTGTGGGATTGGATGAAGAGCGTCAACACACATTTTGAGCGATACAACTGGTTGCGTATGGTGTCGCAGGACCTGGATTGGGAGCCGATTCGTCGGCAGCATCGCCGGATTCTCGAGGCCATTAAGAGGGGCGATACCGATGCGGCGAGCTATCTGGCAGAGACGCACTTGCACCTGATGCCCGAGGAGCAGGGCCCGGTTATCGCCTTGCATCCTGACTATTTTGAGCTGTCTAAAGACTCGGCTATCTAGCCCATTATCGCATCTGCTCGAGACGCAAAAACGATGCTGCTCACCTACAGCGTTTTGCAACTGAGATTTTTAAAAAATGCCTAAAATGGCTCAGACTGCCGACATTGGGAAACGGGGTGCGCTATGGCGCAGATGAGAATCAAGGACATTGCCGCCGAGGCGGGCGTGAGCCCGGCCACGGTCTCGCGCTATCTCAACAACCGCCCCGGGCAAATGACCGAGGAGACCCGTGCTCGCATCGCGGCAGTTATCGAGCGCACCGGCTATCGCCCACGTGCCGCCGCGCGCAATCTGCGCAGCTCGCGCACCAACCTCATTGGCGTGATCCTGGCCGACATCGCCAACCCGTTCTCCAGCGCCATGCTCGAAGGGCTTTCCGCCAGCGCCGCCGCGCGCGGCTGCTCGCTCATGACGGCCATTAGCGGAAACGACCCCGCCAAGGAGGCCGAGTCGCTCACCAGGCTTATCGACGCTGGCGTGGATGGCCTGGTCGTCAATACCTGCGGTGGTAACGACGAGGCCATCACCGCGGCAGCGGGACGTCTGCCCGTCGTGCTGCTCGACCGCGACGTTGCCGACGGCGGTGTTGACCTGGTGACATCTAACAACCGTGAGCTGGTCGCCGGCTTGGTAGACGCCTTGGCAGCTGCGGGCAGCGAGCGCCTGTGCCTGCTCACCGAGGCAAGCGACGACAGCCCCGTGCGTCGCGAGCGTGCCGAGGCCTTTGCCGACGAACTTTCGCGCCGCGGCCTTGCGGGCGAGGTCGTCACCCTGGCCGACGGTGGCGCCACGGGCGTTGGCCGTTTGGACAAGACCATCCGCGACTACGCGGGCAAAAGGCTCGGCCTTATCGCCGTCAACGGCCTGGTTTTCCTGCGTCTGACCGAGGCGCTGGCGCAGCTTGGTCCCTCGCTGCCGGCGGGGCTCAAGATCGCGACGTTTGACGACTACCCCTGGAACCATGTGCTCTTTGGCGGCGTCACCACGGCCGCGCAGGACACCCTCACCATTGCCGAGCGCGTAGTCGAGCGCCTTTCCGAGCGCATCGACGTCGTTACCACCACCGTGGGCGAGGCCGCAAAGCTCGCCCCCAAGCGCATCGAGATTCCCGGCCACATCGAACACCGCGCTTCGACCTCGCGCTAGCCTGTGTGATAATATATAGACAATGTCATACAGGAGGTATCCATGGCTGCGTCTGTGCTGAGTGTGCGAGTGGACTCGTCAATTAAAGACTCATTTGCCGAACTGTGCGAAGAGCTTGGCATGACTTCGTCTGTTGCGGTCAATATGTTTATGAGGCAGATGCTGCGCGAGCGCTCTCTGCCGTTTGTTCCTTCACTTGGTAAAAGCTCTGCGAGCGAAAGCGCTACGACGGGCATTTTGGATACTGCCCAGATTGAGTCCGCCGTCCGCGAGGCAGCTAGCACGATTCCTGCCATCAAAACCGTGATTCTATTTGGTTCGTATGCCCGTGGCGAGGCGCATGCCGATAGTGATATTGACTTGCGCCTCGAAGTCGATCGCGAGCGGGGCTTTGGTCTTTTCGCGTTGTCGGCGTTTGGCGAGGCGGTTCGCAAAAAAACCGGGAAGCAGGTTGACCTTGTCTCGAGTGACTATCTTGATGACGATTTTGCCGCGGTAATCGAGCGCGAAGGAGTGGTCCTTTATGATCGCGCGTAAGTCAGACGGCCTGTTCGCGCACGTTTTTTGAGCGCTCGATACGCTTTAACCCTGCGGAAACATTTTTCTGCGATAGTATCTGCGATATAGACCAGTCGAAACCCGCCCGAAAGAAAGGGGAGCGACATGAACCAGCAGAACATCGATTACGTACTCCGCTCCGTAGAGCAGCGTGACATCCGCTTTGTGCGTCTGTGGTTTGTCGACATTCTCGGCCGCCTCAAGAACTTTGCCATTAGCCCCGAGGACCTCGAGGTCGCTTTTGAGGAGGGTATTGGCTTTGACGGCTCCGCCATCGAGGGCTTTGCCACGCCCGAGGAAGCCGACATGCTGGCGTTCCCTGATGCTTCGACCTTCCAGATTTTGCCGTGGCGCCCGAGCCACAACGGCGTCGCCCGCGTGTTCTGCGACGTATGCACTCCCGATCGCAAGCCGTTTGCCGGCGACCCGCGCGATGCCCTGCGCCGCATGTTCCGCAAGGCCGAGAAGGCTGGCTATCTGCTCAACGTGGGCGCCGAGCTGGAGTATTACTATTTCCCCGACGAACACACCCCCGAGCCGCTCGACAACGTGGGCTACTTCGATCTTTCGGTGAGCGATGCCGCCCGCGACCTGCGCCGCAACACGGTCCTCACGCTCGAGAAGATGTCCGTGCCCGTGGAGTACACCTTCCACGCCGCCGGCCGCTCGCAGCACGGCATGAGCCTGCGCCACGCCGAGGCCCTGAGCATGTCCGACGCCATCACCACGGCCAAACTCATCATTAAGCAGCAGGCCTACGAGAGCGGTTGCCACGCCTCCTTTATGCCCAAGCCGTTGGCAGGCGAGGACGGCAGTGCTATGTTCCTGTGCCAGTCGCTATTCGACCACGACGGCAACAACGTCTTTTGGGGCGAGGACGACGAGAAGTACCACCTCTCCGATATCGCCAAGCACTACATGGCCGGCATTCTGGCGCACGCGCGCGAGATCAGCGCCATCACCAACCCCACGGTCAACTCGTACAAGCGCATCACCACGGGTGGCGACTCCGTACCGCAGTACGCCACGTGGGGCCTGCGCAACCGCGCGAGCATGGTCCGCATTCCGGTCTACAAGCCCGGCAAGCAGCTGTCCACGCGCATCGAGCTGCGCAGTCCCGATCCCATGGCCAACCCGTACCTGGTCAACGCCGTCACGCTGGCGGCTGGTCTGGACGGCATCGAGCGCAAGCTGGAGCTCCCGCCCGAGGCCACGGCCGAGACGCTCAAGCTCACCGACCGCCAGATGGTCGAGGCCGGCTACACGCCGCTGCCGCGTTCGCTCAAAGAGGCGCTCGACGTGTTTGAGGACTCGCAGTTTATGAAGGATGCCCTCGGCGAACACATCCACAGCTTCTTCCTCAAAAAGAAGCGCGACGAGTGGCATAAGTTTGAGTCTACGATCACCGAGTGGGAGATCAAGCACTACCTGGCGAACTCCTAATCGCGCTGGCTTGTTCCAGTACGATTGAGCTCATTTCTTTGGAGGCCGATATGTCCGAAAAGAGTGCCCTGTTCATGGCGCGCACGACGCGCTTCCACGAGTTTGCCCGCAGCTTGACGACCACCCTGGGTGTCGAGGTGAGCCTGGCTACTCCCGATTCGCCGACTGCGGCGCACGACTTTGACCTGCTGATCCTCGATTCCGATGGCATCCGCAGCGACCGCATCGATCAGATTGCCAAGTGGCTTGACGATCGCGGCGGCGTCCCCATGCTGGTAATCGTTGACGATGAGGCGCTCGGTACCCTGCGCCTTCCGAATCACGCGCATGCCGACTTTGTATGCCCCACGGCGACGCCCAACGAGCTCAAGGCTCGAGCGCAGCGCCTGATGGGCGAGGAGGAGACCGTCACCGCCGACGATGTACTCAACATCGATAACCTCGAGATCAACTTGGCCACCTACCAGGTGACGCTCGATGATGAGCCCATCGACCTGACGCTGATGGAGTACTCGCTGCTGAGTTTTTTGGCGACGCATCCCAACCGTGCCTACAGCCGCGAAGTGCTACTGCACCGCGTGTGGGGCTTTGAGTACTGCGGCGGCACGCGCACCGTCGACGTGCACATCCGACGTATTCGCTCCAAGGTGGGCCCACAGATCGCGGCGCACATCACCACCGTCCGCGGCGTAGGCTATCTGTTTAAGGACTAGATTTCCACCACAAAGGGGATAGGCACCTTTGTGGTGGTTTTGACGCAGGCGCGGGTTCCTCTCGAATCTGCAACAGAACTTAAGCCTTCCTAAAAGATTGCGTTCTCATACACGTTCGCCCGCATATTGGGGTACAACTCAACGTGAACAATGATGGCCCGCCACATGTTTGGCGGGCCTTTGGTTATTTGACGAAAGGATCGCAGCTATGAGCGAGTACGATTCCCAGCGTCCCCAGGATGCGAGCAACGCCGGCGAGACCCAGCAGCAGCCGCGCGTGCAGGTGGAGTCGACGCCTGCCGACAGCAACATTCCCTACGTGCAGGCTTACGACACACAGACCGGCCAGCCACTGGGCAGTCAGCAGGTTGTAAACAAGCACACAGTGGTCAAGACCAAGACCAAAAAGCTGCCGATCTTTATTACGGCACTCGCCGGCTGTGCCTGCGGCGCCCTGCTGGTCATCGCGCTCATTATGAGTGGCACGCTCAATATCGGTGGCGGCAAGAATGCCGTGACGGCGGGTGCTTCGGGTTCATCGACGCAAAAGATTACGATCGACTCCGAGGACACCACACTTGCCGAGGCCGTCTCTGCCAAGGCCCTGCCCTCCGTCGTTTCCATCACCGCCACTTCGAGCGGCAGCCAGAATGGCTCGCTTTCGCAGTCTGCCGACGAGTCGGATAGTTCGGGCAGCGTCGGTTCGGGCGTTGTGCTCGATACCGAGGGTCACATCCTCACCAACAACCACGTGGTCGATGGTTACGACCAGTACGTGGTGACCATGGACGACGGCACCACCTACGAGGCGGAGTTCGTGGGCAACGACGCCTCGAGCGACCTGGCCGTCATCAAGCTCAAGGACGCCGACGCCTCCAAGCTCACGCCGATCGAGATTGGTGATTCCTCCAAGCTCAACGTGGGCGAGTGGGTTATGGCGATCGGCTCGCCGTTCGGCAACGAGCAGTCTGTCTCCACGGGAATCGTGTCGGCGCTGTATCGCTCCACGGCCATGAGCTCTACCAGCGGCAATACCATCTATGCCAACATGATCCAGACCGATGCCGCCATCAACCCGGGCAACTCCGGCGGCGCGCTCGTCAACGACAATGGCGAGCTGGTGGGTATCAACTCGCTCATCGAGAGCTACTCGGGCTCCAGCTCGGGCGTGGGCTTTGCTATTCCCGTTAATTACGCCAAGAACATTGCCGACCAGATCATCGACGGCAAGACGCCGGTGCATCCGTACATGGGCGCTACGCTTTCGAGCGTCAATGCGCTCAACGCCCGCACCAACAAGCTGAGCACCGATAGCGGTGCGTACGTGGCGAGCGTCGTTGAGGATGGTCCCGCCGCCAAGGCCGGCATCCAAGAGGGCGACGTCATCACCAAGCTGGGCGACGACGAGATCACGAGCGCCGATGGCCTGATCATCGCACTGCGCAGCCACGAGGTGGGCGAGAAGGTCGAGATCACGCTTATGCGCGGCAAGGAAGAGAAGAAGGTCACGGTTGAGCTGGGCTCCGATGAGGAGCTGCAGAACCAGCAGCAGGACGACAGTTCGACCGACACCGGCAACGGCGGTATTACCGACGAGCAGCTGCGCCAGTACCTGGAGGAGCTGCTAGGCCAGCAGGGCCAGGGCCAGGGCTACGGCCAGGGGTTCTAACGAGCTGTATCGCACATACCGATGCCAGAGGGGCTGTCCCGCCAACGCGGGGCAGCCCCTCTTTTTGTACTGATCCGTTGGGGACGGAGGAAAACGGATCACTTGGGGCTGACAAGAGGCCTGGTTCGGAATGGTCTGGACAGTTAGTTCAGATACGTATAAATCTGGGGCAGCTTGGGATGCGTTTTGAGCAGTTTTTGATTGGGATGGGGTTTGAATGGGTGCTTGGGAGGGCGAGCGGGACGTTTACATGGTCTCGAGGAGCCCAAATTCGTCGAAACAGGGGTGTTCGTGCCTGATTTAGCTCTAGGATTTATACGTATCTGAACTAACTGTCCATCCCAGTCTGGCGGCTGCCGATTCGGTGCGGTTTGAGACCGCTATTCGACCCCGTTGCGACCGGTGGTACTCTTGTATCCGTTTGAAATCGAGCGAAGGAGTGCCGCTATGGAGCAATCGAGCCTGTTTGGTGACGGTGTGGACATCGATACCGAAACGCTAGCGAGCACGGATACCGCTGCACCGGTCGATGCCCGTGCCCAGGCGGCAGCGCGCGCGGCCGAGCTGCGCCACGAGCTCGACTATCACGCCTATCGCTACTACATGCTCGATGCGCCCGAGATCACGGACGCCGCCTTTGACAAAATGCTCGTTGAGCTGCAGGAGATCGAGGCGGCCTATCCCGACCTGGTGACGCCCGACAGCTATACCCAGCGTGTGGGCGGCTACGTGAGCGAGCAGTTTACGCCGGTCACGCACATGGCACGCATGTATTCCATGGACGATGCCATGGATCTGGACGAACTCGACGCGTGGCTCCAGCGCGCTGAGGATGCGCTCGGTGCCGGCAGCGTCACCTATACCTGCGAGCTTAAGATCGACGGTCTGGGCGTGGCGCTTACCTACCAAAACGGCACCTTCGTACGCGCGGCCACGCGCGGCGACGGCACCACGGGCGAGGACGTGTCGCTCAACGTCCGTACCATCAAGGACGTGCCCATGCACCTGTCCGAGCCGGCGCTCGTCCACATGGGTGCCGACCGCGAGCGCACCATCGAGGTGCGTGGAGAGGTCTATATGCCCAAGGGCAGCTTTGTTCGTCTGAACGACGAGGCTGATGCCGAGGGCCGCGACCCCTTCGCCAACCCGCGCAACGCCGCCGCCGGCAGCCTGCGTCAAAAGGACCCCAAGGTCACAGCGCGCCGCGATCTCGCTACTTTTATCTATGCCATCGCCGATACCGACCCGCTGCACGTCCACAGCCAGCGCGAGTTTCTGGACTGGCTGCGCAGCGCCGGCTTTAGCGTCAACCCCAACGTGGCACGCTGCGCCACGCCGGCCGAGGTCCACGAGTTCTGTGCCCAGGCGCTCGAGCATCGCGGCGACCTGGACTACGACATCGACGGCGCAGTCGTAAAGGTTGACAGCTTCCAGCAGCAGCTCGACCTGGGCTTTACCGCCCGCGCGCCGCGCTGGGCCATTGCCTTTAAGTTCCCGCCCGAGGAGAAGCAGACCGTCCTGCGCGAAATTCGCATCCAGGTGGGCCGCACCGGTGTGCTCACGCCGGTCGCCGAGTTCGACCCGGTGACGGTTGCCGGCTCCACCATCGCGCGCGCCACGCTGCACAACATCGACGAGATCCGTCGCAAAAACGTGCGCGAGGGCGACACCATCATCGTGCACAAGGCAGGCGACGTAATCCCCGAGGTCGTGGGCCCGGTGCTCGATAAGCGCCCGGCCGATTCGGTCGACTGGCAGATGCCCGAGGCCTGTCCCGTGTGCGGCAGTCCCGTGGTTCACGAGGACGGCGAGGTCGCTTACCGTTGCGTCTCCATCGATTGCCCCGCGCAGCTCAAGGAGCGCCTGCTCCACTGGGTGAGCCGCGGCTGCATGGACGTCGATGGCCTAGGTGACGAGATTGTCGACAAGATGATCGCCGCCGGCCTGATCCACGATGTCGCGGATTTCTACCAGCTCACGGTGGACGACATTGCCGGCCTGGACACGGGGCGCACCTATGCCAGCTCCAACAGCAAAAAGGGCGTCAGGAAGGGCGACCCCATTCCGGTAGGCCTCAAGACTGCCGAGAAAATCATCGCCGAGCTCAACAAGTCCAAGAGTCAGCCGCTCGGCCGCGTGCTGTTTGCCCTGGGCATCCGCCACGTAGGCAAGAGTGTGGGCGAGGTCATCGCCGAGCGATTCCTGTCGATCGACAAGCTCATCTTGGCGAGCGAAGAGGACATCGCCGAGTGCGAGGGCATCGGTCCCAAGATTGCGGCGAGCGTCAAGCAGTTCCTGGCCGTGCCCGAAAACCTGGCCGTGCTGGAGCGCCTGCGTCAGGCGGGTCTGTCGCTCGAGGTCGACTTGGGCGCCGCGCACGCGCAAGCTGCAGCCGACGCTGGCGTGGCAGGCGAGCTCGCCGACGCGCAGCCGCTCGCGGGTCTGACCTTCGTGCTCACCGGCACGCTCGTCAACCGCACGCGCGACGAGGCGGGCGCGGCGCTCAAGGTGCTCGGCGCCAAGGTCTCGGGCAGTGTTTCAAAGAAGACGAGCTACCTGGTCGCCGGTCCCAAAGCGGGCTCCAAGCTCACCAAGGCCGAGCAGCTGGGCGTACCCGTGCTGGACGAGGACGCACTCGAGCAAATCCTGGCGACTGGTGAGGTGCCGGAGGCGTAATGGATATAGAGAATCGCAATTGCTCGCAGGCGGAAGGGCGCACGAAGCACGACCAAGTGCAGGCAAAAGAGCACCTGATGGCGCGAATTCGCATTGCGGAACGTGAGCGCTCGGCAGGTGCGTCTCGCGATGCTTTTGAGGCGTTGACCGAGCTAGAGACGCGGCTCGGTCTAGCCTAGCGATACGGGCACCGTGATCTGCGTCACGTATGTTGTGGGATCATCGCTGATGATGTCGTCGATGGGGGCGATTTCGCGTTGCCCCGCTACGCCATCAGTTTGTCAAAAGCTCCGCGGCGGTTGAGTACGGTAAATGCGACAACACAGATGACTGCCGACAAAATCGATCCGCACGGCGAGGCGATACCCATGGGAAACAATGTATCGGAATAGGCGTTCGACAGCAGCCAGGCGCCGGGCACACGAATGAGTGCCACGGCCAGCACGTTGTGCGCAAAGCCGATGTAGCTCTTGCCATACGCAGCGAAAAAGCCGCTAAAACAAATGTGGATGCCGGCAAAGATAGCATCGAAAATGTAGCTGCGCATATAGCCGGTGCCGGCGGCGACCACCGCGGCGTCCTTGGCAAAAAAGCCGATAAACGCCGGTGCCACCAGCCACATCAGCGCTGTGATCAGGCAGCCATACACTACCGAGATTGTCATGGCATCTTTGAGCACCTGACGTGCACGATCGCCCTTGCCCGCGCCGGCGTTTTGCGCCGTGAGCGCGCTGACGGTGGCACCCATGGAACTCGGCACAATGAACAAAAAGCTGATCATCTTCTCGACCAGGCCC
>URHQ01000003.1 GCA_900547655.1 uncultured Collinsella sp.
CGGTCTTTCATGCAGCAGGGGCTCTCAATGTTTTTATGTCCTGCTCATATCGTCTGTGCCGGCAGAAAGGGACTGTCCCCAACTGCCGGGCGGGAGCGTTTAGCGGTACAGCTGCCGACTGGGCAGGCTGAGCTGGTATCCTTATGCGGTATTGTCTCGATTCGTTAGGATTGCATGTGAGAGCTGCCACTGTCCTTCGTTCAGTTATATGTCGCGCCCTGGCCATTGTGCTTGCCGCGCTTGCCGCACTGAGTTCCATCGCGCCTGTCCAGGCTTTTGCCGATGACTCTAGTCAGCCAGTCAAGACGGTCCGCGTCGGCTGGCTCGTCAACAACGAGGGCTTCCAGAACGGCACCCCCGGCGAGCGTCTCTCGGGATGGGGTTACGAGTACCTCCAGACCCTGTCGTACTACACGCCCGGCTGGCGGTACGAATACGTCTCCGGCACCTTCACCGAGCTTATGGACATGCTCGAGGCAGGCGAGATCGACCTCATGCCCAACATCTCCTACTCCGAGGAACGCGCCCAAAAGCTGCTCTTTTCCTCGAACCCCGAGGGCACCGAGCGCTACTACATCTACGCCAGGCCCGACCGTGACGACCTGGCCAAGGGTGACCCTCAAGCACTCCAGGGTCTCACCATCGGTTACAACTCCGGTGTTATGCAAACCATCGTCGGCCAGCAGTGGCTCGCCAACGAGGGAATCGCCTGCACATACAGGGAGTATGACGGAGGCTCCGTTCTCTTTGACGCGCTCGCAAACGGCGAGGTCGACGCCATCATCATGAACGACACCATTTCGTCGCCCGAGGCGTCGCCCATGTTCTACGTCGGTTCGAGCGACTACTACTTTGCCGTTCCCAAAAGCCGCCCCGACCTGATGGACAACATCAACTCCGCAATGGCGGCAATCAACCGCGTCAACCCCCGCTATAACGACGAGGTCAAATCGAACTATTCAGCGCAAAACAGCGGATCATCCTCGCTCACCGGCGATGAGCGCGCCTGGCTCAAGGCGAACAACAACACCATCACGCTCGGCTACATTACGGGCAAACTCCCCTACTGCAACGAAGACGAAGACGGCAAAATGGAAGGCTCGCTCGCATCGCTTGCGACGACGTTGCACGATAAATTTGGCATTACGGTCGAAACCGTCGCCTTTGATAGCTACAAGATGATGTCAAAGGCCCTGTCAAAGGGAAGCATAGACGTCGCGCTGCCGGTATACCGAGATTACTGGTTTGCCGAGCAATCAGGCGTTGTGCAGTCGGTATCGTTGGGGACCATATCCCTCACCGCCATCCACAGCGGAAGCAACCTGAACAAAGATCTTCAGAACATCGCCTGTACCAAATCATCGTTTATCAACCGAAACGTACTTGAAAGTCTGTTCCCCACAGCGACCGTGACCGAATACCGATCCGACGATGAAGCGTTCGACGCCCTCAGGAGGGGAACGGCGCGCTGCGTCGTCGCTCCCAGTTCACGCGTAAAAACCCTCGGCGATCGTTATGATCTCGAGGACTGCGAGACGGTCGAGCTCCCTGACACCTGCGAGCTCTCGTGCTGGATTTCGCGCGGAAAGCCCGAGCTGCTGGGAATCATCAACAAGGGCATCATCAATGCCGGAGAATCGCTCTCCGCAAGCAATTACTCCTCTACGTCGTACACGGCCCAGGAATCCAACACGCTTCAATTCCTTTATCGCAACCGCACCGCCGTTGCCTCCACCCTCATCGGTATGTTGTCGGTCAGCATCGTCCTGCTCATCTGGGCGCTCGTGCGCGCTCGAACCGAGCGCGAAAAAGCCGACGCCGCCAACGCCGCTAAGACGGCATTCCTCACGCGCATGAGCCACGACATCCGTACGCCGCTCAACGGCATCCTGGGCCTTATCGATATCGAGGAATTGAAGGAAGGCGATATCCAGGTCGCCCGCGAAAGCCGCGCCAAGGCTCGTGTTGCCGCCAATCACCTGCTCTCGCTGATTAACGACATCCTCGAGATGGGCAAAATCGAAGACCGCAAGATAACACTGGAACATGCGCCTTTTAACCTCAAAGAGCTCTGTGACGATACGCTGGTTCTGTGCAAGCTCCGCGCATCCGATAACGGCATCACCATGCAGGACAATAGTCTGCCATACACCACGGGGCCATACATGGTCGGCAGTCCCACCCATATCCGACAGATCATGATCAACCTGTTAGACAACAGCATTAAGTACAACAAGCACGGCGGCTCCGTCACCTTTAGCTCAAAGACCAAGCCACTCGATAACGGGCGCGCGCTCTTTTGCTTTAGCGTTTCGGATACCGGCATTGGCATGACTTCCAAGTTTTTAAAGCATATCTATGAGCCGTTTGCCCAAGAAGGTAACGATGCGCGTAGCAAGTTCCAAGGAACCGGCATGGGCATGCCAATCGTCAAGTCGCTTATTGAACTGATGGGCGGCACCATCGAAGTCACCAGCGAGCTCCATGCGGGCACCTCGTTCTACGTGGAGATTCCGCTCGATATCGACAAGAACCCCCAGGCGCGGGCGAATACGGTCGAGGGGGCGCTCGACTGCTCGCTCGCCGACATGAACGTACTGCTCGCCGAAGACAACGAATTGAATGCCGAGATTGCCCAGGCGCTGCTAGAATCCGAGGGCGTCGTGGTCACCCGCGCCGCCAACGGCAACGAAGTCGTCGATCTGTACCTATCGCATCCCGCCGGCAGCTTCGATGCGATCCTGATGGACATTATGATGCCGGACATGGACGGTTACGAGGCAACCCGCGCGATTCGCCTGAGCGAGAAGGTCGATGCAGCCGATATCCCCATCATCGCGCTCACCGCCAATGCCTTTGCCGAGGACGCCAAGGCGGCACACGACGCCGGCATGAACGCCCATCTATCCAAACCGCTCGACTTTAACAAGCTCAAAAACATACTCGCCCGCATCAAGAAAAACGGATCCGTTTCGCTATAGTTTGTGCTCAACCACCACGCACGACCAGAAAGGAAGCCAACGATGTTTAGGCCCTTACGTCGAAAGAAACGCGCTATCACCGACGAGGAAGCGCGCAAACTGCTCGCCACCTGCAAGCGCGGCGTCTTTGCCGTCAACGGCGACGATGGCTACCCGTACGCCATTCCCGTCAACTACTTCTTTGACGCCGAGCACGACAAGATCTATTTCCATGGCGCCAAAGCCGGCCACAAGGTCGACGCACTCAAGCGCGATGACAAGGTCTGCTTTACCGTATACGGCAACGAGTGGTACCAGGACGGTGACTGGGCTCCCTACGTTATGAGCACCGTCGTCTTTGGCCGTTGTCGCCTGGCGAATGACACCCCCGCGTTTATCGAGGACAAAGTCCGCCAGCTCGCCCTTAAGTACTACCCTTCTGCCGAAGAAGTCGAAGAGGAAATCGCCAAAGACATCAAGGGCGTCCAGCTCTACGAGATTTCGATTGAGCATCTTTGCGGCAAGCAGATTCAAGAAAAGTAAGCCCCTCAGCAGGCCTCATCAATAATAATATGGCCCGGTTCCAACCCACCTTGGAACCGGGCCATATTATTATGAAGCGTCGGCGGCGATGTGCGCTAGCGCCTCGACGAGCTCTTGCGAGCTCACAGGTTTGCTCAGGTGCGCGTTCATGCCCGCCTCACGCGAAAGCCTACGGTCGTCGGCAAAGGCGTTGGCACTCACGGCGATAATCGGCGTGGTCGCGGCATCCTCGCGATCGAGTGCTCGAATCTGACGCGTGGCCTCAAGGCCATCGATGCCAGGCATCATGATGTCCATCAACACCACGTCGTACTCGTGCGGTGCGCTCGCGGTAAACATCTCGACGGCAGACTCACCATCCTTAGCATGCGTCACGATGGCACCGGCACGGCTGAGCGTAAACTGCGCGATCTCGGCATTCAGATCGTTATCCTCTACGAGCAAAACGCGCAAGCCCTGGAGCGCATCGCCGTCTCCCGCATCCGCGGGAACTGCCTGAGGAATCTCGGAGCGGTCGCACTTCTCGAACGGCAGGCGAATGGTAAACGTCGTCCCCTGCCCCAAGACACTCGTAAAGCTCATGGTTCCGCCCATAAGCTCGACCAGCTGTTTTGCGATAGGCGCGCCCAGGCCAGTTCCCGACGAAGCGCCTTCCACCTGCTGCTCCTCGCGGCAAAACGGCTCGTAGAGGTGCTTTTGGAACTCCTCGCTCATGCCAATACCGTTGTCGGCGATCGTGTATTCATAGACGGGGACGCCATCCGCTGGCTCCACCTCGCGGCACACCAGGCGGACATAGCCGCCCTGGCGGTTGTACTTGACGGCATTGCCGGCAATATTGAGCAACAAACGCTTGAGGTGCGTCACGCTCACCCGCGCATAGGGATGATTAAGCGTCTGCTGGTCGGAGATAATTGTCACCAGACGCTCCTCGGCCTGGCGCTCCAGAATATCGCGCACTTCACAGTTGAGGGCCACCAAATTTATGGGCACGAGGTTCAGGTCGACCTGCCCGCTCTCCAGGCGACTCATATCGAGCGCCTCGTTGGCAAGGTCGAGCAGCAGTCCCGATGCCGTCCAGATTTTTGAGCGGCACTCAGTCTGCTTTTGCAGATCGTCCGCATTGGCATCGCCAACCTCAACCATACCGCGAATGCCGTTGATGGGCGTGCGCAGATCGTGGCTCATGCGACGCAGAAACTCCGTCTTTGCCGAGTTGGCAGACGAGGCCTCACGCGCCGCCTTTGCCAGCTTGTCGCCATAGTCGCGCTCCTGCTGCAGCAAGTCCGTCAAACGTCGACGATCAGCGCGGCGACGCACCGTCACAACAACGGCTATAACACCGCCGTAGAGCACCAGCACGCCGGCGGCAACAGCCGCGGCGACCTCAAAGTAGCGCTGCGCCGAGGCATAGGTGTACACATAGAATTTGTGCGCTTTTCCAAATGTGCCCAAATACCACTCGCCGTCGGCGTTAACCAATCTGACCTTACCAGCCAGGCATCGATCCTTAATACCGTCGACAATAAAGACATCCGTCGCAGGCAGATCGAACACGCCCAATACGGTGGGTTCAACGGCATTGGTCGCAACGACCTTGCCGTCGTTTTCGATCACGATATTGCCGCTATCGATGGTTTCATAGCCATCAAGCAAGCTCTGCAGTTTGAGTGTATTGCTTGCAACCGCTTTCGCGCTCTGATGCCTTACCGCGATAACGATGCCCTCGCCATCCTGCCGAGTCACGCAGCCAATGTCTGCGACCGAATCATCCGCAAGCGTGATGCGGGCGGTATAGGACTTAAGCGGATGAGTTGCCACCTCCAGCACGGGTGATTCTTTGAGATACGTAGCGAGCGACCCGTAGTCCACATCGCCCGTCGAGGACTCGGACACCAAATTGCCCGATGCGTCCGTCACGATCAGCGCGCTCACGTTGAACTGGTCGGCGTATTGCTCCAGCATGGCGTTATCCACCGAACCGTCGCGCTCCATATCGCGGGCAGCCTCTCCGGCGATCTCCATAACGAGAATCAGGTTTTTGGTCGTATAGGCGCTGTTGAATGCATCGTAGGAAAGGCTCTGCGTCGCCACGTAATCGACAACGTCGGCAAAGCGCTGCTCGGCTTGGGCCGTCGTGTAATCGTAGCTCATCATGCCGGCAACAACCGAGAGCGCTATCCCCAGCAGAGCGACAAGGAGCCATGCCCCTGCCGAACGATTGCCCCGCTCCTGAGCAGCGTGGTCGGGCGCATCGATCATGACAGGCCCTCCATATTCAAAAATGGCGAAGGGTCATCGAAGTACTTTGACACCAGGCGTTCCATGGTGCCATCGGCAAGCATTTCTTGGTAGGCATGAGTAAGCTTGACGTCGATGCCACGCGTATCGTTGATATCGAAAGCGGTGCCCAAACCGACCTCTAGCAGCGGCTCATCCAAAATGCGATATGTCACACCATAGTCTTTTTCGTAGGTGAGGAACGAGGACTCATGCGCGGCGATAGCGTCGACCAGGCCCTCGACGAGCGCCGGGTTCAGGTATGAACCGTCCGAAAAGCTGTAGAGTTCCTTGATCTGCGGAACGTTTTCATTTATGCGATTGAGCAAAATGTCCTCGGGCTTGGTGGTGGACTGAACCGCCACGATCTTATCCTCAAGATCGGCAAGCGTGTAGATATCGCTCTGGGGATCGACCGCGACCACCTGGCGGCTCGCAAGGTACGGGCCGGCCCAACGATATTCGTTTTCGCGACCCGTCATACTAAAGCTGCCCATGACACAATCGAGTTCGCCGCTCGCCAGCAGCTCCTTCTTCTTTTCCCAGTCGATCAGCTGGTATTTTGGCTTGTAACCAATGCGAGCCAAAGCCTCGGTCAATATCTCGACATCCAGGCCAACGATATCGCCGTACTCGTCGGTATACACAAACGGTGGATAGAGGTCGCTTCCGACGTTGAGCGTCTTAAGGTCGTCGTCTTTGACTTGCGAGGCGTCCAGACCTTCTAATGCAGACGTCGAGGCTCCGTCATTCGACCCGGAGCAGCCAGCTATCGCTACGACAAAGACGCTCGCCACTGCAAGCGCAACAAACAACGAAATGGCAACCGAGCGACGGGATCTTTTCATCGAGCTCCATACGATCCTGTTTACAGACTTAAATGGTTAAAGATAATAGCAAACAAAACCACACGAGTGCCCAATTGTTGCAGGCGCTTTACCGTGTGGGACCTTCCAGCCGACTTGGCAGAAGGCCCCGCATGCAGTGCTCACTTACCGTGCATTAAAAACGTAGCGGTCCAGGCGGTCGCACGCCTCCCTTACGCGCGAAAGCGGCAGCGCCAGGTTCACGCGAATGTGGCAGGGTCCGTGGAACGGACGGCCATCCTGGTAGCCAACGCCCACGCGCGCTCCCTCGTCGAGCAGCCACTGAATATCGCGGCCATGCTCGCGGCACCACTCGGTGCAGTCCAGAAACACCATGTACGTGCCCTGCGGACGCGAATAGGACACGCCCTCAAAATGCTCGTCCACGTAATCGCAGAAGTACTCGATATTGCCGGCAAGCACCTGGTTGAGCTCGTCCACCCACTCGTAGCCTTGCGACTGGTAGGCACCGATAAGCGCGTGCATGGAGAGGACGTTCATCTCGTTGTAGTGGGTCTTGTTGGACACGGCGCACATGCGGTCGCGCAGCGTCTCGTTATAGATGATGTGGTAGCTGCCGACCAAGCCCGCCAGGTTGAACGTCTTGCTCGGCGCATAGAGGGCAACCGTGCGCATGCGGGCATCCTCGCTTACCGACTGCGTCGGAATATGCTTGTGAACCGGCAGAATGATATCGGACCAAATCTCGTCCGAGATCACCACGCAATCGTGCTGGCAATAGATGTCCATGGCGCGCTCAATCTCGTCGCGCTCCCATACGCGGCCGCAGGGATTGTGCGGCGAGCAGAACACCGCGGCATGGATGTTGTTTTGGGCGAGTTTGCACTCCATGTCCTCAAAGTCCATGCGCCACACGCCCCGGTTGTCGAGTTTAAGCGGGCTGTGGACAATGCGATAGCCCGCGGCCTCGATGGACTTGGTAAAGCCGATGTAGGTGGGGCTGTGGACCAGCACCGCATCGCCCGGCTGGACATACGCGCGCAGCGTCGACACGACGCCGCCCAGCACGCCGTTTTCGTAGCCGATATGTTCAGGGCTCAAACCTTCGACGCCATTGCGGCGATTCTGCCATTCGATGATGCGATCGAAGTACTCAGCGCGCGGGTTAAAGTAGCCAAACATGGGGTGCTGGGCACGCTGAATGATGTGTTCCTGGACCGTGGGCACCGTGGCAAAATTCATGTCGGCCACCCACATGGGGATGCGGTCGAAGCCCTCGTCGGGTGCGTTCGGAGCCATACCGGGGATCTCGCCCCAAGAGTCAACGGCGATGGAGTCCATGCCGTGGCGGTCGATGATTGAAGTGAAGTCGTATTTCATGCTGGACCCCCGTGCAAAGTAGACTGTTTCGATAGGCGCTATTGTCCACCAGCACGGGCGGTTTTGGCGCGGGGTTTGGCGCTTAATTTGACGGGTGCGGGCGAATGGCTGGTTAGTCTCGCGCGTCGTTGACGGCGACTACGGTTAGCTGGGTTTCATCGACCGTAAACGATATGTCGAGCCCGGCGTAAGCCAAGTGGTAAATGCGGTTTGGCTCGTGCTTGCTGCCTGCGCGGCGTGGGTCTTGGCGAAGGACTTCGACCAAGCCGGGGAGCTTTGCGGGCGGGACCATATCCTGTAGCGCTTGCGGAAACTCAACATCGAGCTCTTGCCACGGAGCATCCTCAATCCAGCCGCCGGTCGCATCCGGGTGACAGTCCGCAAACGGAATGTAGGGCTTAATGTCGTAGATGGGCGTACCGTCGCGCAGATCTGCTCCCAGCACATGGATGATGGGGCCGTCGTCGGTAAGCTCCACGCGGTCGAGCTTAACGCAGGTGAGACCGATGGGATTAGGGCGAAACGGACTGCGCGTGGCAAGCACGCCCACGCGCTCGGCTCCACCCAGACGCGGCGGGCGCACGGTTTTCGACCACTTGACGTTGGTGCCGGACCTGTCCTGCGTTTTGGCATCGGCGGCTATGTCCTTAGCCGCGCCGCCGGGCGTGCCGTTTTCGAAGCGCCAGAGCAGCCATAAGTGAGAGAAGGAATCCAGACCCTCAACTGCTGCATTGGAGGCAAATTCCGACTCAAAGACGATGCGTCCCTGCAGATGAGGCGCCAAAAAGCTGTTGCGCGGAATGCCGAACTTCTGCGGCAGGTCGGTATGTATGTGTGCAATAGGTTCCATGCCGGTCATTGTACGGCATGGAGGCGTGGGGCGTTGCGCGCAATTCTTCGCCGCGGTCCGCAGTCGTGCAACCAACGGTTGCTTGGAAGGGCGCCTGCCGCCGCGTATGCTTAAGCCATCAACCAGCAGAAAGGAGCCGCTATGGCCTTTGCAGAAAAGCTCATTGCCATCCGTCGCGCCCATCACCTTACCCAGGAGCAGCTCGCCGCCAAGCTCTTCGTCACACGCCAAGCCGTCAGCCGTTGGGAGCGCGGCGAAGTCACCCCGGGCATTGACATGATGAAGCTCATCGCCGCCGTAACCGGCGAGCCTCTGTCTCATCTGCTCGAGATGCCCGAGCACTATTGCCAGAGCTGCGGCATGATACTCACGCCCGATGACTGCGGCACCGATGCCACGGGCGCCACGACCGACCATTACTGCAAGTGGTGCTACGACCACGGCAAGTACACCTACGACACCACGATGGAGGCGATGATCGAGGATTGCGCCCCGCGACTGGCACAAAACACCGGCATGTCGCTCGACGAAACCGTCTCGCTCATGGGCGCCGTCCTGCCGCAACTGGAGCGCTGGCGCACCGTGCAGGAAAACGAGGAATGCTACGGCGCCGAGGCTCGAGCTCGCTATGGCAATGAGGCTATCGATGCAGCAAACGAAACGTTACTGGATATGGATCCTCAGACATGGAACGACATGAAGGAACTTGAACGCGCCATTTTGGGCCAGCTCTCGATTGCCATGGGCATTGGCGACCCAGAGAGCAACGAAGCCCAAAAACTGGTTACAATGCACCGTCGATGGATTGCTCTCAACTGGGGATGCGAGCCCCAAGACGAGGCGTACCTGGGCCTCGCCCACGGCTATCTTGCCGACCAGCGCTTTGTTGACTACTACGACAAGCCCTGCGGCACCGGAGCCACGGCGTTTCTGGTCCAGGCCATCGAGTCGTCGTTGACGTGCGCATAGACCGCGGCGGCTTTGGGTATTTCAATCAAAACCGCAACCGATTGGAGACCTATGACTACTGATCACGAGCTCGTGCTCTACGTTATGACCGGCTGCCCGTATTGCATAAAGGTCAAGCGCTTTCTGGCCGATAACGGCGTGACCATTCCCGAGCGCAACATCTCAACCGACTCCGATGCCGAACAGACACTCATCGCCGTCGGCGGAAAGCGCCAGGTTCCCTGCCTGTTCATCGACGGAAAGCCGCTCTACGAGTCGAGCGACATCATCGCATGGGTACAGAAGAACCTGCTCTAGTACGCGCATCCCGTCCGTCCAAGGCCCCACCCCATACGGCCTAAACATGTACACCAGCATCCAAAGTCGGCATTTTTCGACATTTTTGGATGCTGGTGTACAGCTTTTGCGGGCAGTCATCGGGGACGTTCTTAAATGACTAGTCGTTAAAGAACGTCCCCAATGACTAGCTAGCCGTGGAAGCGGGCTATGGGCGAAAGTGGCTGCTCGCGAAAGACGCGCTCGACGGCGGCGCGGTATTCGTCGACCTTTTTAGTCTTACGTACGAGCTTGTGAACGGTAGTGGGGTCGGCGAAAGCGCACTTGGCGTAGAACCACCACTCCTTCATGCGAAAGACCGCATTGCCGCCAATCTCTTCTGCATAGGCAGCAAACAGCGTGTCATGGAAACGCTGCAGCTCGGCTGTCGTGGCAGCAGGGCCGCCGTTGACCATACGGGCCAGAGCGGGGTTCGCGAGCAGGCCGCGCCCCAGCATCACATGACGCGTGCCGGGATAGGCCTCCACCAGCGCATCCATGTCCTCGAGATCAAAAATATCGCCGTTGTATGCCACCGGAAACGGCGCACGTTCCAGCGTCTCGCCATAAAACTCTTTGCGCGGCGAGCCCGCATAACGGTCCTTCTGCACGCGCGGATGCACGATCAGCTCTGCCAGCGGCATGCGGCAATACAGATCGAGCACACGCTCATACTCGTCATCGCCCTCCAACCCCAGCCTGGTTTTTACCGATACCGGCAACGGCGACCGCTCGCACACATCGCTTAAGAACACCTCGAGCTCGTCGAGATCACGCAAGAAACCCGAGCCCTTGCCCTTTGCGACAACCGTCCCCGAGGGGCACCCCAGGTTGAGATTGACCTCGCGATAGCCCATGTCGGCGAGCACCTGTGCCGCCCACACAAACTCGTCCGCGTTCTTGGACATGAGCTGGGGCACCACGTTGAGCCCTTGGTTGTTAGCCGGATCGACTTCCTTAAACGCCTTGCCGCCAAAGCGGTTTCCCACCCGCGGCGGCGGCAAAAACGGCGTGTAATAGCAATCGAGCGCACCGAAGCACTCCGCATGCACGCGACGGAACACATGCCCGGTAATCCCCTCCATAGGGGCCAACGATAGAATCATCAACATCTACTCTCAAATCAATGAGGCAAAGGGGCCGTCCCTTTGTCACATGCATTATGCCTTGTGCTTCAGGCGATTCACAAGGAAGAGGTAGCTACTGAACGATGACCACCCTCCAGCCGCACCCCATACAACGAGGTCTAATACTTTTCCGAGAAGTGAACGACCGTTTTTGGACCCTCGAAGCATCGACATTTTCTGACGTCAAAACCGCAGGATTTTGCTGCCAAAACCGCAGGAAATTGCATCTCAAAAGTGTCGATACTTCGGGGGTCCATTTTGACTCGTTCACTTCTCGGAAAAGTATTAGACCCCGATTTCACAAGGGTCTCAATGTGACAAAGGGACTGTCCCTTTGTCACATTCGATGAAAAAGGGCACCGACGTTAGTCGGTGCCCCAAAGCGGCTGCAGGTTAAGCCCTGCAGCGTATGTCTAAGTCGAATCGGACTATTCGTCCCAGGAGAGGTTCTTACCAGTCTTCTTTGCCAGCAGCAAGAACAGGCCGATGATGACGTTGCATGCGATGCAGAAGATGAAGACGCCCTGGAAGGAGCCGACAAGCTCATAGACCTTCATCATAACGGGCATGCCAAAGGCGCCGACGATATAGCCCACGGAGCAGATCAGCGCGAAGATGCGACCGAAATCGCGGGAGCCAAAGACGTCCATAACCAAAACGGTCAGGGCGGTGCCAGCGATGACGTACATTACGTCGTTCACGCCTGCTGCGAGGATGCTGAGCGTCGAGTTGCCGCTGCCCATCATGAGCATGACAAAGGAGAGGATGGAGACAGCGAGCCAGCCCAGAATGGCCTTCGTGCTGCCGAACTTATCGCAAGTGGTGCCAACGATCGGGTTGAGGAACAGATCGAAGAGCGATGCTGCGGAAACCATGAAGCCGCCCACCATGGGGCTAAAACCAACCTCGGAAGCATACGTCGGGAAGAGCTGGTTCATGCAGCAAGTGAGCTGAACGAGGCAGAGGAAGCCGATGCAGAAGAAGAAGGCAGGCGACTTAATGGCGCGTGCATAGCTGACGCCACGCGCGCCATCCTCGGTCGTCTCCTCGGTCTCGGCGGCCGTCTCGCCCTCGACGTAGCCATAGGGCAGCATGCCCTTGTCCTGAGGCTTATAGCGGATGATCAGGACGGAAGCGGGAAGAATGAGCACGGCGGAGACACCAGCGAGCACCAAATAACCGGTCCTCCAGCCAGCGGCCTCGATGACAGAGGTGATGACGGGACTCATGATGAGCATGTAAATCGAGTTCACTGCCCAAGCGAGACCAATTGCCAGGCCACCGGATTTTTTGAACCACTGGTCAATAACATCGGACATGGCAACGCCGGTGGTGAAGGCGAAGCAAACGCCAATCAGGGCGCCAGCGGCGATGAACATCCAGACTTCAGTGTAGAAGGCCATGCCTGCGCCGGCAGCGAGCAGGATAAGCTCGACGACGGGGAGCCAAACCTTGCCAACGACCTTGGGGATGAGTTTTCCGACAAAGGGAAGAGCTGCCGCAAGACCGATGAGCGTTGCGGTGAAGTAATACGAGAAGATGGAGTAGTCAAACCCGAACTCCTCGCACACGGGTGCGACGAAGGAGCCGGCGATGACGCTATAGGATCCGGTCGTGCCGGCAGACATGAGGCCGAGCGCGATTACGAGAACCCATGCGTAAACCTTGCTGCTCTTTAACTTTGCATTTCCCATTGAAACAGCTCCTAGAGACCCAGAAGGGCACACATAACGGCCTTGATGGTGTGCTGACGGTTCTCTGCTTCACGGAAGATGACCGAAGCGTTGGCCTCAAAGCACTCGTCGGCAATCTCAAAGCCCTCGGTGATGATCTCGCGGTGCAGGTCACTCTTGCACTGGTCGAGGAGCATCTTGCCAACGCGGTGATTTGCGTTGTGAACAGAGGGGAGCTCGTGCATGCAGAAGATGTCGGGGTTGTTGGTGCGCTTGCACAGCTCGCTGGTGACGCGATAGGGATACAGGGACTCGGCATCGCCAAGCCAAGAGTTGTAGTCGTCGGGATCCATAACCTCTTCGCCGCACTCGGGGTTGATGTAGCGCCACTCCTCGGTAACGATAACGTCAACGCCGTCCAGGGCGTCAAGATCAGAGGTGATGGTGAAGGTCCTGTTGGGAGCATACTTGGCGTAGCAGGCCTCGACCTCCTCAATCATTTCCTTGCACATCTGATGACGGAGATCATCGGGGCCGATGGCGAGGAAGTCCATGTCGAGCATGGCGCACAGGCGGCCATACCACACCGGGGCACCGGCGCAGTTGCCAACGAAAGCCATCTTCTTACCGCGGCTCGTGCGCAGGCCACCCCACTGCTCCTCCATCGTGAGGGCGTCAGCGAGCATCTGGGTCGGGTGATCGCCGAGAGTAAGGGCATTGATGACCGGGATGTCAACAAGATCGGCGACGTCGTAGAGGAACTGCTCGTCCTTCTGAGCGCGATAGACGATGAGGTCGTACATACCGTTGAAGACGCGCATGGCGTCCTCGATGGTCTCGCAATCGCCCATATGGGAGTTGGTCAGATAGGTAAAGCCCATGCCCAGGTCATTGCAGGACGTCTCAAATGCGCAACGAGTGCGGGTCGAGCCCCACTCAAAGTTGGCGAGGACGTTCTTTCCGGGGAAGTAGCGCTGGTCGACGCCGGACTTTTTCTGTGCCTTAAGGTTCCAAGCAAGATCGATGAGGTAGCGGAAATCCTCAGAGGAGAGATCGTGGATGTTGAGGTAGTCGCGACCGCGAAGGCTGTTGTTCATTTCTATTTCCTTTCGAATTATTATCAAAAATAGTGTTGAATGTGTCCCCGAGGGAAACACGGATATCCCTCGGGGAGCAGTAAGTGTGGCGCCTAAATCAGACAGTGCAGGCTCAAAGGCTCGCTAGCAGCTGGCTGCCACGTCCTTGGTCCAGCAGTGCACGCCGCCGCCGGACAGGTTAAGCGCGAGAGAGTCAATCATGATGACTTTGCAATCGGGGAAGCAGCTCTCAAGAACCGCCTTGGCCTGCTCGTCCTTCTCCTTCACGACTTCGCTCATGCCTTCGTGGTAATAACGCTGGCCAAGAACGACGCCGTTGCAGATGAGGAAGTTGCAGTAGCTTGCTGCGGCATAAAAGTGAACGGGGCCTTCGGGCCAAGGGGTTCCATCCATGAACTTGCCGCCCATTTCGTCGATGAAACCCTTATACAGCTCGTAGTCCTCGTCGCCGGGGGCGATGACAACCTCGATCGGCTCGGCAGTGGGCATGCGGACGATTTCGAAGGGCTTGCCCTCCCAGTCCGTCTCGGCGCGCAGGATCTCGTAGGCGGCGTCGATGCGACGACGCGACTCCGCGCCCGCCTTGCTCGAGGCGGCCTCCTCATCGGATACCTCGGCAAGAAGAATCTTGTTCGGGGTGATAAAGCGGCACATCTCATCGATGTGGGCTGCAAAGCTCATGCCGAAGACAGGAGTTCCATCTTCCTTCTCGTCGAGGATGCCCAGTCGATAGTCGTCGTCCTCAAGCATAGGCTGCGGCAGCCAGATAACCTTGTTGAGGTTGTAGATGCGCTTGTACTCGGCCTCCACTTCCTCTTTTGAGAACTCGGGATTGCGCTTGCGGCATTCCGTGTCCTCGATGGCGATCAGGGTGCCGTGACCGTCAAACTCGCGGTCGCCGCCCTCCGAAACCATTTCGGAATTGACGATATCGAAGCATCCGAGCGCAACCGCCATGTGAACAGCTGCCCTGCGTGCGGACTGGCACTCTGGGGAATTCTTGTCCCACACGCCGTAATAGGTCCAAGCGGGGTTGACCATATAAGAATGGCCTTTGTCGTCGACCATGATGCTGGGGCCGTTGTCGCGGACATAGAAGTTGGAGTCTTCGAACTGCGTGATCTCGATACGATCGAGATCAACCCCCTCCTCCTTCAGGCGTGAGCAAGCCTCCTCATAGGAGCCGGGGGTGCCGCAATTGAGGTTGACCGTAACGTCGCCATACTCGAGCAGAGCCTTGATCACGTCAACGCAGGGCTGGCGGTTATCGTAGCCCTCTGCACGGATGTAATCGGGAAGCCATGTCACATAGACGTTGGAGCGCTTCTCGAACTCGCCCGGCATACGATAGTTCTCGTACATGGTTGGTCCTTCCGTCGGGTTTCCCGCGATGCTGTCCGGCCGCGACAATAACGGGGTTTCACCTGCTATAGTACTACTATACCTACCGTTCGGTAGATAATTTTGAATAATTGCCGCTCGCCTACTGATACATACCGTTCGCCGTATATAGTGGTCATGTTTGGACACGAATTGATGTTCCGTTGCCATCCTTAATAATGTTGGTAGTGCGGAAGTGATTTGCAATGGAGAAATGCAGCGTGAGCACAAGAAAAAAAATATTGGACGCAATGTACGATCTTGTGGCAGAAGTCGGTTATGACAAAGCGTCTATCGGAAAGATTTGCGACTTTGTCGGTATATCCAAGCCGTCGGTGTACTACTACTTTCCCTCAAAAGAGGAGATTTTCACTACGCTCTTGGACAGCATGTTTCCGACCATTGACTATCAGCGCGACTACTCGCTAATAGTCGATAGGGACGGGTTCAAGGCCGCGCTTATCGAGCTCGGCAATTCAGTTATAGGTGGCTATCGAAGCGATGAAAAGCGCCGGCGCGTGCTGGCCGAGGTTAGCGTTCAAGCAAATCGAATTCCTGCAGTTCAGGAACGTCAAGCGACGGCGACCAAACGAACCATGGATGCGCTTAAAGACATCCTTCTTCATGGTGTAGAGATTGGCGCGTTTTCCGATAGCGCCGACGTAATGCTCTACGTACAAATTCTTTATACCGTTCTGGAGGGAGCGAGCAATACGGTCGCTCAAGGTGAGAATATTGATGAAAAAGCGGTTTGGGCGGGAATAGTCGAGCTTATGTTCAAATAAACCAGCCAAGCTGAAGCGCATGTTGGCACCCATGGTGCCTGCGGGCAACCTTTAAAACGAAAACAGGGGTCGACTCCAGTCTGGCTTGGAGTCGACCCCTGTTGCGTGGCAATCTATGCCAATGCAAATCGGCGCTTATTACTTTTCAGCAGCCTTATTGAGAAAGCCGGAAACGATAGCAAACGCAGCAATCATAAGGTTGCAGGCAATGCAGAAGATAAATACTCCCCGGAATGACCCTGCCATGCCGTAAACCTTCATCATGACCGGCATTCCAAAAGCACCGACGACATAGCCCGCTGAGCAAACGATCGAATAGATCCTTCCAAAATCGCGTGATCCAAAGAGCGAAAGGAGAAGCATCGGCATTGCGGTTCCAACGATGGCGAACATGACATCGTTTACGCCGGCCGCGATGATGGAAACGGTCTCATTGCTTCCACCAATGATAAGAAGCAGGAAGGAAAGAATGCTGACACCTGTCCATGCGACCGTTGCTTTAATAGCGCCAAGCTTGTCGCATGTTTTGCCTACGAAGGGATTTAGGAAGATGTCGGAGAACGAAGCTGCCGAGACCATTAAGCTTCCTACGATGGGATTGAAACCGACCTCGCTTGCATAGGTTGGAAACAACTGGTTCATGCAGCAGGTGAGCTGCGCCACGCAAAGCAGGAGGACACAGAGAATAAAAGACGGCGTTTTCGTGGCATCACGTAGTGCCATGCCCGAAAGGGTATCTTCCCGCTCATCGACGCTGTGTCTCTCATGGGTTTCAGAGGCGGTCTCTCCGTACGGAAGCATGTTGCGATCAGAGGGTTTAAGGCGAATGATAAATGCACTCGCAGGTAAAATCATAGCTGCAGAAACGGCCGCAAGTACGATGTATCCCGTACGCCAGCCTTGTTGCTCGATAACCAGCGTAATGACAGGGCTCAACAACAGCGTACAGAGAGAATTAACGCCCCAAGCAAGGCCGATGGCAAGACCGGACGATTTACTGAACCATTGGTCAATAACATCGGACATGCAGACGCCCGTTGTGAATGAAAAGCAGATGCCGATCACCGCAGCGGAGACGATGAACATCCAGACTTCGGTGTAGAACGCCATTGCGGCGCCGGCGGCAATAAGGACGAGTTCAACGCAAATATGCCACGGTTTGCCTATTACTTTTGGAATGAAACGGCTCAAAAGTGGAAGTCCAAGTGCAAGGCCAAGAAGAATCGCAGTGAAATAGAAAGAGAAAGAGGTGTACTCAAAGCCCAGGTCTTCACATACTGGAGCAACGAATGAGCCGGCAATAATGCTATATGTGCCAGTCGTCCCGGCGGACATTAAGCCGAGCGCAATAACGACAATCCAAGCAAATGCGCCGCTCTCGCGAGGACGGTCTTTTTCGTCTGGTACGGTGAGAGCCATGGTCACTCCATTTCTATCGGCATTACATCCTATATGCCTACCGATAGGTATATAAACCAGGAGACTCTTCGTCAAGCATTAAGCGGGGAAAGGGAGTTCTTAACGTGCCGAACGGTAATTAAACCCCGATTTCGCAAGGGTCTCAATGTGACAAGGGGGCTGTCCCTTGGTCACATTATTCGGAGCGTAGGGCTTCCACGGGGTCCTTTTTGGATGCGCTGCGGGCTGGCAGCAGGCCGGCGATGACCGTCAGCAGCACCGATATCGCAATGAGCACCAGCGCATCCTGCACGGGCAGGCTCATCAGATTGGGCACCTGCTTGGCCGCAAGCGCCCAGGCATTGACCGGAAAGCTCACAAGCACCACGACGACAATAGCAAAGACGCCGGCAATGAGGCCTTCGATGAAAGTCTCGGCATTGAATACGTTTGCCACGTTGCGCTTTGATGCGCCGATCGCACGCAGGATGCCAATCTCCTTTTTGCGCTCCAGCACGCTGATGTAGGTGATGATGCCGATCATGATGGAGCTCACCACCAGGCTGATACTCACGAATGCGATGAGCACCAAGCTGATGGTGTTCACGATGTCGGTTACCGAACCCATGATGATGCCCATGTAGTCGGTGTACGAGATTGCCTGCTCATCGTGGCCGGCGGCTTTGACCTGCTTGTTGTACGCATCGATGTGATCGAGCACGCGCTCCTTGGCCTCAAAGTCGCGCGGGAAAATCTTAACCGAGATGGGGTCTGCCTCGTCCGCATAGCCCAACGTGGTCAGATTATTGTTATAGGTGAGCTTCGACGCCTTGGCATAGCTCATCATGAGCGAACTCAGGTCCTCGGCGTCCATGTTGAAATGGATGGCACGAGCAAAGGCGCTCGCATCCACGCGCATGGCGCTTGCCAGGTTGGCAAAACTCGAAGACATCTGCGTCGCCATCTGGTCCATAAGCCCTGCTGCGCCCGCCTTGAGCTGGGACGATACCGTCGATGCTATCTGCTCGCTGATTGCCTTCATCACCTGATCCATAGCCTGCTGCAGATACGGAGCCAGCTGCTTTTGCACATAGTCGGTCATCGCCTGCTGCAGGCGCTCGGCCAGGGCATCGCCGCCGAGCGCTTTGAGCTGGGCCAGGATTTGCTGGGCTGCGTCATCATGCTCAAGATACGTCGAGAATGCGGCAGCGAGCTTTGACGCGTCCTTAAGATCTTCGGGCGTCAGGGCCTTAAACTGCTCCGACTGCACAAAGCCCTCAAACAGCTGGTTGGCAAGCGTTCCCACCTGCTGCATTTGCTCGGGCGTGAGTTCCAGACCGTCAAAGATACCCGAGAAATCTGGGGTTGGCGCTTTGGCCATGATGTCGCCAAAGTCGATGTCCTTCCCAATGCCCGAAAGGTCAATGTCCAGCCCGGATAAGTCAATACCAGAAAGGTCGATACCGCCGGCCGCACCCGAGAGCGCAGATGTATCGAACGAGAACGCGTTCTTCAGCGCCGCCTCGTCCACGCTGAACATACTGCCCAGATCCACGCCCTGTTTGGCCTCGCCCTGCAGTTCATCGAAAGACTTGCCCGTAAAGACATCCGTCTCGGGATGCGCAAGCTGTTCTTGCACAATCTGCGAATTGGCGGCACGTTCCATAAGCTGGCGAGTCAGCGCATGCGTATAGGCAATGCCCGGAGACAATGCACTCGCATTGGCCGTCTCATTAGGTCGCACCACGCCCACAATACGCACGTCAATACCGTCGGCAACTTTGGCCGTCATAAAGTCGGCGTCGCCAGACATGTCAGTCCACATGCCGGTCTCTTCGTTTTTGCGATAGGCATCGGCCGGCGACAACACCTTAAATGTCGTAGACAGCGCATCGTCGTAGGTAAAAACGGTGCCGGTCTCGGGCGTTTTGACCCCACCGTCAGCCGTCATGGCGCTGTTAACCAGGTCGTTGAGCTCATCGATATCCAGCGCACCGATGCTGTAGAGCGTGTAATCGCCCACCGTTCCACGGCTCGAAAGCACCATTACGGCTTCGTTAGCAGACGTAGGCCAATGTCCCGCCACGACATCGTACTGGCTGTCGAGCAGGCTCTGGTCGTCGATCATCTCGTTAAAGACCGAGGTTCCCATGGATTCCATACTCACCGTTGCCGCCGAGCTCGCGCCGCCGCTCATGGCCTCGGTCATGGCGTTGGGCACCAGCCGGACAGGCTTCTCATCGCCCTTCCCGGCACGATAGACAACCGGCGATACACCGTAGCCGTACTGAATGGCGTTGACTTCTTTGTCAATACCATCGCCGCCGTCGTCAAGCCATGCCCTAAAGCTCGTCATGTCGTTGGACTTAACGCTCGCAAACATATCCTTTACGGCCGTGACCACAGGGATCTTATCGGTCCCCTTAATGTTGCCGTCGGTGCCGTCGTCGGACGAACCCTCGTTCTTGGACGTATCGTCATCCGCAGCCCCCTGCCCGCCCATCATGGACGACAGGTCGTAGTCCTGCTTGGAAATGGTGAGCGGGTAGCTCGAGAGCGTATCCTCCTCGACCTTTTTGATGTAGCCGTTTACGCCGTTGGACAGCGCCAGAATCGCTGCGATACCGATAATGCCAATCGACCCCGCAAAGGCCGTCATGGCCGTACGGCCCTTTTTGGTCATAAGATTTCGGGCAGAAAGCCCCAGCGCCGTCACAAAGCTCATCGAGGTTTTGCGCGTAGGCTTAGCCTCACGGCGCGTGGCGTCGGCGACATCGAAAGGATCGGAATCGTCGATAATCTTGCCGTCGGCAAGATTTACGATGCGCGTAGCGTACTGGTGCGCCAGCTCCGGGTTATGCGTGACCATAATGACCAGACGGTCGCGCGCAACGTCCTTGAGCAGGTCCATGACCTGCACGGATGTGGTGGAGTCGAGGGCGCCGGTCGGCTCGTCGGCAAGGACGATCTCAGGGTCATTGATCAAGGCGCGGGCGATGGCCACGCGCTGCATCTGCCCGCCCGAAAGCTGGCTCGGACGCTTGTTAACGTGCTCGCCCAGGCCAACTGCCTCGAGCGCCTTGCGTGCACGCTGGCGGCGCTCGGCATGGCCCACGCCCGTGAGCGTCAGTGCCAACTCCACGTTTTCCAAAATGGTCTGATGCGGAATGAGGTTATAGCTCTGGAACACAAAGCCGATGCGGTTGTTGCGATAGGCATCCCAATCGCGATCGCGAAAATCCTTAGTCGAAATACCATCGATGAGCAGATCGCCCGAGTCAAAGTGGTCGAGTCCGCCGATAACGTTGAGCATCGTGGTCTTGCCCGAACCCGAGGGACCCAGAATGGCCACGAACTCATTATCGCGAAACGCCAAGCTCACGCTGTCGAGCGCTACCTGCGTAAACGACTGCGTAACGTATCGCTTGCAAATATCCTTGAGCTCCAGCATGGACGGCAACCTCTCACACGCGGGCGCACTCGCCCGCTCTCCCCCGCCGTTCGTATCCGACGCGTTTGTCCTACTCTATCCCCATTTTTTGCCGCCACCAGTGAGGAATGTAACGAACCGGTCAAAAACGTCCAGAATGGCACCAAAAAAAGAGGTCCCGAACGGAACCTCTTTACGGCAGAGCTTATCTTGAAAGGCAGCGGACTACTTCGCACAGCGGCGCGCGATAAAGTAAACGAGCCACTCAATAGCCATAAGGCCAATGTAGAAAAGTGCCCAAATGGCAAAACTGATGAGGCGTACTTCCGCTGTCTGTACCGCCCCGTGGCCATCAACTGTTCTCGAAAATAGAAACCCGCTAAAGCAGAGAAACAGCACCAGTTGAATGATTTGAAACGTTCTCCAGCCGTTGTCCTTCATAAGCGGCCTCCCAAGTCACACTGTCTGTGTCGGATTATATCCCGAAGAGGCCACTGCGCAGCACGCAATCTTCAATTTGCTTACGTATCTTTTACTGCATTTTACTGCTCGCTCTTCGCGAGCGCCTGATCGATAAGCTTGTTGAGTGCATCGCGCTGTTCGGCAGAAGTGATACCGCCAACGATCGGGTCTCCTACGATATTGCCCTTTTGGTCGATCACATAAGTGGTCGGGAAGGAGAACAGGTTCGACGTGAACTTGCCGGCATCGCTGTTAGACTTAAACCAGATATTCTTGTACGTTATGCCCTTCTTGCTCAGCACGTCTTTTGCATTTGCAATCTCGTCCTTCTTGCCATCGAGCGTAAAGGAATTGACACCCACGACCTGGCCGCCCTTCTCGGCAAGCTCCTTGTTGAGCTTCTCCAGATCGCCCAACTCCCCCACGCACGGCTTACAGGTGGTAAACCAGAAGTTCATGACGGTAACTTTGTTCTTGGAGAACAGCTCGTCGCTGTTCACATCGTTGCCGTCCAGGTCCTTACCCTTAAAGCTGGGAAACTGTCCTGCTTCCTTGCCCGAGTCGCCCTCGGCAGATGTCATACCGGCAGTCGCGGCATCGACGCTGTCACCCGTACTCGGCTGATTTCCACACCCCGGGAAGTCCTTTTCCAGACGAGCGAGCTTGTCCTCGATCTTCTTGATCTGCTGCGCCCCAGCCTTGAGCGTTTTGAGTTCATCGGCCGTAAAGGAATCCTTAGCCCCGTCTATGGTGCTCAGTAGAAAATCTCCGTAGTTGGTGCCGTCGCCGATCATCGCCGAGTCTTTATTCGCCGCATTGAACACCTTGTCCCATAGGGCATTGTCTTTGGAAAAGATGTCGTTTTCCTTTTTCATCAGTTTCGCGTACAGCGCGGACGCCTCTTCGGCATTGGACACCTTCTTCGCCGTCAGCTCTGCAACCTGGGTGTCGCCGCCCGCAGCTTTGTTTCCCCCGTCTTTAGGCGCCGAGCACGCCACGAGGCTCAACGCCAGCACGGGCACCATCAACAGTCCCGCAATTTTCGACAGTCTCATGTTTTCCTCCGTTTTATCGAAGCTTATAGGTACCTATTTGTTTTCGCAGGCTTGCGCGGTCTGTGCGGACTTGCCGCCCGTCACGCCCAGCCCGTAGCGAAAGCTAATGGCATCGACGGGGCACGCACCCACGCATTTGCCGCAACGGATGCACTCGGCATGGTCGGGCGTACGCGTAACGTCCACGTCCATCTGGCACACCCTGGCGCACTTGCCGCACGAAACGCATTTACACTGGTCAACCTGAATCCCCAGCAACGACACCCTGTTCATGAGCGCATAAAACGCACCGAGGGGGCAGATCCATTTGCAGAAGGGGCGGTAGAACAGCACGCTCAGCACCGCAACCACAATGAGAATCGTGAGCTTCCAGGTAAAGAGCTTTCCCAGCGCGGAGCGGATTCCCGCATTCATGATGGACAGCGGAATCGCGCCCTCGAGCACACCTTGCGGGCAGATGTACTTACAAAAGAACGGGTCGCCCATACCCACATCGTTAACCACCAAGACAGGCAACAGCACCACGGTAAACAGCAACACGGCGTACTTGATGTACGTGAGCGGCTTGAGTTTTTTCGTGGAGAGCTTTTTGCCGGGAATCTTATGCAGAAGCTCTTGCAGCCAGCCAAACGGGCACAAAAAGCCGCATACAAAACGCCCCAACAGCACACCGATCAGAATGAGCGTTCCGGTGACGTAATACGAAAAGTTGAATTTAGACGAGCCCACCACCGATTGGAACGACCCGATGGGGCACGCACCCGCTGCCGCGGGGCACGAATAGCAGTTAAGTCCAGGTACGCAGACTGTTTTTCCCGCACCCTGATAGATGCTGCCCTTGGCAAAGTTTGGCAGGTGAATATTGGTGACCAGCGTCGCCGCCGCCTGAATGAATCCGCGAAATCGGGCCAAAACATGCGACGCAGTGTTTTTTCTTTTATCCAATTCCGATACACTCCAAGCACAGCCTAATTGCTTTGGCCAGCACGGCATCCGCCTCGCCGCGCATAACGCCAAAGCCAACCATGGCTACCCCAACGATCAGTAAAGCCACCTGCGCCACAGGCTTAATCGCTTTGAACAATCTGACCACTCCTTTCGTTTCGCGACCCATTGGACCATACCGACTATAAAATCCGTGTTAAGCGTGAATGACTATGCAAGGAGAACGTTATGCGCATCTTGGTCGTCGAGGACGAGCGGGCGCTGTGCGATGCGATCGCACGCAGCCTGCGCAACTTGGCCTATAGCGTCGACTGTTGCTACGACGGACAGGAGGCGCTCGACCTGCTGGGCATCGAAGTCTTTGACCTCGTGGTACTCGACCTCAACCTTCCCCGTATCGATGGCATGACCGTGCTCAGGGAACTTAGGAAAACCGACTGCGAGACCAAGGTACTGATTCTGTCCGCACGTGGCGAAGTATCCGATAAAGTCGCCGGACTCGATGCCGGCGCCAACGATTACCTTACCAAGCCGTTTCATCTTGACGAGCTTGCGGCAAGGATCCGCAGCCTTACCCTCAGGCGCTTTGCACAAAGCGACATAGTTTTAACCTGCGGAAAGCTCCGCTTTGACACCAAGGCGCGCATCGCTTCCGTGGACAGTGAGGCTTTATCTCTTACACGCAAGGAAACGGGAATCTTGGAATACCTGATGCTTAATCAGGGGCGTCCGGTAAGTCAAGAGGAGCTTATCGAGCACGTTTGGGATAGCAGCGTGAACAGCTTTAGCAACGCAACCCGCGTTCACATCTCGTCACTCCGCAAAAAGCTACGCAGCGCTTTGGGATACGACCCGATTCGCAATCGGATTGGAGAGGGCTACGTTATGGAGGATGGCGAATGAAAGGGCTTTCGCTGCAATGGCGCATAACGATTATGACGGCACTGCTCACGTGTGCGGCATGCGTGCTGACGAACTGCCTGGTCGGCTATACGGGCATGCGTTACATGGACGCCATCGGCAGTGACATCTCGGCCCTTAACGCAACCGGCGAAGATTCACCCCAGGCGTTCGACCCAACGAAAGCGACCCCCGATGACAAGGTCACGATCGTCGTAAACGACGCACAGGAGTCTTTTGGCACGACAACCTGGTGCATCACGGCTGGAGTCACGCTCCTTGGCGGCGTGCTGGCATACTTTGTGAGCGGCCGTGCGCTCAAACCGTTACGGGCTTTTGCAGCCCAGGTTGAGCGTGTGCAGCCTGATAACCTAAGCGAAATCAGACTCAGTGAAGATGTGCCCACCGAGCTACAACGATGCAGCGCCTCTTTCAACGACATGATCGCCCGTCTTGGCGAAGGGTTCTCTGCACAGCGTCAGTTTACCGGCAACGCCGCACACGAGCTGCGCACCCCGCTCGCCCTTATGCAAGCACAGATTGAGCTATTCATCTCCGAGCACTCCGGTTTGCAACCCGAAACAGTCGAGCTGCTCGGCCTGCTACAAGAACAAACCGAGCGCATGTCTCGAATGGCCAAGGTATTGCTCGAGATGAGTGAGCTCCGCAGCGTTCCTTGCGAGGACGATGTGGAACTTGGTCCCTTGTCCGAAGAGGTCCTCACCGACCTTGCGCCACTTGCCGAAAATAAGGGCATAGCCCTCAATTGTGCTGGAGACGCTTTAGTAATCGGGAGCGACACGCTCCTCTATCGGCTGGTGTTTAACCTGGTCGAAAATGCCATCCATTACAGCCACCCCGGCTCGACTGTCAACGTCTCCATCTGCGACAACGACAGCCACGTGTTCCTGCGAGTCGAGGACCAGGGCCCGGGAATACCCAAGCAGTACCGTGAGAGCATCTTCCAACCGTTCTTTCGCCTGGATAAATCCCGCAGCAGGGCATACGGCGGCGCAGGACTCGGGCTAGCGCTTGTTTGGGAGATTGCAGCGCTTCACGGTGGCGCTGTAGAGGTCGAAACAAGTTCCGAGAACGGAACCACCATGCTCGTAAGCCTTCCAAAACGATCTGCAGCGTTAACCGAACAGTAAAACTAGAACGAGGCCCAGTGGGTCCCGCCCTTACAAAACCCGAAGGCTTTCCATGTGTCTGTACTATGAGCCGTTGGGGAACCAGATGTCAACCAGCATGCCGAGCTCAGTCACCTCATCCTAGGGAAAGGAGCAAAGGGGCGTCACTGCTTTTGACGGTGCTCTTAGCTACAGTAGACCTTCCACGAAAGGTTTGAGCTTGTCGAGCATCGCGTCGCTTCTGATGACTGTACCTAAATCGAGGTGCTCACTCTTCTCCTTCGTAATCGTCTGAGTGATTACGCCCATGAACAGTAGCCTGGAGCCGATGGCAATTCCGTCGGTCGTGGGATAGCTGCCCTGGTTGAGGATGAAGGCGGGACTGCCGCTGGAGCCCTCGAATACAGATGCGTCAACGAGGAACTCGCGCTTACCCTTGTAGTCGTTCCAAGCGGGCGTGGAAGTCCAGCCTTGCCTGATGAGGGGGGTCTTGTTGTAGTCGTCATAGAGCCCGCTGGGGTATCCGATAAAGGTGATTTGCTCGAGCGCCGCCAAATTGTCCAGCACACTCTTCTTCGGGATGAGTCCAGAGTCGATGGATCGGTAGAAGGGCCTCTTCCCGTTTTCTTCAAGCATGCTGAGAACAGGGGCCACCGGCATCGCAACCAAGTCGAGCTCTCCGAGCTTCTTCCCCTCGATGAATGACTTGTCGAAGTTCACGCTGATGGTCTCGCGTGACGGGGCGTCACCTTCGGCTAGATTGATGACGAAGCGACCCTGAATCACATCCTTGAGGACATGGTGGTTGGTAATGAGCAGGGGCACTTTTCGCCCGTCTTCAAGGTCATAGGAAAAGAAGAATCCTGTACCCGAGACGCCCGTGCCTTCGGTAGTAATGCCCACGATGGGGACCGTGGTAAAGAGCAGCTGCGTGCTCGTATCATTAATGTTCATCGGTCTTGGTCTCCTTGTCATCGGGATCCGCCAGGTGTTCTAGGACGCGCTCGGCCAGATCAGATTTGCCCTGCTTCTCTTCTTTTCGGATAAAGATAAAAGCGACAAAGAGTCCTACTGCGCCACACGGTGCTACGCAGAGCATCAAGATACCGGGCAAAGATGCGAGATTGACAGATGACGACAAACCCCCGAGAAACCAGCCCAGGAACGTTGTCGCAAGACCTAAAAGGATGTCAGGTTTGTAGGAAGGGCGCTCCTGCTTGGCCTGAAGGAGCATCTCCCTTGCTTTTCTCAGGTCGCTGTCGCGCTGTCCGACGTATGATTCCTGCAGGTATTCATTGGGGATGCGAACCTCGTGGTCCTGGCGCACGGCGACGTGCTCCCGGTCATTTATGAGGTGGATGCCGTTACTTGCCTCTCCAACGCTAGCATTGTCGCCCATGTGCTCGAATACGCTGTCGAGGTCAGCCCACCTGACTCTATGGGCAAGCGCCTGGTCTTGTGGTGGGTTCTCTTGACCTTTCTCCACCAGATCTCCTTAGAACAAGGTCCTAGCGTCTTGCGGAAGTTTATGGTCACAGCAGAGACACCATGGTTCAACCAATATATCGATGGATAGATTATACCGTGCGGCTGATATGGCGACCAAGGGATGCTGCCGGCACGGCTGTGGGGTGCTAGTGACTTGCAGATTGCTGGCGACAGGCTACTAATAGCGGCATGGCTTTGCTGTTGGTTCACTCCGCCGCCCGCCTCACGGCGCCGGGGGTTTCTCGGCGCAGTGAGGCGGCATCGGTTGTTCTAGCTGTTCTGTGCCAATAGGTTGTTTACACCCGGGTAGTGACAAATAGGGAGGGCTCCCACATGCTGTGAGTTGTCTAGACGAACAGCAGAGGAGCCCTCCCATGGAGCAACATCCTAACGCAAGGCTCACCCCGAGGGGGCGCGAGACGCTCGTCTCGCGCATAGAGTCCGGCCTCGGCGTCGCCGAGACCGCGCGTCAGATGGGCGTCAGCCGCCAGACGGCGAGCAAGTGGCTGCGCCGCAGCAGGTCCGGAGAGCCCATGTCCGACCGCAGTAGCCGCCCGCGCAGGCTCGCGAGGTCCACGCTGCGCGAGATCGAGAACCGGGTCCGCGAGGCGCGCTCGTCACTGCCGCTCGCCCCGCCCGGGCTGGCGCCGGGCGCGCTATGCTTAGGGAGCGGTGGGCGCCTCCGGAGCAGCAGGGGACTCGGACGCGGTGATGCCGGAGGTGTCGATCTCGCCCAGATTGGCGAGCTGCTCGATGAGGGGGAGGCCCATCGGGTCGTCCACCTCGACGCCGCCGAGCACGATGGTGCTGTAGCGCGTGTCGACTTGGGTTGTGAACACGGCCGGGTCGAAACCCGAAGCGATAAAGCCAATGCCCGCGAGGACAACACCCGCGGCAACGAGCCCGCCCGCCACGGCGAGGTAGATCTTCTTCGCACTGGTCATGGTACTCACTCCTTTCTACGCCGCGAGATGCGCGGCAGCGCCGCCCTTCTCGCCCTTACCCTTCCAGAAGGGCGAGGCGGCCTTCCTCGCCCAGAGCGCCGAGAGGCGCGCAATTTGTTTTGAGGCGGCCCAAGCGCCAGCACCAACGAAGAGCGCCACGCCGACGAGGCCGAGCCCCACGCCCGCCGAGGCGAGGGCGTACGGGAAGTGGCCGATGATGACGCCGCTTACGGCAAGCAGGAGCCCAACTACGCCCACGCCCCCGAGTGCCACCGCGACGATCCACACGCAGAGCGCCAGCACCCAGATGCAGATATAGACCGTGACGGCCACGGCGGCGAAGGCGGCGAGCAGCGGCACCCACACCGGGGAGCCCACGATGGCCAGCACCCACAGCAGCGCGGTGCTGCGCCGGCGCGTCCTCGCGATCGCGCGCGGCACGGCGGGCAGGTCGTCGAGCGTGGCCTCCGCCACCTCGCCGGGCGTGCCCATGGCGGCCACGGCCTCCTCCTCGCTCATACCGTCCTCCATGCGGTCGGCGATGGCCTCCGCATAGAACGCCTTGGTCTCCTCCACCTGCTCGGCCGGCAGGCAGGCGAGCAGCTCGCCCAACCGGCCCAGAAACTCATCGCGCGTCATGGTGCGCCTCCTCAACGTATGCGTAAATCTCCCGTACGGACGGCCACTCGGCCAGGAACTCCTCGATGCGCGCTCGCCCGTCGTCCGTGATGCGGTAGTACCGGCGCAGCCGCCCGTTGTGCTCGGCGGAGCGCGCCGTGATGCACCCGGCCTTCTCCAGGCGCTTGAGCAGCGGGTAGAGCGTCGACTCCGTGAGCCCCATGCTCGCCGGTACGTCCTTCACGATCTGGTAGCCGTAGGACTCCTCGCCGGAGACGGCCGCGAGCACGCAGGCCTCCAGGAAGCCGCGCTTCATCTGTGCCTCCATCCGCACACCTCCTCTCGTCATATACTATGCTATACACACTATACGATGCAAGGTATTAGACGTCAACTCTCATCGCGAAGATTCTCCGGCCCCTGCGCGCTGCGAACGTGATATCGCGGGGCGGTTGGCATTATGCATGAAACGTCAAGTAACGCTCTTTTGATCCACTTCCACTCGGCCCCATATGCCTTGTACAACACCCCCCTTCAACCTTGGGTTCAAGGGAGCCGCTAGGCTGGGCGTGCCGGACGGTAAGGTCCTGGACGCGATGGTGGACTTCTCCGATGCCATAGGGGTCATGGGTCTACGCCGATGGAGGCCCACGCACGCGGCAGGGCTCGCCCGTCACCGCTGGTCGCCGGACGGTCCCCACGCTCCGCTCGCCAACGCGCAGGCGACAGCAGCAGTCCAGCGCTAGCTGGAGACGCCGGAATGCCCAGAAGATGCGTTTCCCATCACTGCGACAGAGCTTTTTGCAGGGGTGGCAATTTTTCCTAATATCGAGGTCAGCTTGGCTTCGGTAGCCACCTTGAGAGCATCGCCAATAGACTCTTCCTTTATGCGTTCGGCTTAATCGTAGGCAATACCCAAAAATTCCAGTCCCGAGCAACAGGAGTACAATTGCTGCATTGTTGCCACCTGATGGGAGATGGAAGATGGACTGCGATGGCTACCCACGCGTTCCTATGCCGTTGATGTGCACCGCCTTTGTGCCGGGGCAGATTGACGCTGCGGTTGCAGGCATTTCCGACCCCGATTCACGCACCATCGCCACGGCAGAAGCGCTGTACTTTCGCGGACAGGCCACACTCGCCGCCAAGACAGCACGCCCCTATCTTGACGCCACCGACCCCGCACTGCGCTATTCCGCATGCTTTATCTGCGGATATGCCAGTCTGTCGCTCAACCGTATCGCCGACGCCCGCCGGTGCCTTGCTGGCATCCTCGATACGCCAACTGACGAGGAATCGCCTGCCGTCCACGCCATGCACATCCTGTTCGCCTCTGCCGCGAGCGTCCTGCTGCACTTGCCTTCCCCGTATTCCGCCGAAGAGTTTTATCCGCTTGCGGCGCATCTGCCCGAAGGCCTGCGCCTGTTCGCCAGCTACGTGATGGCGCACGCCTTGTATCTGCGCGGCGAATACGGCCGCAGCCTAGGCATGGTGGAAAATGCCCTGATCATGAAACAGGGAAGCTATCCCATCTCGGAACTGTTCCTGCACCTGGCGGCTTCCATGGCATGCATGAGCCTCAAGGACATCGACGCCGCAAAGGCACATTTCGGAGCCGCTTGGGACATTGCGCGCCCCGACGGCCTTATCGAGCTCATTGGCGAGCACCACGGCCTTTTGCAGGGGCTCATCGAGGCATGCTTAAAATCGCAATACCCCGACGATTTCGCTCGCATCATCGAGATTACGTATCGATTCAGCTACGGCTGGCGGCGCATCCACAACCCCGATTCGGGTGAGGACGTGGCCGACGATTTAACGACCACGGAGTTCACCATGGCCATGCTCGCCTGCCGCGGTTGGACCAACGCCGAAATCGCACGCCATATGAGTGTGTCGCCGGGCACCGTTAAAAACCGCCTATCAGGAGTGTATGCCAAGCTTGGTATCGGAACTCGCGCCGAGCTGATTGCCCACATGTTGCGCTAGCGGCCAGACTGCCCGGCGTATCGAAAGCGCTCCGGGGGGCTGACGCTTTCGCGCGCTCAAATTGGACATTTTGGCCATCGAACGGCACTACCGCCACGGGGCACCTTCTCGCAAAATTGGATTATTTCCTCCGATATTTGCGGGATGGGAGCCCAAAATGCTTGATCGCCGTTCGTTACTTATCGCCGGAGCATCCTCGCTGGCAGGCATCATGCTGCCTCGCGTGCCGGGCAGCGCAAACGCCTTCATGCTGCCATTCATCCCCACCGAAGCCTATGCCGACGAAAAAGACCCTTTCAGGGTGCTCGTTCTCTCGCGCACCATGTTTGGTGTGGTCGTGGTCGACGTCGCCAACAAGAATACGCCCATCACGGGTGCCCAGGTCACGCTCACCTCGCGCTATGCCGCAGGCAAGCAGCTCACCGCCACTACCGATGACGAAGGCACGGCCATCTTTGAGGTCGCGCCGCTTTCGGAAGGCTACGTGGACGAGGCGACGCTTCTCGACGCGTACGACTTTAACGGCGGCATCTCCATTAGCATGGCGGGCTACCGCGATGTCGAGATTCCCCTTGCGCGTATCCAGGGCGGTACCGCCATAACCGCGCCCACGCGTCCGCTTTCCGACGGCGAGCCGTACTTCCGCCAACTCACATTCGACGAATGGGACATCCAGTACGCCGACGCTACGTTCATGGCATTGCCGAAGGACGACACGGCAAACGAGCAGGCCGATACGCACGCCTTTACCGTGCAGGCGCATCTGCCACAGGGTGGACAGGCAACGCTGCGCATCAACAAAGTGACGCCCGCCGCGGGCAGCTCACCCGAAACCGTCACGCAGATCGGCCAAGTCAAGGCCAGCGCATCGGGCGCGGATAATCTGGCCACGTTCACACTCGAAGACAAGTTCCTCGACGCAGCATCGGGTCTTCTGGAAGAAGGGTGCAAGCTGCGCTTTGCGCTCGACTACCAGGGCAAAACCTACACGCTCTCCTCCCCCATGGCCGTTGTCACCGCGCCGGCCGCAAAGGCAGAATCGGGCTCGACCACTATCGTCCCCACTACCATGGACCAAGAGATTACTCCCTTTGATTTCCCGGCGGCGTTTCCCGGCATCGGCGGCAACAAGTTCACCTGTTGGATGCCCACATTTCCGATCCTCTTCGATTTCTCGTTTGCTGGATACGTGCTGTTTGGCGGAGGATACAAACCGGTCGGCTACATGAACGATTCGGGCAATCCGGATCCGGAATACTGGAAGAAATCGCCGCGTGAGTCGGGCGCCAAGCAGGCAAACCGCTACCTCGACGAGATGGAGGGGAAGTGGAATCAATATAAGAGTATGAGTGCCGGTTCGGGCACCGATCCAAGAAACACCAAGCTGCTTCGTCACCACTGCACGCTGCTGTTTACGATGGATATCGCCACGCAGCTGTACGGATCGCTCGCCTACGACTGGGTGGGCAAAACCTGGGGCAACAACAACGATCCCGCATACGGCAATATTAAGGCACTCTTCCAAGTAAGAACCGACCTCAATTGGACCGAGCAGTTTACCCTAGGACCGGTGCCGTTTTTCCTAAACGTCAACCCCTGGGTGCTGGCGAAGCTGGCGCTCGCCGTGGGTGCCCACACGCACGGCAGCGGCGCGGCGTTTTTTAAAAACATTTCGCTCGACTATTCAAACACCTCGGGCTCGTTCACCATCCAGATCGGGCTTGCCGTCACCTTTGGCGCCGGCGTTGCAGGCGTCGCTTCGTCTGCCGTGCGCGGCGCCGCATCCCTCACGCTGTTCATTGGGTACGAGAAGGCAGATGGGCACCAGCTTCCGCGACTGCGCGTAGGTGCAGACGTCGATGTCGATGTGATACTCCAGTTCGTCATGTTCAAGTGGACCACCAAGGCTTGGTCGGGGTCGTGGCCCACACTCCTCGATTCGTGGAATATGTCGGTGAACAATGGCAACCAGTATGTGCTCCAGCGCTCTGAGCTCGCATTGGGTGGAGATACGCCTTACACGTTGGATGCCCGCTTCGGCACGGCCGGCAACGCCGAGGCAGGCGGCGTGCCGCAATTTATCGCATCGGCCACCATCGTCACCAACGCCGAGCTGCTCGCACGCGCCGAGGTTAAGGCCACTGCCGTAAACGCCGCGCCTGTCGTGCGCGATTGGGATCAAGCGGTCACGTGCATTGAGCTCGAGGCGGATGCAGAAAGCGACGACACGGGACAGATCGAGCATTTCGTCCATGCACTGATAGAGAACGACGAAAACGCCGCGACGATGTATAAGTACACCTATATCGAGCAGGCGAAGGACGCCGCTGCGGACCCCAACGCCAATTCTGCTGGTGTATCGGAGGACGAGCGTGGCGGCATCAAGCCCTCGAGCGACAACGTGCTGTTTTCCGGCGTGCTCAGCGAAGCCCACATGAAGCTGGCAATGATCGCCGGCGTAGAATGCCTGTTCCGTATCGCCTCGGTGCGCTACGGCGACAATGGCCGCTCGCGCCTGGTGGTGCACACAAAGGCAAACGGCACGTGGTCTGCCCCCATGCCCGTGGACTTCCCCCTTGGCTTTGGCGAGGGCGACGTGGAGCGCGACGGCATATTCGATTACGACTTCGACGTAGTGGAATATACGGACGGAAGAGAAAACCAGGACGCTTACGTGCTGCTGGTCTCGGGCGAGCGCCCCGACGGCGACAACACCCTTTTCGATACGGCAAGCACAGCCGGCATACTGTCCGTTGTACGCCTGCGCATAAGCAACGACGGAGTTCGCGTGATGTCGCACACGTCGTGGCGCAGCATCTCGCGCGGCCGCCTTCAGGAGAATGGCCACCATTGTCTGCAGTGTCCACGCATCACGGTGGGCAAGACGTTGGTCGACGGGCGCCTGTCGGGCGCTTACCTCCACCGCCGCGGAACCACCGCAGAAAAGGCGTTGGGCACCGAGGCAGAGGTCGCGCTCGAGTGCTTCACCCTGTGGTCGGATGATTTGGGCGACAGCCTCACGTTCCGTCAGGTCCTCCGCTTTCCGCAAGCGCCATCGAGCATCGAGCTGGGCGTACCCGAGAATATCAACGGCAAAATGGTGGTGCCCGTTGCATACGAAACTGCAAACGGTTGTGGCTGCGCATCGTATGCCGTGATCGGCCGGTCCATCGCGGGTTGGGGCGTTATGCCACCAGATGCCACAGTACCCCACGCGGTGCCGTGGCCACAACATTCGGGCTTTTTGGCAACCGTCAACGAGCAACTGCAGCATATTACTTGGACGCGAGGAGCATCGGCATTTGCAACGCAGCCCGTGGGTGCCGCAGGCTGTGGCCCGGCATCGTTTAGCGTAAGCAACAACGGCAGGTGCGTGCTCTATGTAGAGAACACCGATGGCAAGGTGGGGCAAACCTACGACGAAGAAGGCAACCCGGTAGCAGTGATGGGCAAGCACTTCCGCATCTTCGCCAGCACCTTGGCAGGCGATCTGTTCACGGAGCCGTTCGTGATGTGCGAGCTGGACCATCCCGTCGATCAGATAACGACATTTTTGACGTCGGGAGGCATGCTCTCCGCGCTCGCCACGCACATTGTGAGCGCGGAGAAGAGCGAGGCAGAGCTGCACGGCATCGAAGTGCCCTTGGTGGCGTGTGCCACTCCGACGGGCGCCGTTGCTACCTCGGGCGCGGTGGTGCCCGGAGCAGCAGGCGAATCCTTCATGGTCACGGTGCGAAACGACGGCAACACCTTACTGACCGCCGGCACGATCGATCTGTACCGAGAGGGCTCCAGCCAGCCGTTCTCCAGCGCATCCATCGGATTCGGAGTGAACGCACGCATGGCTTCAATCTACGATCCAGAGCTTGCCGAGGACGCTTCGGCCAACGACATGGCACACGTGAAGTACGCGCTCGAGACGCTGGGCGCACGTTTTGCAACGCACCCGCTGGTAGCCGACAACGGCAACGCCGTGCTGGCACCGGGTTGCACGGCACAGTTCCGCATGAGCTTCGCCATCCCCGAGAGCTGGAGCAACGAAGTGGGCAAACGCGTAACGCTGTATGCGAAGGCGCGTAATCTGGTGGCGCTCGATCCCGTAACGCTCGAGGAAATTCGACCGGGCGCGAACTCGGCGCTGGGTGCCGTACTGCACGAGCTTCATGTGCCCGACGCGTCATGCGAACGCTCAGAAGTTCAGGTCGGCGTATGCGACAGCGCAGATACGACAGGACTTCACGACGCCCCGATGACCGTGGACGGCGATGGCGGCTCGAGCGGCGGCGGTTCCGGCACGGGAGGCAGCTCCGGTGGCGGCAGCAGCTCTGGCAGCGGCAAGGACCGCGGTAACAGCAAGCGTTCTGGAAAAGCAGGCGCGCTTGCTGGAACGGGTGACAGCAACATCCCCCTGACAGCAGCCGCAGCAGCACTCGCCGCGGCTGGTGCCGGCCTTGTCGCCTACAGCGCCCGCCGCACGGCACTCGAAGCCGACACCGCCAATGAGGCCAATTCGGATAGGCCTCGCTAGCTCCTAGTTACTTTTGTGAGAGACGCCGACTCGGCTCATCGAACATCAAATGGGCTGGTTCTGGATACCCAGAGCCAGCCCATTACGCATTAGATGTCGTCAGAGGAGTCGAGTTCTGCCTCGAGCTTGGCACGGCGTCTTTTCGCCGTGAAAAACGTTGCGCACAGGCCAGCAAACGTGGCCGCGAAAATCGTCGCACCGCAGAACGCGCCCGTGGCCAGGTTCGCCAACCAAAAGACGCTTTCGAGCGGTACGATCTGCGCCTCAGCGATACAGCGCATTTCGGCAATAACAAGCGCGAACGCGGCGCCGCTAAGACCGCTGAGAAGTAGGAAATATCCAACAGGAAGATGCTCGGTTTGCCCAAAACGATTGGTATCGACATAGCCCTTCCGCGTTTGCAGTCCTGCGCAAATCAACATCACGAGAACGAGCCACAAATACATGGCTGCCTCGAACGGCGTTGCAAAGCCATGCGGCATTTCACTGGCGTCGCTGTGAACCCACGCAACCTGTCGAGCTATAAACTGGTAGAAAAATATCATCAACATGCCAAACGAAAGCAGCACGAAACCAATCTTGTAGATCTTCGCGCTCTCAGCCTCCAGGCGCTCATCCTTTGGGCCGGCATATTCACGCCACTTTTGCACGAGTTTTAAATCTTCAAATTTCATAGCGAACTCCTAAAGAGCGTTAGGGTCGACGTCGATCCCGTCTTCCCAAAACAGATCGTTCAACGTAACGCGTAGCGCTTTGCAGATCGCCACGCACAAATTGAGCGTGGGGTTGTAGCCGCCCGCCTCGATCAGGCCGATGGTCTGGCGCGTAACGCCCACGGCCTCGGCCAAGTCAGCTTGCGAAAGGCCAACCGCCGCGCGCGCCGCCTTCATGCGTAGGTTCTTTTTGCCCGGCATGGAGTTCCTTTCGTAGTAATGGACAGATATCCGTTGCAACATGACAGAAATATATTGCATATATCAGACAATGTCAACTATATCTGTCATTATGAAAACCATATTCGTCATCGCCATGCGGACATTACAACTTCGGTTCACTATTCAAACTTACTCGGACAGAACCGACTCGGTTTTGTCCGAGTAAACTCGAGCATAAACCGATTCATGCGATACAATTAACTCGGACAAAACCGAGTCGGAAGGAACCGAGTAAGTGGAATTCATTGGCAGGGAGCGTGAACTCGCCCGTATTAAGAAAACGCTCAAAGCACCCGAGCAACGCAATGTTCTCATTTACGGCAGGCGTCGCGTCGGAAAAAGTGAGCTCATCAAGCAGGCGCTAACGGATTTGTCAGACGTCGCAACGGTCTATTACGAGTGCCGTCAAACCTCCGAGGCAGACAACCTCGAGAGTCTGTCCGTCCTTGTTGCTGAAGCGCTGAGCTTTCCTCCGCTCGCCTTCGCAGGCATCCGCGAGCTCATCGAATTTCTGTTTGCCCAAGCCAAAGACAAGAACATTACCCTCGTTCTCGACGAATACCCCTACTTGAGAGATGCGGTTAAAGGCTTAGACAGCATTCTTCAGACCTCAATCGACGCTCACAGGGAAGACTCACGTTTAAACATTGTCCTGTGCGGCTCCTACGTTGAGATTATGAAATCCCTCATCGAGCATGAAAGCCCCCTCTACGGGCGAATTGATCTCGCGCTTGAGCTTAAGCCCATGGATTACTTTGACGCTGCGAAGTTCTATCCCGCGTTCTCGCCCGAGGACAAGGTGCGGCTCTATAGCGTTTTTGGCGGCATCCCCTTTTACAATCGCCTCATCGATCAATCCCAAAGCGTACGCGACAACATCATCGAGCTCGTCACGGAACCTGGCGCCCGCTTAGAAAGCGAGGTGCCGTCCTATCTCAACGCCGAGATCTCGAAGATGACCAACGCCAACGAAGTTTTCGGGGCTCTCGCACAAGGTTACTCCCGTTGGGGGGACGTGCTGGCACAGTCGCACGTCTCGAGCGGTCCGGCCATGGCAGACGTGCTCGACAAGCTCATGTCACTCGAAATCGTCCAAAAGCGTGCACCCATCAACGACCCTACGAACAAGCGCAAGTCTGGCTACTTTGTAGTGGATCCGCTTTCGCTCTTTTACTATCGCTATGTTTTCCGCAATGCCTCAGCGCGTCAGCTGCTCGACCCGGAAGTCTTCTATGATCGTCACGTCTCCCAAGACTTCGAGGAAAACTACGTTCCTCATATGTTTGAGGAGATCTGCCGTCAATACCTCGTGCGGCAGAACAGGACCGGCAAGATCGAACCGGCTTTCGACGCCATAGGCAAGTACTGGTACGACGATCCCGCAAACAAAACGAGCGGCGAATTCGACGTGGTAACGCAAGACCCCGAGGGCTACGCATTCTACGAAGCAAAGTTCCGCAAATCCCCCATCACGCAAAAAATGGTCGACGAGGAAATCGCCCAAGTCGAGGCAACGGGGCTCAAGTGCCATCGCTATGGATTCTTCTCCCGTTCGGGCTTCGAAGCTGGCGAAAGCGATCGAACCGTCTTCATCGACCTGCCGCAGATGTTTGGATAGGACAGGACAGGTCTCTCCCACATTCCAAGCATTCATTATCTAATCGAACGATTGTTCGATGGATTTCGTGTTGGTTGGAATCGTCTGTGGGCTGGGCTATGCTACCTTGACTATCTATATGACTTAAACGCAGCAAGGGAGCACCGAGAGAGCGAGTATGGCAAAAAACACCGCAAACTATGGTAACGACAGTATCCGCCAGCTCAAGGACGAGGAGCGCGTACGCCTGCGTCCCGCCGTCATCTTTGGCTCGGACGGACTCGACGGCTGCGCGCATGCCGCCTTCGAGATCCTGTCCAACGCCGTTGACGAGGCGCGCCAGGGCTACGGCAAGCTCATCACCCTTACCGCTTTTCGCGATGGCTCTATCCAGGTAGAGGACAACGGCCGTGGCTGCCCGCTCGACTGGAACCCTTCCGAGAAGCGCTTTAACTGGGAGCTCGTCTTTTGCGAGCTCTACGCCGGCGGCAAATACAATAACAACCAGGGCGGCGACTACGACTTCTCGCTCGGCACCAACGGACTGGGCTCCTGCGCGACTCAGTACGCTTCCGAATACATGGACGTCACGGTTTGGCGCGACGGCAACAAGTACTCCCTGCACTTTAAGAAGGGCAAGGTTGTCGGCGCCAAAAAGAAGGCACTCGAGATTGAGCCCAGCGACGAGAACCGCACCGGCACCACTATCAAGTGGCGCCCCGATCTTGAGGTCTTTACCTCGATTAGCATTCCCCACGATTGGTATCGCGAGACCATGCGCCGTCAGGCCGTGGTCAACGCCAACGTGACCTTCCGCCTGTGCATCGAGGGCGACGATGGCGAGTTTTCCGAAGAGGACTTTTGCTACCCCAAGGGCATCGAGGACTATGTGCTCGAGAAGGTCGGTACCGACTACCTTACCGAGCCCTTCTTTATCGAGGCCGACCGCCGTGGTCGCGACCGTGAAGACCTGCCCGACTACAATGTAAAAATCACTGCATGCATGTGCTTCTCGCGCACCTTCACGATGCAGGAGTACTACCACAACTCCTCCTGGCTCGAGAACGGCGGTTCGCCCGAGAAGGCCGCCCGTAGCGCTCTGACCAGCGCCATCGATGCTTATATTAAGCAACAGGGCAAGTACAACAAAAACGAGAGCGGCATTAAGTGGCAGGACGTCCAAGACTGCCTGGTGCTGGTGACCAACTGCTTCTCCACCCAGACGTCTTACGAAAACCAGACCAAGAAGGCCATCAATAACCGCTTTATCCAGCAGGCCATGACGGCATTCTTTAAGGAACGCCTCTCGACCTACTTGATCGAGAACAAAGACGCCGCCAACAAGATCATGGAGCAGGTGCTCATCAACAAGCGCTCGCGCGAGAATGCCGAGAAAACGCGCCAGAGCATCAAGACCAACCTGCAGCAGAAGACCGACATGGCCAACCGCGTGCAGAAGTTCATCGACTGCCGCTCCAAGGACAAGAGCCGTCGCGAGATCTATATCGTAGAGGGCGACTCGGCAGCAGGCGCCATTCGTACGTCGCGCGATGCCGAGTTCCAGGGCGTCATGCCCGTCCGAGGCAAGATTCTCAACTGCCTGAAGGAGGACTATCCGCGCATCTTTAAGTCCGACATCATCATGGACCTCATGCGCGTGCTGGGCTGCGGTGTGGAGATCAAGGACAAGCGCATCAAGAACCTTGGTGCCTTCGACCTGGACAACCTCAACTGGAACAAGGTCATCATCTGTACGGACGCCGACGTCGACGGTTACCACATCCGCACGCTCGTGCTCACCATGCTCTACCGCCTGGTGCCCACACTTATCGACGAGGGCTACGTCTATATCGCCGAGTCGCCGCTCTACGAGATCAACTGCAAAGAAAAGACCTACTTTGCCTACACCGAGCTCGAGAAGAACGGCATCCTTAAGGAGATCGGCGACCAAAAGTGCTCCATCAACCGCTCCAAGGGTCTTGGTGAGAACGATCCGGACATGATGTGGCTCACCACCATGAACCCCGAGACGCGTCGCCTGATTAAGGTGGAGCCCGAGGACGTCACCAAGATGGAGACCATGTTCAACCTGTTGCTGGGCAACGACGAGGCGGGCCGTAAGCGCCACATCTCCGAGCACGGCAAGGAATACCTGGACCAGCTGGACCTGCAGTAGCAGCAAATCGATAACGACGGCCCATAAGAAGTTCAAGAGGAAATCGTGGCAAAGAAAAAGACGAAGAACCAGCCCAAGAAAAAGCAGGTCAACGCCGAGAACGTCATCGGCCTGCACTCCGAGGTCACCGATCAGCCGATCACGCAGACGCTCGAGGTCAACTACATGCCCTACGCCATGAGCGTCAACGTCTCGCGTGCGTTCCCCGAGATCGACGGCTTTAAGCCCTCGCACCGCAAGCTGCTCTACACCATGTACAAGATGGGTCTGCTCAAGGGCGAGCGCCAGAAGAGCGCCAACATCGTGGGCCAGACCATGAAGCTCAACCCGCACGGCGACGCCGCCATCTACGAGACGATGGTGCGCCTGGCCACCGGCAACGAAGCGCTGCTTGCGCCCTTCGTGGAGTCGAAGGGCAACTTTGGCAAGTACTATTCGGGCGACCTGAGCTACGCCGCCTCGCGTTACACCGAGGCCAAGCTCTCCCCCATCAGCGCCGAGATCTTCAAGGACATCGACAAGGACCCGGTCGACTTCGTCGACAGCTACGACGGCGCCATGAAGGAGCCGCGCCTGCTGCCCACCACGTTCCCCAATATCCTCGTCTCAGCCAACAAGGGCATCGGTGTCGCCATGGCGTCCGACATCTGCGGCTTCAACCTCAACGAGGTCTGCACTGCCACAATGCACTACCTGCAGGACCCCGACTGCGACCTGCTCGAATACATGCCCATGCCCGACTTCTCGACCGGCGGCGAGATCATCTACCGCCGCGAGGAGATGGAAAAGATTATCGAGACCGGCCTTGGCAGCTTCCAGATCCGCTCCCGCTGGCGCTGGATTCCCGAAGAGCGCATCATCGAGGTCTACGAGATTCCCTACACCACCAAGACCGATGTCATCATCGAGCGCATCGTCAAGCTCTCCAAAGAGGGCAAGGTCAAGGAGATTGCCGACATCCGCGACGAGACCGACCTCTCGGGCTTGCGCATCGCCATCGACCTTAAGCGCGGTGTCGACCCCGACAAGCTCATGGCCAAGCTCTATCGCTCGACCACGCTGCAGGATTCGTTCTCGTGCAACTTCAACGTGCTGGTCGATGGTTACCCTCGCGTTATGGGCGTGCGCCAGATCCTGCACGAGTGGGTCAAGTGGCGTATTGAGTCCACGCGTCGCCGCATTAACTTTGACCTGGGCAAAAAGTCCGAGCGCCTGCACCTGCTGCACGGCCTTGAGGCAATCTTGCTCGACATCGACAAGGCCATCGCCATCATCCGCGGCACCAAGCTCGAAGCCGAGGTCGTGCCCAACCTTATGAAGGGTTTCGACATCGACGAGACCCAGGCCGAGTTTGTTGCCGAACTTAAGCTCCGCAACATCAACGAGGAATACATCCTCAACCGCACCAAGGACATCGCTAAGCTCGAGGGTGAGATTGCCGAGCTTGAGGAGATTCTCTCGAGCGAGGACAACATCAAGAAGGTCATCAGCGACGAGCTGGCAGCGGTCAACAAGAAGTATGTGATGCCGCGTCGCACGGGCAGGATCGAGCCCCATGAGGTCATCGAGGTAAGCCTGGAGCCCGAGGTCGAGGAATATCCGGTTACCATCATGCTCTCGCGCGATGGCTACCTTAAGAAGATGACGGACCGCGTACTCAAGAAGGCGACCACGCTCAAGTACAAGGACGGCGACAAACCCTTTATCGAGTTCCCGTCCTCCAACACGCACGAGCTGCTCGTGTTTACCAACAAGAGCCAGGTGTACAAGTGCAAGGTTGCGGCATTTGAGGACACCAAGTCGGCCCAGCTGGGCTCGTACCTGCCGACCGATCTTGAGATGGAACCCGACGAGAGTGTCATCTGGGTCATCGACCCCGAGGACTACAAGGCCGACGTGTTGTTCGTCTTTGAGAACGGCCGCGCGGTGCGCGTCGCGCTTTCTGGATACGTCACCAAGACCAACCGCAAACGCCTCAAGAACGCCATCTACGGTGGCAGCAAGCTGCTGTATGCCCAGGTGCTCAACACAGATCGCGACATCGCGCTGGTCTCGAGCGACTATCGTTTGATGAACTTCAACACGTCGCTGCTCAAGACCAAGACGACCACCAACACGCAGGGCGTCCAGGCCTTTACAGCCAAGAAGGGTCGCTTGGTCACCACCGTCGGCACGACCGAAGAGATCCTTGGCGCCGGCGTCTCGGCCGAGAAGTTCACCGCGCAGAGCCTGCCCTCCGCCGGTGCCCTCATGAAGGAAAACGACATGCCGAGTTTGTTTGACTAGGTACCACGGCAACGAGACCGTTAGATACTTCGCAAAGCGACGAGGCCCGGAGCGCAACGACATTGCGCCCGGGACTCGTCGTTTTTCTTCTCAACTATTTCTTAACGCAGATTAATTGATTTCTGCTTATTTTTCTGCGTTAAAAAATGTCAGCGTCACTGCTTCGATGCCCTTTGGTCGGTCGTTAGCAAAACTTGCAAAAATTAGCAAAACTTGCAAAAATTAGCAAAACTTGCAAAGGAGACACCATGGAGTACAGCAAGAACCCCTTTACCCCGACGTTCGGAAGTATCCCTCCCTTTCTAGCGGGTCGCGAGCATATTCTGCGTGACATCAACCGTGGTTTTATCAACGGCCCGGGAGATCCAAACCTGTCGACTATTTTTACGGGCGCAAGGGGAACGGGCAAGACGGCGCTTCTCTCGCTCCTTTCAGAAACGGCGCTTGAACACGGTTGGATCGCAGCAAATGTCTCCGCCATGCCAGGCATGCTCGAAGATATTATCGAGCGAACCAAAGAAGCCGCAGATAGCTACCTCTCACAGCCTCATGCGCGCATAAACGGCGTTCAAATTGGTCCAGTGGGCATCGATTGGACATATGCTCAAGAGGTCCAGGGCAACTGGCGCACACGCATGAATGGCATCTTTAAGCAACTCGAAAAACATGACATCGGACTTCTCATTACCATCGATGAAGTCACCGTCGATCTCGAAGAAATGCTTCAATTTGCCTCTGTTTACCAGCACTTTGTACGCGAAGGTAAAAAAGTTGCCCTACTCATGGCAGGACTTCCCTACAAAGTATCGGCGTTGCTGCGTAACGATTCCGTCTCGTTCCTCAGGCGTTCCCAATATCATCAGTTAGGACGAATCACTGACGTTGAAATTGCAAACGCGTTTCGCAAAACCGTTGAGGCCGGAGGACGTTCAATCACACCAGAAGCGCTCGAGAATGCTGTGAAGGCCGTCGACGGATTCCCCTACATGATGCAGCTCGTCGGATATCGCACTTGGGATGTTTCGGAGAACTCGCCCCAAATCAGTGCATCCGATGTCCAGCAGGGTTCCCTACTCGCACGCATGGAGCTGCGTGATCGCATTCTCGAAACGACCTATCGAGAGCTTTCCGATAAAGACATTGAGTTTTTACTCGCGATGCTGCCCGATTCTGGCCCCAGCAGGGTCTCGGAGATAGCCAAACGCATGGGCGTCGCCAGCAACTACGCAAGCCAATACAAACGCCGCCTTCTCGAGGACGGCGTCATCGGGGAACGTGGGCGTGGTCTCGTTGGCTTTGACATCCCCGCATTCAGGGAGTTCCTGAGCGAGAAAGTCTCCTAGCACGCGGAGATTGTCCATAAGGACATCAACGCATGGCAATCAGTAATCCTCTTGGTAAGGGAAGTAGGCTTTCCGCCAACGCTGATTGCCATGCGTTCTTCTTGTCCTTAGGCGAGCTTGCGAGCGAGCTCTCGCACCTCTTTCAACTTGGGCGACGATGCCATGCTGTCGCGCTCGGTCATACCGCTGATGGCGACAATGCCCTGGTCCTCCCACTTGCAGTACGCACAGGTCGACTTGTACATAGCGATCGCCGCATCATAGACGCCCTCGCTGTGGCTATCGAGTAAAAGGGCCGTCTTGGTGAACGGGAAGCCCGTAGCACCGAAGGCGTATAGGCGATCGATGGCGGCCTTCTCCTGCGCAGTGATATCAAACCAGTAGATAGGCGAAGCGAAGACAGCCATGTCGGCGTCTTTCAGCGACTCGATCACGTTGGCCATGTCATCCTTCTGCACGCAAGTGCCCTCGTGGGCGAAGCAATACTGACACCCCAGACAACCAGCGATTTTCTTACTGGCAACGCGGATGACCTCGACCGTATGGCCACCCTCACGCGCGGTCTCAGCAAACGCCTCGACCATGGTGTCGGTATTGGCGCCCTTGCGCGGGCTACCGCTCAATACAACGATATTCATAAGAATCTCCCTTCTTCATGCCGCAGGCGCGCGGCATACATTTCGTTGTAACCAAAACGGATGGAGCTATTCAGTCGTCTGCAGGCCACATCTCTCGTCAGTGTTCTCTAGACATAATCTCACCGCCTGATAACTCCTCGACTGTCTTGACTCTCTCTCCGAGAATTGAACAGCAAATCGTTGCTCGCAAAGTATCGACTGTGAGAAAATTAGCTTGAGCTTTCTCCCTGCTCGCATAAGCGTTCGCGTGAAAGAGCCTAGCCGCATCGGCCAGGCGCAATATAGATCCGCGGAAACCGGCCTACGAACAAGGAGCGTCTTATGTATGGACAGCATGTTGCACCGCAGACCCATAACAAACGGACTGGCCTGTCTATCCGCGACGTCAAGCGTCATGCAGACGCCAGAATCGCCGCCTTCGGAGTAAGCATTCTTGTGGCAGGATTGCTTTTGCTACCCTGCGCAGCACTGGCGACAGAAATGCCCGAAACCGATGTCGCAGCACCCATTGCCTGCGACGAAGCCAACGCGGAAGGCAGCCTCACAGCTACCACCGTTGTCGACCATAACTATGACCTGGAGCTCCCTCCTGCCTTCATGTTGGTCCAGAATGAGGCGTTTGTATACGATTTCCTCGACAAACCCGAGGACTTCATCTACGGGCTTAACGACACCGTCCATCTCTTCAAGATCGACACCGATACCGAAGGCCTTATAAAAACCGAGAACCCCAAAGAGGCCAGCGTCTCTATTGCCCTGACCATGATCGACAATCACGTTAGAGCAACCGCTGTCTTTACAGGCGGCTACGCCGACGACCAAATCCCTTACAGACTGAACCTCACCAGCTCAACCCGCCTTGGCACACACGTTGACCGCGACTTCGACAGCGGGCAGGGGATTATGCACGAGACGCGGCACGATTACTACATCCGCTACGTCTTCGACAGCGACGTGCACTTGATTGCATCCGATACGAGCGGTTCCAAACCCGATCCAAGTGTTAAACCGAGCCCAGAGGTCAAACCCGAACCGGAAACCAAGCCCGACCCCACACCGCAGCCCAAGGCAGAAAAGCCCGCGGCAAATCCCGTTTCCACCAAGGCAGTAACGGCAGTTAAACCAGCCGGGACCACCCTACCCGCGACGGGCGACAACAGTGCGATGGCAACCGCCCTGAGTGTTGCCGGTGGTGTAGTTGCAGCAGTTGGCATTTCTGCAACAAGGCGTCGCAACCACTAGCTAAAGCAAATACGCCATTCACACAGGCAAACAACCAAGCTCCAACGAAAACGGTCCAGTCATCCGACTGTGCCGCACTCCAGTAGTTCGTGGAAGATATCAAAGAGGTATCCCAGGCTCCCTTGAGCTGTGCGACAGACAGATCAGGTTTGGGAAGTAGAACGGCCCTTGCGCGAAGCGTGAATCGGGCAAGTCTGACGTTTATTCCCAGGGCCAAGCAGGGCCGGAGGTTTTATTGGCGGCTCTTACGGGCGTCGCGAGTTTTCGCGAGGACGTAGGCATCGGGGTCGTCTTTGAACCAGGGGCAACGGCGCTCGCCGGAGACCATATGGCGGTGGGGGCAGCCGCCCATGCACATGGGCAGAATGTGGTGCACGGATGATTGGGCGTCCGCAGGCTGAGTGAAGCCATAACAACACTTCGCGCATCGAGCAGTTTGAGCCGGCGTGCGCATGTCGGCGCCATACCGGGAAGGGAGGGCCTTCTTGTGGGGCGGACGACCCCATTGCAGTCTCCTTCCGCTCTAATCCTGCGGGAACGACAGCGGCCGTAGGAGAACCGCTACCGTACTCGTAGCGGTTCTCCGCCCCCTAAGCAGCGTGTCCGCTACGAAACGACCGTCTTGTAATAGGCGCCGAAGTCTGCGAGCGAGTCCATGATGGGCATCATCTGGCGGCCGAGCTCGGTAAGGCCATACTCAACGCGGGGAGGATTCTCGCCATAGTCATGGCGAAAGACCAGCCCATCATCCTCCATCTGCCGCAGGCTGTCGGTAAGCACCTTCTGAGAGATCCCCTCAAGGTTGCGGCGCAACTCGTTGAAACGCCAAGGGCGTACGCGCAAGTTACGGATAATGAGCAGCTTCCACTTTCCGCCAATGAGCGCTACCGCCGTTGCGACCGGACACTCCGGAAGCTCCTCTTTCGCCATCATGGGAGACCCAACCTCCTTGACCATACCGGTTTCACAAAATAGTACGCAGTTACAAATATGTGCGTACTCGTATTTGCATGCGCTTTCGCGTTGAATATATCTCACGCAGGAGATGCCTGCAAGGTAAATCAACCCCAAGAGAGGAACCATTATGGCTAATTATGCAAAGACCCACATCGGTAATGAGAGCCGTGTCGAGCTGCACGAAGTGCTCGGGCTTACCGGGGCAGAGGTGAGTGTCAACAATCTTCCCGCCGGCGCTGGCGTTCCGTTCGTCCATGCACACAAGGAAAACGAGGAAATCTATGGCGTGCTCGAAGGCGCCGGCTCGGTCACGATCGACGGTGAGGAAATCGAGCTTGAAGCCGGCGACTGGCTGCGCATTTCCCCCGCCGCACACCGCCAGTTCCGCGCCGCATCCGACTCGGGCATCACATACGTCTGCATTCAGGTCAAGCAGGGATCCCTTGATGCCTTCACGGCCGACGACGCTATCATGTTCTAATTCGCGATCGGTGCGCAAGGGGCCAATGAAGCCCCGTCCGTTGGCCCCTTGCGCAAATCTGCTGGCGCAAAACTACCCCACATCCCGGCCGGCTTCACGCAAAAGAGGCGGAGGCACGCTTTGTCGGTTCCGGAAATAAAAGCCAAGACAGTTACAATATAATCACTTCGGACTCAGGACGTTGAGCTTTCGTTTTGTCCCAAACCCTTGTCAGCTCTGTGGCGAATGCCGAAAGCTGCAGGTCGATTATCTGCGGATTGCATTAATCCATGCCTGAATATCTTTCTCAGAAGTACGGAGCATGGATTCATCGAACTGCACATCGAGGCCCGGCTTTACGATTGCGTCTTTGCAGGCTTCCTCAAAGTCCTTCAGCGCGTGTCCCGGCCAGCCGCCATTGGTGGCAAACGGATACACGATCTTCCCGGTCAGGTCAGCCCGCTCCAGGAAACTGCGCATGGCGGGCGCAAAGGTGTACCACCAGACAGGTGAACCCAGGATGATGGTGTCGTAATCTCTCCAGCCAATGTGCAGTGGCTTCAGTTCCGGGCAATAACCCTCGGCAATCTCACGCTGCCCCTGATTGACGACTTCATCATAATCGCCATCGTAGGGAACAACCGTATCCATACGAGCAATATCCCCGCCGATTTCCCTCTGGATCATCTCGGCGATGCGCTTCGTGTTGCCTCCATAGGAGTAGTACAGAATCAAGGTTTTCATTTCACGCTTTCTCCTTATGCAAGAGGCTTTCCGCTGAACACGGGAAATGCGCTGAAGTCACCATAGTTGGCGATGCGCTCCATGTTCTTGAGAGTTTCCATGTCTTCCTCGGAGATCGCGAAATCCACGTCTGCGTTGCTTTCCATGTGGGCGGGATCTGCCGTCTTGGGAAGCGCGACGGCTCCAAGCTGAAGGACGTAGCGGATGCAGAGCTGGGCGGCAGATACGCCGTACTTCTCTGCCATCTTAACGATCGCCGGATTCTTCAGCGCCTCGCCGTGGGCAATGGGAGAGTATGCCTCCACCTGGATGCCCTGCGCCTTGCAGAAGTCCACCAATGCCGAATCGGTGTTGGTGATGTGCAGGAGGATCTGATTGACCATGGGCATCACGCGGCAAGAGCCCAGGAGGTTCTCAAGGTCATCTTGCAGGAAGTTGGACACGCCGATTACCTTGACCTTGCCCGCCGCCCGCGCATCCTCCAACGCACGCCAGACCTCCTTGTTCTCCTCGAAATAGCGCTTCTCCACACGGAACTCGCTCCACGGCTGGGGAGAGTGGATGATCATCTGGTCGAGGTAGCCGAGCCCCATCCTCTCCAGCGTCTCATCGATGGACTTCGCCGCATCCTCGTAGGTCTTCAGCTCTGCCGCGATCTTGCTGGCGACGAAAAGCTCTTCCCGGCGAACGCCGCAGGTGCGCACGCCCTCGCCGACGCCGCGTTCGTTTCCGTAGGCCTGCGCGGTGTCGATCAGGCGATAGCCCCGCTTTACCGCCTCGCGAACGGCTTCCGCCGCCTCGGCATCGTCGATGAACCAGGTGCCCAGTCCCAGCTTGGGAACCTGAACTCCGTTTGCCAACGGGTAGGTTTCATTCAAGATCATCGTTCTACTCCTCGCCCCAGATATCCTTTGCCATGCGGAAAACCGCCCACGCCTTGGGCCAGCCGCAGTAGAAGGCTGCATGGGTCACGACCTCCGCGATTTCTTCTTTTGTAATACCGTTCTTCTTTGCCGTCGTCAGGTGATAGCGGAAGCTCTCATCGGTAAGCCCCTGAGCCATCAGCGCGACGACGGTCACGAGGGAGCGGTCGCGGAGGCTGAGCTGCCCCTCTCGGCTCCAGACCTCTCCAAAGAGCACGTCATCGTTCAGTTCCGCGAATTTCGGGGCGAATTCGCCCAGGGCATCTCTGCCTGCCGTCTGCTTGACTGCCATGTTTCGTTCCTCCCTACAGCCTTGCGTACTCTTCGTGGGATACCGGCTCGCACCACTCGTTCTCGCAATTCTCGCCGGGAACCTCCACGGCGATATGGCTGAACCAGCTGTCCTTCTTCGCTCCGTGCCAGTGCTTGACGTTGGCGGGGATCATCACGACGCTGCCCTCGTGCAGGCTGACGGCAGCCTTGCCTTCCTCCTGATACCAGCCCTCGCCAGCCGTGCAGAGCAGGAGCTGACCGCCTCCTTTATCCGCGTGGTGGATATGCCAGTTGTTGCGGCATCCCGGCTCGAAGGTCACGTTGGCGGCGAACAGGCCGCCTTCCGGATCGGTCAGCGGATTCAGGAACGAATCGCCGGTGAAATACTGGGCATAGGCGTTGTTCGCCGTTCCCGTGCCGAATGCGTTGACCTTCTCGAACTGCTCTTTTTGTTCATACCTCATAATTGAAACCTCCTGTTAAGGATTATCGATTCACGCCATAGCGCAGCCAGACCGCCCCGCCGTCCATAGCCTTCGCCTCTTTCAGCGTGAAGCCAAGGGCCTTGCTCTCCGAAATGCCTTCTGCGGCTCGGAAAACCGGCGGCGTATCCGGGCTCCCGTCTGCCGCCGCCGCCAACACGATGCTGATCTCATCGCACATCCCCGCTTGCAGGAACGACTAGTTCAGCACGCCGCCACCGCCCAGCATCAGGGTCTCGATATTGAATTCTTCTTTCAGCTTGGAAAGGGCCAGGCCGTGGTCCAGCTCCGTTTCTCCCGCGATGATGTACGAGATTCCCAGCTTTCTCAAAAATGCCCTGTAGGCGTTGCCGACCTGCTCTGTCAGCACCTCAACGACATGGGCGGTGGTGTCCACATAGCGTAGAGTGCTGCTTTTCCACCCTAGCTTGCCGTGAGGGTCCACGGAGACATAGAACATTCCGAAGTCCGGCTGCGCGATGAAATCACCTGCCGGAACGGGCGGCGCATCTTCGTCCAGGTCCGGCTTCCTGTAGAAGGTGAAGTTGTCGTCCGTTGTCACCCTGCCGGACAGCCAGCCCTGGTGATGGTAAAAGGGCTCTTTCCCGAAGGCGATGTCGTAGAACGCATCGCCCGCCGCTCTGCCCTGCGGCGTTCTCATGTAACCGCCCATAATCTTTCCGTCCAAAGCGCACATCATGTGGCAGAAAACATACGGCCTGTTCACGTTCGATTCCCCTCCTTACGATTGACAATCATTCCGTTTGGAAGCATGCTTCCTTTGAACTTCATGTGCATCCTAGAACTTAAAGTTAACTTTAAGTCAAGGGGATTCTGGAATAATTCGGAGGGGTTTTCAGATGGTCTATACGGTGGGGGAAATGGCGAAACTGTTGGGGGTTGCAGCGTCCACCTTGCGCTACTACGACAAGGAGGGGCTGCTGCCCTTCGTGGAGCGCTCCTCCGGCGGCATTCGCATGTTCCGGGAAGCGGATATCGAATGGCTGCAGGTGATCGGCTGCATGAAGAAAGCCGGGATGTCCATCAAGGACATCCGGCAGTACATCGAGATGGCGCTGCAAGGAGACGACACCATCGATTTGCGCCTTGCCATGTTCCGGCGCCAACAAGAAGTTCTGAAACAGCAGATGGCAGAATTGCAGCACACCATGGAGATGGTGGATTACAAGTGCTGGTATTACGAAACGGCGAAGGAAGCGGGTACGGTCGATGCCCCGCAGAAGATGGAGCTTGCCGAAGTCCCGGAACGCTTTCGGAAGATTCGGCAGGAGCTGCGCACTGCGCCGGGGACTGCGGCAACGATATGACAAGACTGCTTAGGCAACGGCAGTCAACCGCTTGATTATCACGGTAACTTTATCGCTCAAAAAGCACTACCAACAAACGACCACCCCGACTATCCGCTGTTCGCGGAAGAGCAGGGGGCTCTTGTCGCCGGGGTGGAACCTTTTTCAACTCGCAGGACAGCAGAATCGCCTCGCAAGCCAGAATCAGCACGGGACGGCAGTGGGCAGAACCGCCCCCCAGATTACCCTCACGCTGCCACTGGCAGCCCTGATTAAATATGGCTCTTCGGGGGTTTGTGTGGGTTAGCCGCCCGGTAAAAGTGCCCGCCTAGCGG
>URHQ01000004.1 GCA_900547655.1 uncultured Collinsella sp.
AAGGCCACCTCGCCCGAGATAACGAAACCGACCGAGACGACGCCCCCCTCCGGCTCAACGCAACCCGCCGAGGCGACACCGCCCGTTGCCTCACCTGCAACCGGCAAAGACGCCCTACCAAGCTCCACCAAGCAGGCGAACTCGAGCAGCGGCAAGCAAGCAAATACGACCGCCGGCAAGCTCGCGAACACGGGCGATGCAGCGCCGAGCGCAATCGCACTCGCAGCAGTCGCCGCCGCAGGCCTCGGAATAACCGCCACAGCCACACGCCGCATCAAGAACTCAAAATAGCCGACAGAGCATTCTGCCTTCACCAATCCACAAGCCCAGAGACAAAAAGAGGCTCGTTTCCCCAACCTAGGGAAACGAGCCTCTTTAACTGCAAAAATTCAAGCAACAGCACCGCCGCCTCTTGAACCACGCAGCCATCAATGCCCAGACAACGCCAACGAGCAGCATTCCTTAAGGGATAGATTAAATTAGATAAACGCGCCTTTACGGGTGATTTTTGGACGACGGGGCCCGGCCGGCGGCGAGGTGTTTGGTAGTCGAGCGATCCCGCAGGCGCAGCCGAGGACCAGCGAGACACCAAATACCTCGCCGTCGGCCGGGCCATGTCGCGGCACCAAAAAACGCCCGTGCGCTCGATGGATTCGGATGCCCGACAGAGGCTCCTTATGGCTGCTTCCTTCCGGACCTGACCAGATTCGGAACATGTCGTCATCCGAACCCATCGAACGCGCTAGGCGCTCGGTATATCTTACCTGCTCCCGCCCAGCAGGGCAAGGTAGCTAATTTGGGACGGGGCTTTTTTGACTACTTTTTGACTGGTGGGGCATCAGGGTGGCGAAAGTAGTCAAGGAAGCCCCGCCCCAAAAAGACTGGTCTGACGCTGCGCCACGAAAAGGACCTATCTACTACGTTTAGGCCGCAGGGGTCAACCATAGCCGGCTTTTTCGAAAATCGGCAAGCTTTCTACCTGCGGTTTTGTTTTTGCAAATTCCGGGATGGTCGAAGGTGGCCGGTTTAACGTAGTAGATGGCCGCATTTCGTGGCAAACGGTCCGACCCAAGGCACAAGGCGGTCAACCTCGAATGGCCATTCTCGAAGTTGCGGTGGAATACGGACTGAATTGGCCCCTTAAAGGCAAAAACGCTCCGTATTTCACCGCAACTTATCGAGGGGATGGGTTTTAGATACGGCCAAGGTCGTAGGATCGAGCGGCCGCTTCACCGGCGCAGATGAGGTTGGTTGTGGCTTCTTGCGGATCGATCGCCTGTTCCAGGCCCATGGGTTTGCGGCAAATCGGCAAAACCAAATCAATACCCTGCACACACACCGCATCCAGGTTGACAGCGCGACCACCCACGACGGCAACCACCGGCTTGCCATATCGCTTGGCGCGGCGAGCCACACCCACCGGCGCCTTGCCGGCGGCGGACTGCTCATCCATATTGCCTTCGCCCGTTATGACCAGATCGATATCGCGCACGCGCTCGTCAAACCCAATCAGATTGAGCACCGTCTCCACGCCCGAACGCAGCTCCGCCCCGAGCGCCAGTAACGCCGCGCCCAAGCCACCGGCAGCACCCGCGCCGGGCACGCCGAGCACCGAGCCAAATGTCCGCGCGCCCTCGGGCGTGCGCAACAACCCCTGGGCTCGAGCTCCGGCAATCGCAGCGTCGAGCAAGCGACCGTAGCCGACCATCCAGCTGTCGCACCTGCTCAGTGCCTCGGCATCATCCGCCGGCAGACCCTTCTGTCCGCCGAACACCGCCAGCGCACCGCGGCGCCCCACGAGTGGGTTCTCGACATCAGAAAGCACCACGACACGCGCGCCGTTCAGCGCCCGAAGCGCTGGCGCCAAATCAACGCTCGCCACCCGCTCAAGGCCAGCAAGACCGTGGGCGACATCGCAGCCCTGATCATCGACCACACGCGCACCCAGCGCCTGCAGCATGCCGGCGCCACCGTCGTTGGTGGCACTACCGCCCAGACCAATATAGATAGTCTTTGCCCCGGCACGAGCCGCACGGAGCATCAGCTCGCCCACGCCATAGGTCGAAGCCGCAAGCGCCGCCGATTCCGTGCAAGGTGAGTACCCGATGCCTGCTGCTTCGGCCATCTCAATAACAGCCGACTCGTGCTCGCCGTCCACTAACATCCGGGCAGGCACACGCTCGCCAAAGGGGCCTGCAACCTCGCAGGTCACAAGCTCGCCGCCGCACGCGGCAACGGCATCGAGCGTCCCCTCGCCGCCATCCGCCAGCGGCAACGCGACCACCTGCGCATCGGGCCACACACGGCGCATGCCCTCGGCAACCGCCGCCTCCGCCCGCGCACTCGAAACGCCGCCCTTAAAGGAGTCGATCGCCAGCAGCACACGGCGGGGCCGGCGGCACGCAGGACCAAAGTCAACCGCCGTGCCAGCATCCTCACCGGCACCTGCAAGCGCTGCGGCGTGAGCGGCGTGTGCTTCAAGATCGGCCCCACAACCGCAATCAGCGCCGCCCGCTCCGCGCAGACCGCCAAAATAGCTACTCAGCAGCTCGCGGCATTCATCCGCCAGGACCCCAGACGTCACGTTAAACCGATGATTCAGGCGCGAATCGGCATTCAGGTCATACAGCGAACCCAGCGCGCCCGCCTTGGCATCAGCCGCGCCATACACGCAGCGCCCCACGCGCGCGTTAACCATAAGCCCCGCACACATGCAGCATGGCTCGAGCGTCACGTAGACCGTGCAATCGGAAAGGCGCCAGCGACCGAGCGACCGAGAGGCAGCGCACAGGGCCGCAAACTCGGCATGAGCCGAAGGATCCTGGTCGAGCTCGCGCCGATTGTGCGCCCGCGCGACAATCTCGCCCGCGCGCACCACTACGGCTCCGATGGGCACTTCGCCCACTGCCGCGGCGACGCGCGCCTCGGCCAGCGCCTCGCGCATGAACTTCTCGTCGATTTCGGTGATCGTCATCGTTCGCCTTCCCTGTTGCAAATTCAAAACGATGCTATCATTACGACTCACGGAGAGATGGCAGAGCGGTTGAATGCGGCGGTCTTGAAAACCGTTGAGCGCGAGAGCGTTCCGGGGGTTCGAATCCCCCTCTCTCCGCCACTTTTAGTGATGCACCGGCGTCATGGTCCGCTCAAACAGTGCATCGACCACATCGGCTATCTCAGGTCGACGCTCAAGATCGTGGCCCGATTCCCACCATATCGTGAAAAGACGAATAATACCGCCGGCGACAAACTCAGACGTCGTCTCGAGTGACACGGGGGCCAGGGCATCCTCGGCAAGCACGTTCATCACACGCTCGCGGATGGAGCGGGCAATGCGGTCGCAAATAACATTGGTCAACATGCCCGACATGCTGCTTGCCAAAATGTTATCCATGAGCCGCTCGTGCGCCAGAATCAAATCCATGGCATCGTCCAAAATCGCGTGCCGAAGCGCGTGCACGTCCTCGGCAGACACCGCGCCGGCCTCATCGGGCTGTTTTTGCGGCAAGCCCGACATGAGCTCATCGATATAAAAGGCAAAGTAATCGTTCTTGTCGCGAAAGTGCTTGTAGAACGTCGTGCGGCGAATCATGGCGCGGTCGCACAGCATGGCAACCGTCAGGTCCTCAAAACGATGCTCCTCGAGAAGCTCGGTAAAGGCATCGAACAGGGCGCGGTAGGTTTTCTTGATGCGAAGGTCCACTGGTATCGCCATCCTCAGGGCAAAGACAACACTCGTCAATCTGTCGCATATCTTACACCTGTACCTCGCGCGCTTTGCCCCGGTGCCAACCCCGCCGAAAACACAACGCTTACCGGAAAGTTCGGCACGGCAAAACGTTGCGGGTATACTAGTAGCGTTATACCAACGGCAGCTGGCGCATGCCGCCGCGGCCATTCGAAACGGAGACATCATGATTACCGTCATCATCGGCATCGTTGTTGTCATTGTGATTGTCTGCGCCATCGCCGGCATCTACAACAACATGGTCACCAAGCGTAACCGCATCGATAACGCCTGGCAGAACATCGATACGCAGCTGCAGCGCCGTAACGACCTGATCCCCAACCTGGTCGAGACCGTCAAGGGCTACGCCAAGCACGAGCAGGAGACGCTCTCCGCCGTGATCAGCGCGCGTAACACCGCCGTCAAGGCCACCACGCCCGAGGCCAAGATGGAAGCCGACAACGTGCTGACCGGCGCACTGCGCCAGCTCTTCGCTGTGGCCGAGGCCTATCCCGATCTTAAGGCAAACACCAACTTTACGCAGCTGCAGGCATCACTCGAGGATACCGAGAACAAGATTAGCTATGCACGCCAGAGCTACAACGACTGCGTGCTCAGCTACAACAACGCCATTCAGACGTTCCCGGCTGTCATCTTTGCCGGCATCTTCCAGTTTAAGGAGCGCCAGGGCTTCGAGGCCGCCGAAGCAGCCCGCCAGGCCCCGACCGTCAAGTTCTAGTAGTTTGGCAGTGCATCCTTAATCGACCAAATGCATAAACCGCCCCGTCGAATGCATACTTCGACGGGGCGGTTTCCTTTTTCGCGAAGGTCCCCCTCTAAGCGCCGTGCATTTTTAGGAGTATTCAACATAACCAAGAGCTTCGGGCGCCACGACAAATGCCAAAGACCGCGAATATCCCTGCAAATCAAACGCTGTCAGCCCATAACCCCGCCCATCATTCGTAGAAAACATCGAGAACTCCCGATTTTTTGCCCGAGGCCGGTATGCAGGGGCCTTCGATTGCAGAATACTCGCAAAAATGCACGTCGCCACCGCCCCCACATGGCGCGAAGCAAAACAAAAGGGCGACCTTCCTTTCCGGCGCACTCCGCAGGACGAAAGAGCCTCCGCCGCACGAAGTGCGCAGCGGGGGCTCTTTCATGTCCGAGGACGCGCCGGAAAGGAAGGTGCCCTCGGGCCGGACAGCTAAGACAGCTTACGCGACGGTGTAAACCCAGTTGTGCTTATCCTCGACAGCACCGGACTGGATGCCAGTCAGGGTCTCGCGGAGCTTCTTCATCACAGGGCCGATCTCGGTGTAGCCAGCCGGGAAGGTCACGGTCTCGTCGGCGCCGTAAACCTTGTTGTCGATCTCGCCAACCGGGGAGATAACGGCAGCGGTGCCGCACAGGCCGCACTCGACAAAGGTACCGGCCTTGACCTCGGCCCACTCGACGGGACGCTGGTCAACGGTCATGCCCAGGTCCTGAGCAACCTGAACGAGCGAACGGCGGGTGATGGAAGGCAGAATGGAGTCGGTGTGGGACTGCGGAACGACGAGGGTGCCGTCCTCCTTCACGAACAGGACGTTAGCGCCACCGGTCTCCTCGACATAGGTGCGGGACTCGGAATCGAGATACAGGTTCTCGGCATAGCCCTCGCGGTGAGCCTCCATCGTGGGCTTGAGGGACATGGCGTAGTTCAGGCCGGCCTTGATGTTGCCGGTGCCATGCGGTGCTGCACGGTCATACTCGGAAACGCGCAGCTTGACGGGCTTGAGGCCACCCTTAAAGTACGGACCGACCGGGGTCACGAGAATGCGGAACGTGTACTCAGGAGCGGGAGCCACGCCGATCACGTCACCGGAGCCGATCATAAACGGACGCACGTACAGGGTCGCGCCGGAACCGAAGGGCGGAACCCAGGCGGCGTTGGCAGAAACGACCTGCTTGACGGCCTCAACGAACTTGTCCTTGGGAAACGGGGGCATCTCGAGGCGCTGGGCAGAGTTATACATACGCTCAGCGTTCATGTCGGGACGGAAGCAGACGATGCTGCCGTCCTCGGCGGTGTAGGCCTTCAGGCCTTCAAAGACCTCCTGGCAGTAATGGAAGATACCGCCGCACTCGGAGACATGCAGGGTGTGGTCGGTGGTCAGGCCGCCCTCGTCCCACTCGCCATCCTTCCAATGAGCCTCGTAGCTGTAATCGGTCTTCATGTAGCCAAAGCCGAGGCTACCCCAATCGATATCCTTCTTCTCGACAGTCATATGTCGCTCCTTACATACACAGTTGCATACTCGCGAACCCGCACGCAAGGACCGAGGCCGACCGCGTCGCAACGTCGCACGCCCGGAGCGTAGAGCCGGACGGGACACGCAAACGGCATCAAAGCCGATGGCACGTCGATTCGCATGCACGAGATTGTACTCCGCACGCGCGTCGGATAAAACGTTTTTCTTTAACTAACTAAAGTATTTTCATTTGACCGAAGCTAAAGAGGCCCGCCACCGTAAGCGGTGACGGGCCTCAACTGTACGGTCTGCGCGCTGGCTCGAGCTGGGCGTTCTATTTGCCCAGCTTGGCCTTAACCAGACCGACCACGGTCGGGATGATCGACACGGCAACGATGCCGATAATCAGCAGCTCAAAGTGCTCCTGCACAAAGGGAATGCCGCCAAAGAAGTAGCCCAGCAGCGTAAAGACCGTCGACCAGGTAATGCCGCCCAGCACGTTAAAGACGACAAAGTTGCGCCAGTGCATGCCGCCCATGCCAGCGATAAAGGGCACAAAGGTGCGGATAAACGGGAAGAAGCGACCCAGGAAGATGGCCAGGTGACCCCACTTGTCCAAGAAGTCCTCGGACTTTTTGATGCGCTCGGGCGTCATGGCCTTGACCTTGCCCGAAGCGATGATCTTGCGGCCAAAGAAGTGACCGATCATAAAGTTGCACTGATCGCCCAAAATGGCAGCGGCCCATGCGGTGGCCAGAAGCGCCACAATGTTAAAGCCGCCATTGTGGGCAAAGAAACCCGAGGCGAACAGCAGCGAATCACCGGGAAGGAACGGGAAGAACACCACGCCCGTCTCGATAAAGATGATCAGGAACACGCAGCCGTAGGCCATAAGCGGGCCGGCGGCGATCCAGCTGGCGATCGCGGTGCGCGGGTCCTTAAGCAGCTCGGCAATAAAATTGATGAAACCCATGAAGTAAAACCTCTCAGTTGTGGGCGCGGATACGTCCAAGTTGACCAGTATACGGTTGCGGTGCCCCCTCGTGCGCAACCCCACAAAAGCATGACTCCATTACCAGCAAGTTTGCATAACTGACACCTGTCGCGCAATGCCGCCAAGATTGTCCTTCCTAATCCCTAGCGAATCGCTATACTTTATTGAATCGCATTGCCATGGCGCTAAGGGAGGGCGGCCGGTGAGCTTTATCAATACCATTCGCGAGGACATCAAGACCGTCCAAGCGCAGGACCCCGCCGCGCAAAACGGTCTGGTCATCTTCCTTTCCTATCCTGGCCTGCACGCCAAGTGGAACCACGTGCCCGAGCACTGGCTGTGGGAGCATGGACATCGCTCGCTCGCCCGCGTGCTCTCGCAAATCACCCGTCATATCACCGGCGTCGAGATTCATCCCGCCGCACAGATCGGCAAGCACTTCTTTATCGACCATGCCATGGGCGTCGTCATCGGCGAGACCACCATTGTGGGCGACAACTGCGTGCTCTATCAGGGCGTCACGCTCGGCGGTACCGGCAACGAGACCGGCAAACGCCACCCCACCCTGGGCAACAACGTCACCGTGGGCACGGGTGCCAAGGTGCTCGGCAACATCCGCATCGGCAACAACGTCAAGATCGGCGGCAACTCGGTCGTCGTTAAGGACGTCCCCGACAACTGCACCGTCGTGGGCGTGCCGGGACGTATCATCAAGCGCAACGGTTGCCGTGTGTTCGAGGAGAGTTTCGACGCCAAGCAGCATCGCGAGTACATGCCCGATGACGCCGCCGAGCAGTCCGCCCTCAACCGCCAGGGCATCACCGAGAATGCCCGCCGCGTCAAGGAACTCGAGCGAGAGGTGGCCGAGCTCAAGGCCCTCGTCGCCAAGCTCGTGGACGAACGCTAGGAACGCAAGCGGCACAAAACGACATCGGCATCAACGCAAAGGCGCGCCAGGGAATTCATCCCCGGCGCGCCTTTCTTTTTGATGTGACATGCGGGACTGTCCCTTTGTCACATTATGCGAACTGACTCAGATAGAGGTCGGCGTAAGCGCCCTCGGCTGCGAGCAGCTCCTTATGCGTGCCCTGCTCGATAATGTTGCCGTGGTCCATGACCAAGATCAGGTCGGCGTCCACGATCGTCGACAGGCGATGCGCGATCACAAAGCTCGTGCGCCCGCGCATAAGCGCGTCCATGGCGCGGCCGATAGCAAGCTCGGTGCGCGTGTCCACGCTTGAGGTCGCCTCGTCCAGGATGAGAATCGCCGGGTTGTTGAGCAGCACGCGCGCAATGGTCAGCAACTGGCGCTGGCCCTGGCTGATGCTTTCGGCATCGTTGGCCACGCGCGTGTCGTAGCCCTGCGGCATGGTGCGCACAAAGAAGTCAACCTGGGCGGCGCGCGCAGCCGCAACAATCTCCTCGCGCGTTGCCTCGGGGCAGCCGTAGGCGATGTTCTCGGCAATCGTGCCGTCGAACAGCCAGGCGTCTTGCAGCACCATGCCAAACTGCTGACGTAGCTCGCCGCGATCCATGCGGCTCGTATCCACGCCGTCGAGCGTAATACGCCCGCCGTCAATCTCGTAGAAGCGCATGAGCAGGTTGATGAGCGTCGTCTTGCCTGCGCCCGTGGTTCCCACCACGGCAATCTTCTGGCCCGGCTCGGCGGTAAACGACACGTCGCGCATAAGCGGCTTGTCGGGCGAATAACCAAAGCGCACGTGCTCAAAGGAGACGCGACCCTCAACGCGACCCGGCAGCTTGGCGGCCTCGTCCGGCAGCGGATCGGCCTCCATCTCGGGCTCATCGAGCAGGTCGAACACGCGCTCCGCACTCGCCAGCGCGCTCTGCAGCGAGTTAAAGGTAAACGACAGCTGCGTCATGGGTTCGGACGCCTCGTAAATAAACTGGAAGAACGCCTGGAACACGCCGACGGTCATGTGACCGGCAACCAGCATGCTGCAGCCCACAAGCGCAATAACGATCTGCGCCAAACGGCCGATAAAGCGCACCGCGGGGCCGACGGCATTGATCATAAAGTCGGCCTTGGTGCTCACGCGCGCCAGCTCGCCCGAGGCCTGGTGCACCTCGGCAGAGCTCTGGTGCTCGCGGTTGAATGCGCGAATCACCAAACGGCCCGAATAGCCTTCCTCGACCGCGCTCGTAATCTTGGACACCCACTCCTGGCGCTCGCCCGTCACATCGTGCGTGCGGCGCGAAACGACCTTCGTCACCAGCAGCGACAGCGTCATAAAGAACAAAAAGACGAGCGTGAGCGGCACGCTAAACACGAACATCACGATCACAGCGCCCACCACGGTACCGATCGACACCAGAAGCTGCAGCAAGCCGCGCTGCATGCTCTCGGACATCTTGTCCAAGTCGTTGGTCGCACGGCTGACGACCGCACCGGGACGATGCGCGTCAAAGAAGGCAAGCGGCAGACGGTTGAGCTTTTGCGCGATGCGGTTGCGCAGGCGCAGATTGAGACGCTCAGCGACGCTCGACATCAAAAAGCTCTGGAGCGCGTAGAACGAGGCAGCGGCCGTCCAAATCATAAAGTAGATGAAGATGGTCCTGCCGCAGTTCTCCCAGGTGATGTTGAAGGTGGTATCGTTGGCAAACGCCACCTGAATGTGGCCCCACAGCTCATCGATCACGCGGGCGCTATATGCCGGCGCGGCGGTGTTAAAGATGGCATAGAACACAATGCTCGCGAACACGATATAGAAGCGCCAATGGTCGCCGGCAGCCTCGCTCCACAGGCGGCGCACCGTCGCCCAGGTGTCGCGGGGTTTCTCGTCCTCGTCGTCCACATCGCGCATGCGCTCTGCCTCAGCGCGGGCGCGCTCGTCCTCGGCGCGCTCGTTTTCCTCGTAGAGCGCTTGGCGGCGAGCCTCGCGCTCGGCTGCAGCCTTGGCGGCGTCATCCAGCTCGGGTGCCACGGCAGCCGTTTCCTCGACCAGTACCGCGGCAGCGGCGTCATCAACGCCGCCCTGCTTCTTGAGCTCCTCGGTCATGCTACTCACCTCCCTTCATCTGCGATTCCGCGATAGCGCGGTACACCTCGCAGATTTCCATGAGCTCGTCGTGCGTGCCTAGGCCCACGATCTCGCCGTCTTTGAGCACCACGATCTGATCGGCATGCAAAATAGTCGAGATACGTTGCGCGATGATGAGCACCGCGGCATCGCGCGTCTCGTCCTGCAGCGCATGGCGCAGGGCGGCATCGGTCTTAAAGTCCAGGGCCGAAAAACTGTCATCGAAGATATATAGATCGGCATGCTTCATGAGTGCGCGGGCGATCGCCAGGCGCTGGCGCTGACCGCCCGAGAAGTTCGTGCCGCCCTGGGATACCGGAGTATCGAGCCCCTGGGGCTGATCGAGCACAAAGGTGCTCTGGGCAACCTCCAGCGCATGGAGCATGTCAGCCTCGGTCGCGCCCTCGTTGCCAAAGCGCAGGTTGCTCGCCACCGTACCCGAGAACAGCCACGCCTTCTGCGGCACGTAAGCGATATGCCCGCGAATCTCACCTTGCGAAAGGTCGCGCAGGTCAACGCCGTTCAGGCGAATGGCGCCCTTCGTGGCATCGTGGAAACGCAACAAGAGCTTGGCCACCGTTGACTTGCCCGAGCCCGTTGAGCCTACAATCGCCGTGGTCTGGCCACGGCGACAGGCAAAGCTCAGGTCGCACAGGGTATCCTCGTCGGCATCGTCAAAACGGAACGACATATGGTCGAACACGGCAACCGCGTCGGCACCATCTGCGGACTCAGGCGCCCCGTCGCCCAGCGTTGCCTTGCCGTCCACGATGCTCGGCTCGATTTCGAGCACCTGTTGCGCGCGGTTGAGGCACGCCGCAGCGCGCGGAAGCGTCAGAATCACCATCTGCGCCATCATCACAAAGAACAGGATCAAGATCGCGTATTCCAACACGGCCGAGATGCTGCCGATTTGCATGGCGTGGACGCCCGCGCGGTTGCCGCCCACCCACAGCACCGCCACCTCGGCGATATTCATCAAAAAGAAGCTGGAACTGTCGAGACCCACAAACAGGTGGTTGACCTTGATGGCGTTGGCCGCGTAATCGCTAAACACCTCGTCCAGGCGCTGCTCCTCGTGGCGCTCCTTGTTAAATGCGCGGATGACGCGCACGCCCACGATGTTCTCGCGCAGCACCACGTTCATGCGGTCGATAAAGCTCTGCAGGCGCATAAAGATCGGCGCGGCGTTAGCCACCGTAAAGACCGCCGCCACCAGCACGATCGCAACCACCACACCAAGCAGCGTGCCCATGGCGGGATCGATGAACCAAGCAAAAATGATGCCTGCCACGGCCAAGAACGGCACCGGCAGCACCAACTGAATCGTCTGAAGGACAGCTTGCTGAATCACGTTGATGTCGTTGAGTGAGCGCGTGATCATCGAACCCGTGCCAAAGCGCTCAAAGTCGCTGGCGGACAGCTCGAGCGACTTGTCGTACACGGCATTGCGGATATCGCAGGCCACGTTGGCGGCCAGGCGCGCCGAAAGATAGCAGCCCAACACCGTGCCGCCGCTGGCCATGCCGGTCGCGATAAGCATGTACAGGCCGTTGCGTAAAATATAGTCGATGTCGCCCGTGGTAATACCGGTGTTGACCATGTTCGCCAGCATCGTGGGAACCAACAGCGTACCGACGTTATCTATCAGCACCGCAAACAGCGTCACCGCAATCAGACCGCGGTACGGCCTCATAAACCTCATTAAGAGTCGCATGTGTCCCCCTCGCCCTTATCGTCAGCCTCGTTCTCGGCGGCCACTTGCCGTTTAAATGCCTCGCACTCTTCGTTAAGAACATGGGAGAACTTACCGACCAAGCGCATGATCTCGCGCTGTTCCCACGGCTCGAGCGCCTCGAATGCCTGTTGCTCGGCTTTTTGCGCCGGCAACGCGTAGCGCTTGGCAAACTGCACGCCTTCTTCGGTCAGTCGCACAACCTTGTTCTTACGACTGCCCTCGGCAAACTCCAACGTCGCAAGCCCTCGCGCCCTAAGCGTCTTGATCGCCGAATTGATGGTCTGTTTGCTGTAGAACCATTCACTCGTCAGCCGACTCACGGCAACGCTTCCGCCCGCCGCACTCGTGTCGACGAGCATCCAGTAGGCGCAGTCCGAAAGACCGCAGGCGCGCGCGAACTCCGAATAGATACGGTCAAGCCCGTTGAGCATCCGGTCGAAATCGACCGGGCTAACTGCACTATTCATCTCTCCCACCATTCGATAGTCCGAGTTTTGACCAATTAATATCTCTACATTAGTCCGAGTTTTGACTATCGTCAACAAGCTCGTTGTTTATGGTCGGCTCTACATAAGCATATCGACAAAAAAGACCGCCGGCGCGGGGGCGGCGCCGGCGGTTGCGAGAGAATATCGAGTGTTGGCTGTTAAGCAGCGACGGCCTCATAGACCGTAGCACCCGAGAAGCTGTCATGCAGGCTCTTGCCGGCAATCCACGGCAGCTCGACGACCTCGCAGACCGTGTTGACCAGCTCGGAGCAGTCAGTAAAGTGGCCCTTGTCGTTGAGGGCCTCGCAATCCTGAACACGCCAATAGCCATCGGTGTGCGTGATGTAGTACTCGTGATCGTTGATCGACACGAAAGCGCGCGTCTTGGAACGCAGCAGCTTCAGAAATCCTTCGAAATCGGTCTCGACGACATCTCCAGCCTGGAACATGATGTTACCTCCTGGCCCGGCGCCACCACGGCGCATTGATAAACGTTGGTACTCCTTTAGTAAAACCTTTATCAAAGGTTATGCGTTCGTCATTTAGGCAAGTGGTAAAAAAGCGCAGGGTAGACGGGATAAAACGTTTAACCATCCCATTTGTTTGTCACATTCTGAAGGTACTTTTATGCAAAACTACTTTCCCAATTGGAATCTATCCTTTTGGCCGGGCAATTGACCGTCTATCGTTTAAGCCCGACGGGTACGAACGGGGCATCTGCAACGCCACCGCAAGGAGACACCATGGAGACTATCGAAGCACTCATTCACCGCCGCAGCTGCCGCAAATACAGCAATCGTCCCGTCGAGGCCGAAAAGCTTGCACGGATTATCGAAGCCGGCCAATATGCACCGAGCGGCATGGGCCGCCAGCCGGTGACGTTTGTCGCCGTCACCGACCCCGCGACCGTCGAGCGTCTCTCACAGCTCAACGCCCAGGTCATGGACAGCAACAGCGACCCCTTCTATGGCGCCAAGACCGTTGTGGTGGTGCTGGTTGACCGCAGCGTGCCCACACATCTGGAAGACGGCTCGCTCGCCATGGGCAACTTGCTCAACGCCGCCTATGCACTGGGTGTCGATTCGTGCTGGATTCACCGCGCGCATGAGGTCTTTGACTCGCCCGAGGGCCTGGAGCTGCTGGCCAGCTGGGGCCTGCCCGCCGACGGCAACCTGCGCGGTGTCGGTAACTGCATTCTTGGCTACGCCGAGGACACGCTACCCGAGGCAAAACCGCGCCGCAACAACGTGGTGTACGTCAAGTAGCGCAGGAGTGTCCCAAACTGCCGGCAGAAAAGGAACGTCCCCTTCTGCCGGCAAGCTATGTTGATATTTGAGTTGTCGTCGCTTCGCTTGTCTGGGTCGTTTCGGCGTCGTCGCCTTGCTTGTCTTCGTCCTTTTGAGCATCGGCGATGGTGGTGGCCGCCGCGACGATGCCGCGCTGGGGCGCGACGCCTGTCTGGGTCTGAGCGCCCTCGATAACTTCTGTGCCTGCATGCGCGAGCTCGGGCGATTTAAACACTGCGTCCAAGTTGGCGCCACCGCCGGCGTAGCCAAGCGCAGCGAGTGCGATGACGATCACTGCAACGACGGCCACGATCGGAACATAACGATGCCAACCAGCCGGATTGAGTCCACTGCGGCGAGCCGCCCCGCGGCTGATGTAACCGAGCGTTCCGTCGTGCTTGAGCTTTGAGCCCACCACGCGTTTGCGGCCCCACAGCGAGGACTCTGCCTGCATTGCCAAGCGGGCGCTTGCCGAAGGATAGCCGTATTTAGTGCGCTTGAACGAGCCATCAAACCCCGAGGCGTGTTTACCCCACGTCACCGATGTCGTGCGTCGGTTGACCGGCGCGGCACTCCGCCTTCTGCGGCTCGGTTTTGAAGTCTCAGCCATATGCCCTCGCACGCCGTAACCAAATCGAAACAATAACGCTTTGGACTGTAGCACACGCGTCGCGCGCGGTCACGGGCGCCTCGCTCAACGGTCATCGTCCTTCAGCAAGCGCCACAGCGTTGTACGGCTTATGCCCAGTACCTCCGCCGCACGGGTTCGGTTGCCGTGGAGATGATCTACAACCAGATGCGCGATATCTCGCTCGGTATCGGCCAGCGGTCGCAGGATATACAGGTCGCTTTCGAGCGTCGGGGCGCCAAAGGCTGCGGTCTTAATCACGTCCTCTTGGGCGAGCACTTCCTCCGCCACAGCGCGGTCCACCGTGCCCGCCCCCACCAATATATACAGTCGTTCCGAGACCTCGCGAAGCTGCAGATAGTTGCGCGGCCAGCGGTAAGCATCGAGCGTCTTCGTCGCCGCGGCAGACAGCGTGGGCGCTGCCGTCCCAAATGCATCAGCGAGATATTCCAAGTAGCGCGCAGCCTTCGTCGACGCGGCTCCCTGCTCGGCGATTGCCGGCGCCACGCTCACCGCACAGGCGAAGCGCTCGGTCACAAAGGCGGCTTGATCACTTTCGCTGCCGCCCGGCATGTCATTCGCCGTCAGCACCACATGGCAACGCGTCGCCAACGCGGTGTCGGCCATCGTGGAGACCAGCTCGCGGAGGCGCTGGGGGCCAACCGCGTTCCAGCCCTCAATGCAAAGGGTCAGCCCCGTTTGGAACAACGGCGATTCGGCACTTTTGAGCACATGGCGCCAACCGCGCTCGGTGAGCTCATCGAGCGCAACGGAAACAAAGGGCTGATCGGCAAAAGGACCGTCCAGATAGAGGCGCTTGGCGATCTCAACCTGACCCGCTCCCAGCTCGCCCTCGAGCATAAGGGGCACACCGCGCGCGTAACTCTCCGCAACCGGCGTAGCCACCGAGGCCGCCCCCTCAACGATGCCGTACGCGCTCGATTCGTAGCGGGCCTCAACTTCGTCGGCGTTGAGCCACTCGATACCCGCATGCGCCGCGGCACCGCGCACCTCGCGGACCACGACGACCCAAAGCCCCCCGCCCTCTTTGTCGGTGGGGCGAACGGTCAGGCTCAGGCGCGTACCCTCACGCCCCATAACCAGACGCGCGCCGTCTCCTATACGGTCGAGACGCTCAGCGACAAAAGCCGCCACATCCCGCTCAAGCGCCGCGTCATTCATGGTCGAGATCGCGACGTCCCCACGCGCATCGATTGTCAATGCCGAGGCCCCGGCAGCAGCCAGGGCATCGGTCAAGATGTTCAGCTTGGCATCGCTATCCATGATTTGCCCCTGTCCGCGGCGTCGTGCAACCGCCGGCGGTCGTACGACCGAGTGTTTCAAAATTGAACGATATTGCTCACCAAACACTATAGGGCAGAAAGCGCCGTCCTGCGAGTATAGGTGTTGCCCCGCATCGCCATCCTGGCGGGGCGATAAGAGCTCTTCGGGACTTATAAACCTGCGGACAAGCCATACCCGCAAGAGCTCCTATCGCTCCACCGTGAGAATGTGCTCGCCAGCACGCAGCACGCAAACAAGCTACTTCTCTACCAGATTCCCAGCACGTGTTGCATTCCCAAACTCATGCACGCAATGCCAATCCAGCAGCAAAAGCCCAGCGCGATGGGCTTGCCGCCCTTTTTGACCAGCTCGACGATATCGGTATTAAAACCAATAGCCGCCATGGCCATCACGATAAAGAACTTCGACAGCTCCTTGATGGGCACCGTAACGGATGCGGGAAGCTGAAGTACCGTGGTGATCACGCTCGCCAGCACAAAGAACAGCACAAACATGGGAAACGCGCGTTTAAGGGAGAACGTGCTTTTGGCGTCGCCGCCGGCCTTGCGCGCCAGATGCATCTGCCAGCATGCGAGGACCAACGTGATGGGGATAATGGCCAGCGTCCTGGTGAGCTTGACCACCGTGGCGCTCTCGAGCACATTGGCGCCGGGATGCATGCTGTCCCAGGCGCTCGCCGCAGCCGTTACGGACGAGGTGTCGTTGATGGCGGTACCGGCAAACAGGCCAAAGCCCTCGTTGGTCAGCCCGAGCATGCCGCCGAGCGTCGGAAACACGAGCGCCGCGATAACGTTAAACAGGAAGATGACCGAGATGGCCTGGGCAATCTCGCGATCGTCGGCATCGATGACGGGTGCGGTCGCGGCGATGGCAGAACCACCGCAAATCGACGAACCCACACCCACAAGCGTCGCGATCTTGCCCGGCACGTTCATGACGCGGCAGAGCACAAAGGCGATGACAAGCGAGGTCGAGATTGTCGCCACGATAATCGGCAGCGACTGGGCGCCCTTGGACAGAATCTGGGAGAGGTTCATGCCAAAGCCAAGCAGGATAACCGCGTACTGCAAGACTTTTTTGGACGTATAGGTAACGCCGGCGGCGAGCGGTTCGCGACGATTCTTGGGAAAGACGAGCGCCAGGACCATGCCAAAAAGGATGGCAAATACCGGCCCGCCGACCACCTCAATCTGTTTGCCGAGCAACGTCGCGGGGATAGCGATGATCAGGCAGAACAAGACGCCTTTCCAGCGCTCGCGTACGATATTTGCCAGTTGCATATGGGATTCCTTCTTTCTATTTCACGTTTGCGACGGCTTATGATACGGCAACATTGAGCGCAGCCTTGCGCAAACACAGACTAAGATGCCGCAATAGTTCTCAGGCAACAGCCGAATTACCCACCGCGGAGAGCTGATTCGCGGCATAATTAACAACTGACATATGAGTTTGATAGAACAGTTGCGAGGCGCTATGGAAGAATCGATGCACGTCGGCGAGCAGGAAACGAGCCTACAGGACCAGTCCTACCACACCATTCGACGCAAAATCGTCTACCTGGACTACAAGCCGGGCGAAAAGCTGGGCGTCAAGCAACTTTGCGACGACCTGGATATGGGGCGCACGCCCGTGCGCGAGGCTTTGGTTCGCTTGGCGCAGGAAGGCCTGGTGCGCACCGTGCCCCAGAGCGGCACCTACGTCTCACCCATCAACCTCACCCTTGCCGAGAGTGCCTGTTACATCCGCGAGCATCTGGAAAAGCAGGTGATTGTGGAGTGCTGTGCGCGCGCCACGTCGGCCGGCATCGAGCAGCTCGACCGAGCCATCGCGCTGCAGGAAAAGGCCATGGCCGATGAGGATCGCATCGGCTTCTTTTTGAGCGATAACCTCATGCACCACATGATCTTTAGCATCGCATGTCGCAGCACCGTGTGGTCGTGGCTCGAAGAGACCAATGCCGACCTAGAGCGCTTCCGCTGGCTGCGCGCTGCCACGCAAGTTCTCGACAATCAGGACATCGTGAACGAGCACAAGCAGATTCGCCGCGCTATCGCCGGTCGCGACCCCATCGAAGCGAGCTTTTTGGTCAGCAAGCACCTGCATATGATGTTCCGCAACCAGACCGAGGTTCTGGACCAGTTCCCCGAGTACTTCGAGACCAGCAAGCTCCGCTAACCTGCCAAAAAGGGACAGGTTTATTTTGGCAGGTTTTATCCGGGCAAATGAAACAAGGCCCGGCTCCGTCTTGATGCGGAGCCGGGCCTTAGTCGCTAGAACGGCGGAACCAATTACTCTACCGTGACGCTCTTGGCGAGGTTTCGGGGCTGGTCAACGTCGCAACCGCGCAGGATGGCGACCTCGCGGGCGAGCAGCTGCAGCGGGACACTCGCCGTGATGGGGCTGAACACGTCGCGGACTGCCGGCACGCGAATGATGCAGTCGGCGATCTTGTTGATCTCCTCGTCGCCCTCGGTGGCAACAACGATGACCTTGGCGCCGCGCGCCTTGCACTCCATAAGGTTCGACACGGTCTTGTCGTAGGTGGCACTCTTGGTGGCCACAGCGATGACAGGGAAGCCCGGGTCGATCAGGGCAATGGGGCCATGCTTCATCTCACCGGCGGCATATGCCTCGGCGTGCAGGTAGCTGACTTCCTTGAGCTTGAGCGCGCCCTCGTAGGAAATAGCGGCACCCATGCCGCGGCCCACGAACAGCGCCGACTGCGCGTCCTTGCACAGCAGGGCAGCCTCATGCACGGCATCGGTCTGCGTGTCCAAAATCCACTGGATCTGCTCGGCAGTATCGGAAAGCTCGCGGAACAGCATGCGTGCCTGTTTGGTGGTCAGGCGGTACTTGACCTGCGCCAGCAGCAGGGCCAGCAGCGTCAGGCTCACAACCTGGCCGATGAAGCTCTTGGTCGAGGCGACCGCGATCTCCTTGTTGGCCTTGGTGTAGATGACGCCGTCGCTCTCACGCGCCACGGGGCTGCCCACCACGTTGGTGATGCCGAAGACCTTGGCGCCCTTGATGCGCGCGTCGCGGATGGCGGCGAGAGTGTCGGCCGTCTCGCCCGACTGGGACACGGCCACGACGAGCGTCGTCGGCGTGATGATGGGGTTGCGATAGCGGAACTCGCTGGCCGCCTCAACCTCGGTGGGGATGCGAGCCCAGCCCTCGATGAGATTCTTAGCAATGAGGCCAGCGTGATAGCTGGTTCCGCAAGCGATCACGTAGACGCGGTCGATGTCGTTGAGTTCCTCGAGCGAAAGGCCCAGCTCGTCGATGTCGAGCTCGCCGGCCGGCGTCATACGACCGACCAGCGTGTCGCGCACGACGCGCGGCTGCTCGTGGATTTCCTTGAGCATAAAGTCGGGATAACCGCCCTTTTCTGCCATGTCCAGGTCCCAGTCGATGTGAGTGACCTTGGGTTCGATAACGTTGCCGGCCTCGTCGGTGTACTCGACGCCTGCGGGCGTGAGCTTGGCAAACTGACCGTCCTCGAGCACCACGACATCGCGGGTGGCGTCGATGAGCGCGATGACATCGGAGGCGACATAGGCGCCGGTCTCGCCCGCGCCGACCACGATCGGGGAATCCTTGCGGGCCACGGCGATCACGCCGGGCTCGTCAGCGCACACGGCGGCCAGACCATAGGCACCGACCACGTGGGTGCAAGCCTCGCGCACGGAGGCCATCAGGTCGTGCGTCTCGGCATAAGCCTCTTCGATCAGATGCGCGAAGACCTCGGTATCGGTCTCGCTCTTAAAGTGGTGGCCGCGGCCTTCCAGCTCTTCGCGCAGCTCGGCGAAGTTCTCGATGATGCCGTTGTGGACGATGGCGATACGACCGTCGCAGCTGGTGTGGGGGTGAGCGTTAACGACGGAGGGCTTGCCGTGGGTGGCCCAACGGGTGTGACCGATACCGCAGGTAGCGTCGCTGTCGATGTTGGAAAGCTCGCTCTCCAGGCCCGCGACCTTGCCCACGCGGCGGATGACGTCGAGGTGCGCCGCGGCGCCCTCGCCCACCTCGAGCGCGACGCCCGAAGAGTCATAGCCGCGATACTCCATGCGCTTGAGGCCCGTGACCAGGATGTTCTTTGCAATATCAGAGCCGGTGTAGCCGACGATTCCGCACATAAGATAAATCCCTTCGTTCGCGTGACTGCGAGACGTCCACGCACAAGGGGCGCTGAGACGTATAACGTTCGAGTATTGTACTCACGTAAACGCAAGCTGATATACCAGAAGTGGTATCTCAACTTAGATACCACTCGATGCACACACGTTCAGCCGGTCCGAACCACCACAATGGGGACAGGCACCTTCGTGGTGGTCGCGTTGGCAACAGCGTTTCCCCAGATAAACCTGCCAAAATAAACCTGTCCCTTTTTGGTAGGTTTAGGATGCTACAATCTGGCTTGTACTTGAAACGCATCAAAGGGGCCGCTATGGCAAAGGTTAAAATCAGCGACGTCGCGCGCGAAGCCGGGGTTTCGTTGGGCACGGTTTCCAACGCGCTCAACCATCCCGAAAAGTTGCGTCCCGAGACCCTCAAGCTCATTAACGAAACCATCAATCGACTGGGCTACCTGCCCAACCAAAGCGCTCGTCAGCTCGCGGGCGGCGCCACCAAGTCCTTTGGCCTGGTGCTCCCCCGTCTCGACCACGGCTTTTCACTCCAAATCGCCAGCGGCGCCCACAACGAGGCCCGCAAGCACGGCTACGACCTGCTCATCGCCAACGCCGATAACGACGATATTCTCGAGGACCATTACCTGCGCTACTTTATGGGCACCCAGATGTCCGGCGTCATGGTTCAGCCCATGGCATCCCCCGACTGGCACCCCGCCATGACCAAGATGCCCGTGCCGATCGTCCATCTGGACATCCATTGCTCCGAGCCCGGCTACTACGTAGCGGCCGACAACGAGGCCCAGGGTCGCATCATTGCCGAACTCGCCATCGCCCGCGGCGCGCACCATATTGTCGTCGTCGGCCGAGCAGCATTTATGCAACTCACCCTGCGCGTCCTTGGCATTCATAAGGCGCTCGCCCTACATCCCGACATCAAGATCGAAGTCATTGACGCCGGCGAGTGGAACACGGCGGCCGACGGCTATGGTATCGGCAACCAAATCGCCGAGCGTCCCGCCGACGAACGCCCCGATTTTGTCGTCGGTCTAACCGACGTGCTGGCCTCGGGTGTCGTTTCGGCACTGGTCGACAAGGGCATCTCTGTCCCCAGGCAAGTACGCGTAGCAGGCTGCGATGGCAACCCACTCGCTTGGAGCGGGTCGGTCCCACTGACCACGGTAGCGCCCCCGGGCTACGAGATTGGCCGCAAGGGTGTCCAATTGCTGATGGAGCAAATCGAGAACAAGGCCCCGGCAAAGACCAAGCATATCCGCGTCGGCTCTGCAGCGCGCACCGTCACCGCAGTCACCGCCGCCGAGGATATCAACCGCCAAGAACTGGTACGTCCGTTCCTACTGGAGCGCGCCAGCACCCAGGCAAGCACCCAGACCGACGCCACGGCCATCAACCTCGGTGCGTATCTATAGCACGCCCGTAAGTATGCTGTGTCGCCGCTTAAGCAAAAGGGGCCCGACCATTGCCGGGCCCCTTTTGCTTAAGCTCAAACGTGGGCAATTGCTCGTTTCAACACCGCAATTGTCTAGCGCACGGCCTTGACTGCCGCCGCCAGGTCGAACAACGTATCGAGAACGGCCTCGCAGCCATCCACCACGTCCTGCGGCAGCGGCACGATGTCGGGGACGGCAAAGACATGACAGCCGGCCGTGATGCCCGAGACGCAGCCGTTGCGCGAATCCTCGACCACGGCACATTCCTCGGGAGCAAAGCCCGCGCGCTCGCAGGCGAGCAGATACATCTCGGGGTCGGGCTTGCCGTGCACGACGTCCTCGCCGCAGGTCACGGTCTCAAACTTGTCAAAGAGACCGAATGCTTTAAGGTTGCGCTCGGCGGTAACATGGCGCGATGACGTTGCAAGGCCTACGTGATAGCCCGCAGCCAACAGCTCGTCTATGCACTCGGCAGCACCGGCCTTAAGCTCCAGATCGGTCTTGACCATCTCGTCGCGAATCTCCTTGTGGCGGACATAGATCGCCTCGGCGGTCTCGTGGCTGCCGTAATGCTTATCGAGGATGTCCATGACATCGGGTAGCGTGCGACCGATAAACTGATGGATCAGCGCATCATCAATCGCGAGCCCCAGCTCAGCGGCGCCTGCCTTCCAGGCCCTAATCCCCAAACGCTCGGTATCGACCAGCGTTCCATCCATGTCAAAAATAACAGCCTTGATCATATCGGTCCCCCTCGCCGGATTGCATTACTGCCACTCTACCGCACTTTACAAGCTTGTATATAACGTATATAGCATATTGCACTTTCGTTACATAGCTGGAAGTCTTATGACAAGCAGCTCGGTGGGATTATAGTTTCATCCGAGCTTTAATAACTGTAAGGAACTTTCATGCTTTCAGACACCGCCGCACCCGCAGAGGAGCTTCAGGACAAACTCGCAGCACTCGAGCAGCTGCTTTTGGCATACGGACGCGTCGCCATCGGCTTTTCCGGTGGTGTCGACAGCAGCTTTTTGGCCGCGGTCTGCGCCCGCATCATGCCTACCAATACCCTCCTCGTCCATCTCACCACGCCGCTCATCGGCACGCCCGAACAGACTTCGTTTGAGCAGTCCGTTGATGGGCAAGCTGATGAAGGGGCGCATTTTAAGCTCCCCGTGCTCAATCTTTCGGTCGATCAGCTGCAGCTCCCCCAGGTAGCCTGTAACGATGCCAATCGCTGCTACCACTGCAAGCACGCCGGCTTTACCGCCATCGTCAACCACGCCAAGTCGCTCGGCTTTCCCACCGTCATCGATGGCAGCAATGCAAGCGATCGCGGTGACTACCGCCCCGGAATGCGTGCGGCAGAAGAGCTCGGCGTACGCTCCCCTCTTATGGAGGTCGGCTTTACCAAGGACGAAGAGCGCGAGCTACTACGCGCATGGGGCTATCCTGTTTGGAACCTGCCGGCGGGAGCATGTCTTGCCACGCGCGTCCCCACGGGCGAGGAGCTTACGTTCGAGAAGGTCTCCCTGATCCGCGCCTGCGAGGATTACCTGCACGATCTTGACCTGGCACAGGTACGCGCGCGCTTGATCGGTGGCTGCATGCATATCGAGGCCGCACCCGCAGATGTCGCCAAGATTGCCGCCCTCGGCGGTGCCGCTGTCGACGACGAGGGCAAGACCCCGCTTCCCGCCGTTATCGAGTCCGCGCTGCGCGAGCTGGGCTGCGACCATATCTCCCCCGAGGTCACCCCCTACATCCACGGCAACATGAACCAGTAGCGCATCCCGATAAGTTGCGGTGGAATAGTTCCTGTCTTACGGCCTATCGGACCCAAACAGGAACTATTCCACCGCAACTTCGTTTAGCAGGCATTAACCCGCAGACCCGCCAAAAAGGGACAGGTTTGTTTTGGCAGGTTTTATCTTGGGAAAATATCGCGAGGCAGTCGCCCCTCTAGCACCCATCAAACTTCGAGAGACACAAGAGGGGCGACTCGGCTGCATCCACTTCTTCCGATAGCGGCGGTTGCGGCTCGTCGACGAACCCATTACTTCGATGAGCCCTTTATCCGCCATTTTTGGCAGATGGTAGCTGACGGACGAATTTTGGCATTCCGTCTCTCTAAAACAATAGATTTATCTCTCTAACTTTAGAGAGATAAGCGCCTTGTTTTAGAGAGACATTAAGAGAGATGTATCGAATTCGCTGCTAGATTGCCTAATGCTATCTCTCTAACCAACCTTCTCTTTAGAGAGACATTTAGAGAGACGAGCGCGACCTCTCTAATCATGGGCTCCACTCTTTAAGGTGCACACTTCCTAACCGTGCCCTAAGTTGCGGTGAAATAGTCCCCGATTAACCTGCCAAAAAGGGACAGGTTTATTTTGGCAGGTTTTATCTGGGGAAACGCAAACAGGGCCGCGACACCTATATGGCGCCGCGGCCCTTTTCCTTGGAGAAGGATCGTTTGATTGAACGGGATGACCGTTCTAGTCTTCGAGTCCACTATTGATGAGCTCCGCAATCTCAACGGGATCGGTGCTCGCGCGCACCTTGTCACGGAAGCCGGCATCCATCAGCATCACGGCAGCCTTGGAGAGCAAGCGCAGGTGCGTGGTTCCAGCCTCGCCGGCGGGCACGTACAGCGCGAGCGCAACATCGACGGGCACCCCATCAAAACTCGGCCATTCAACGGGCTCGGCCAGTTTAAGCACGGCAACGCCCGGCGTGTGGATTGCGTCGCTTTTGGCATGCGGAACGGCAAAACCGGCGACAAGGCCGGTCTCGGCCTCGTTCTCGCGAGCAATAAAGGCAGCCTCTACGGCAGACGCGTCATCGGCAAAGCCGAGCTCGACGGCCTGCTCGGACAAATAATGCAGGGCGCCCTCGCGCGAGGCGGCGGTATACCCGATCGTCACTTGGTTGGCAGATACAAATCCCATGGAAACCTTCCTTACAACACAGACCTGACCGCAGCTTCGATGCCGTCGGCGTCCAAACCGTACTTGTGCAGCAAATCGACCGCAGGGCCGGACTCGCCATACACATCGCGCACGCCGACGCGTCGCATCGGCACCGGATGCTGCTCCGCGAGCACCGAGGCCACGGCCTCGCCAAGACCACCGATAATCGAATGCTCCTCGGCAGTGACCACACGACCGGTCTTCTTGGCGCTGGCAACCACCAGGCGCTCATCGAGCGGCTTGATCGTGTGCATGTTGATGACCTCGGCGTCAATACCATCGGCGGCGAGCGCCTCGGCAGCCTCAAGCGCCTCGGCGACCATGAGGCCACAAGCGATGATGGTCACATCGGACCCCTCGCGCACAACCACGCCGCGACCAATCTTGAACTCATAGTCCTCGCGGTCGTTGATGACCGGTGTTGCCAGGCGGCCGAAACGCATGTAGACCGGCCCCTCAAACTCATAGGCGGCGCGCACGCAAGCGCGAGCCTCGATGTCATCGGCGGGAACGATCACCGTCATATCTGGGATCGTGCGCATGAGCGCGATGTCCTCGCAGCACTGATGTGTGGCGCCGTCTTCACCGACCGAGATACCCGCATGCGTGGCGCCGATTTTGACGTTGAGGTGCGGATAGCCGATGGAGTTGCGCACCTGCTCGTACGCGCGGCCGGCAGCGAACATGGCAAAGGTGCTCGCAAAGGCGACGTGACCCGTGGTCGCAATGCCGGCGGCAAGCCCCATCAAGTTGCTCTCGGCAATGCCGGCATCGTAGAAGCGCTCAGGGTGCGCAGCCTTAAACTTGCCGGTCTGCGTGGCGGCGGCCAGGTCGGCATCGAGGACCACAAAGTCGTCGCGCTCATTGCCCAGCTCGACAAGCGCCTCGCCATAGCTAACGCGCGTGGCGACTTTCTTGACGTCTGCCATTAGAGCTCCTCCCCTGCTGCTGCGAGCTCGGCCATGGCCTGCTCAAACTGTTCATCGTTGGGTGCCTTGCCGTGCCAGCCCACCTGGTTTTCCATAAAGGAGACGCCCTTGCCCTTCACCGTCTCGGCGATAATGGCCACGGGCGAGTCGCTCACTTTGCGAGCTTCGGCAAAGGCGACGGCAATCTGCGCCATGTCGTTACCGTCGGCGAGCTCGATCACATGCCACTTAAAGGCGCGGAACTTGTCGGCAAGCGGCATAGCCGAGTTAACTTCGTCGATACTGCCGTCAATTTGCAGGCCATTGTGATCGACGATAGCGACGAGGTTATCCAGGTTGTGGTTGCCGGCGAACATGGCTGCCTCCCACACCTGGCCCTCCTCGCACTCACCGTCGCCCAACAGCGTGTAGACGCGGTAGCTGTCACCCCAGTGCTTTGCGGCGAGCGCCATTCCAACCGCGGCGGAGATACCCTGACCAAGCGATCCGGTAGACATGTCGACGCCCGGCGTGTCATTCATATTGGGATGGCCCTGCAGGCGGCTGCCGATATGACGGAGTGTCTCGAGCTCCTCCTTGGGGAAAAACCCGCGTTCGGCGAGCACGGCATAGAGTGCCGGAGCGCAATGTCCCTTGGAGAGTACAAAGCGATCGCGCGCAGCGCGGCTCGGATTCGCCGGGTCGACATCCATTTCCTCAAAGTAGAGGTAGGTCATAATGTCGGCAGCGCCAAGCGATCCGCCCGGATGCCCCGACTTGGCAGCGTGGACACCCGTGACAATACCGCGGCGAACCTCATTGGCAATCTTGGCCAGTTCCTGATCGGTCATGGAGTTTCCTCTCTTGAGCACGCCGGCCCGGCATAACAAATGCTGGGCCGGCAGAACCATCGTTACTGTGCCTCGACGACCTTTTTCCAGTCGGCCTCGAACGAGGCAAGGCCCTGGTCGGTCAGCGGATGATGCAGGCACTTCTTGAGAGCGGCCATGGGCACGGTCGCAATATCGGCACCGAGTAGCGCGGCCTGGGTCACGTGGTTGGGCGTACGAACCGAGGCGGTGATGATCTCGACGGTGTCGTCGACGTTCTTGCCCGTCCAGTCGTAGTTCTTAATGCAGGTCACGACGTTGTCGAGCTGCGAGATACCGTCCTCGGCGATGTCATCGAAACGACCGACAAACGGGCTGATGTAGCGAGCACCGGCATTGGCGGCCATAAGGGCCTGCGTCGGCGAGAAGACGAGCGTCATGTTGACGCGCACGCCAGCATCGGCCAGCGCACGGCAGGCGGCAAGGCCGGCCTCGCACACGGGAAGCTTGACCACGATGTTGGGGGCGAGGGCGGCAAGGCGCTTGCCCTCCTCGATCATACCCTCGGCAGTGGTAGCGGTAGACTCGGCGGAAACGGGCAGGTCCTTGCAGAGCTCGGCAATCTTGAGCATATGCGGCTCAAAGTCGGCAAGCTTGCCGCCGGTCTTGGCGTACAGGGACGGGTTGGTGGTAACACCGGCCAGGCAGCCCCAGCTCTTGGCCTCGGCGATCTCGTCCAGATTGGCGGTATCGATAAAGAACTTCATGGTGCAAACTCCTTCGAAGGAATCCAAAACTCAAAAAATAGGACAAAGGGGATGTCCCTTTGTCCTATGTGCCGGGCCTGCGGCTGAGACATGCCCCAGGCCCGGCGTCGTGTAGGAAAAGCTACTTAGTCCTCGAGAGCCTTCTCGATGCGGCTCGTGACGCCCTTGAGGTTAAGACCGACGACGTACTGCTTGATCGGGCGCTTGATGTGCTCGATCACAAAGCGCTTGCCGTCGATGTCCTGGGCAGCGAGGTTGCGATAGAGCTTCTCGACCTGCTCCTTGACCTCGGGATCGTTGAACGCATAGTGGCCGGAGACATCCAGGATCTTCAGGCTGAGCTCATCGTCGGCAAGGATGTCATCGACCTGCAGGTTGACGTCGTCGCCAGTCATCCACTTGCGCCAGCGCTCGGTTTTGATAGCCTTGACCAGCAGCGTGTGATACAGGTCGGAGGGGTCATCGCACAGACCGTTGTCGACCAGGATCTGCTCGGTGGCGCAGAGCTTGAGGTAGGCGCGGGTCTCCTCGGTGCCATACTGCGGAGCGACGTTGGAGGCGGTCACGTGTGCCGGGATGTGCTCGAGCAGCGTCGCGTCGTCCAGATAGTCGGCGTTGTGCTCCTTCAGGCCCACGCCATAGCGCTTGGCCATATCGGCAAGCTCGCGGGCGTTCTTGAAGTTGTAGTGACCGACCTGCTCCGTCCAGCGGGTAAGGGTGCCGGTCTGGCCGACGATAAAGGTGGGCATGGGGCAGCCGCGCTTCTCGAGCTCGGGCTGCAGCTGAGAAATGAACTCCTCGTACTTATCGGTAGAGGTCAAGCCGCCATTGGTCTCCTCGGTACCGACCTCATAGGCGACCTCGGGCAGGTTATGCTCGCGACGGTACTGCTCAAGGTAGTCGATAAGATCGATCGTGCGGCGAAGCACCACGTCGAGCGGAATAACCTTGCCGATCTGATAGGGGTCCTTGGTGGGGTCGACCATCAGCAGGTCAAAGCCCGCCTCCATGTCGGCGACGAAGGACTTGCGGGCGAGCTCCATGGCCTCGTCCTCGGGCAGGTGGGCGTTACGCTCCTCGTCGCGCTGCCACGGACCGCCGTGATCGCGGCACAGGTAGTACGGACCGGTGTAACCCACCTCGTCGGCAACCTTCTTGATGTCGGCGGCAAAGCGCGTCTGGTCCCAACCGTTGACGTAGCCGGCGCCCATATCGTCCATATCGACCTGGTTGCGGCTGGCGATAAACATGGGCGGGAAATCCTCGTCCTTGGCAAGCTCGAACACGGCCTGAATCAGGTTGGGGCTCATGGGGCCAATGCCGACCATGGTTGCGTGATCGCCGCTATCCTGCAGCTTGAGCATGCCCTGAACGGCCTGACGGATGGTGAGGTTGGACATTTTGTTCTCCTTCTCCAGAGGATTTTTGACAAAAGTTCCCTGGGACCCAGATGTGGGCCCTATCAGTACGGATGGATTTTGTTGTGTAGGGGCGGTTGTGCGGAGTCAAATCCATCCCTCCGCACAACCGGAGTCCTTAAAGGTTTACTTGGCCTGCTTATCGAGCGTGGGCTTCATGGCAATCAGGATTGCAGCGGCGACCACGGAGCCGATCACGATGTCCAGGCAGAACAGCGCGACGTTGTTGGTGGCAAGGGCGACGATAAAGCCACCGTGTGGGACGTAGCAGTCGATACCCTGGAAGGCGGCAAGCGCCGCGCCCACGGCAGAGCCGATGCAGATGCCGGGCAGGGTGTGGCCAAGGTCCTTGACCGCGAAGGGGATAGCGCCCTCGGTAATACCGATGCAGCCCATGAACAGTGCGGAGATACCCATCTGGCGATCGGCGTCATCGAACTTGTTCTTGGCAATGAGCGCTGCAAGACCGCAGGCGATCGGGGGAACGGCGACGGCGACGCGGAACATGCCATTAGGACCGTAGATGCCGGAGGCCATGATGGCCATAGTGAAGGTCGAGGCGGTCTTGTTGATGGGGCCACCCATATCGAAGGCGGTCATAACGCCAATGACCAGACCCAGAACAACGGCGGAACCGCCCTGCAGGCTGCCGAGCACGCCGGTGAGCCAGTCCATCACAAAGCCAAGCGGCGTGGCCAGGATGTAGATATAGGCCATGCCCAGGACAAGCGAGGTCAGAATCGGGATGATCAGGATGGGCATGATGGTCTGGATGGTGTTGTTGACCTTCCAGGTCTTCATCCAGCGGACAAAGTAGCCGCAGATGACCGCCATGATCATGGCGCCCAAGAAGCCGGTCGAAACGCTGTTGCCGTTAGGGGTAACGACTGCGTTGTTGACCAGGTAGCCCAGGACAAAACCGGGGGCGAGCGCGGGCTTGCCGGCCATCGAGTAGGAGATGTAGGCCGCAAGCACCGGGATCATCATGGAAATGCCGGCCATGCCGATGGTGTTAAGACTCACCATCAGCGGGTTCGTAACCTCCATGCCGTTGGCGCCGGCGGTACCGGATGCCAGCGAGAAGGCGAGAAACACGCCGCCGATAACGACGATGGGGATAAAATAGGAAACGCCGGTATTGAATGCATTGAGCAGCGTCTTACCAGGATCGGCAAAGATAGACTGCTTGGACGCCGGTGTCGGGGCCTGCGGGGCAGCGGAGACGGCCTTCTTCTCTGCCTTGGCCTCGGCCTTGGGCGCGTCAACGGCGCCACCCGTCGCCTTGATGATCTCAACGGCCTGGTCGATGATCTTTACCGGATCGGCGATTACATCCGAGGTGCCGACCTTCAGGAACTTGCCCTCGGCCATCTTCTGCTCAAAACGATCCTCGTTCTCGACACCCACGTCGACGGACTCGAGCACCAGGTCGGCAGAATCCACGTCTTCCTGCGTCAGCTCGTTCTCGATACCCAGACCACCCTGGGCCTCTACTTTGCATTCGATGCCACGGGCGGCGCATTCATCCTGAATCGCCTTCTGAGCCATATACGTGTGGGCGATACCCACGGTACAGGCGGCAACGCCTACGATCTTCATTGCTTCCCTCTTTTCATAGAGTTGCGTGCGCAAGACACCGTTTGCGGAGGCCTCCGGAGCATCCCCTGCCATTTGGACTTGCTGTCTTTTCGACAAGACCAATATAGGTGCTCGTTTTTCTTAATGCCAGCTTATTTCGGTAAACGCGCAGGTCAGAGCGTTGGTTATGCGATTTAGTTATGCGTTTAACCAAAAATGAATCCTGCCATTTTACCCTCGATTTCAAAAGTCAAGAAGAATTTGATTTTCTCGGTAGACGGCAGATGCGCATGCCGGTCACAAATTTCGACCCCACCCGTATGCTGCATTTGTTGCATACTCATATGAAAGGAAAAACCGCTCACCGAAGCGCATCCCTCACCAAGACTCAAAGTCATCATGTTGGAAAATGCTCATCTGTCGGAAGGAGTCGCTGTGGCAAAACAGCGCGTTACGATCGCAGACGTCGCTCGAGAGGCGGGAACCTCGACGGCAAGCGTCTCGTATTACCTCAACGACAAACGAGAAAAGCTTAGCGAGAAGACGCAGAACAAAATCGCGCGCGTCATTAAGGAGCTCGGATACGTTCCCAACGCCCAAGCGCAGACGCTCACCGGCAAGCAAACCCACGTCATCGCCATCATCATTTTGGATAACACCAACAAATGGGCGGGGCTCGTTCTCAATGGCATGGAGCAGGTCATGCTCCCTGCGGGCTACCAGACGGTCGTTTGCACGAGCAACTTTAACCCCGAGACCGAGCTCATGTACGTCGACAAGATGCTCTCGCTGGGCGTCGATGGCTTTATCATCCAGCCCACGGCAAACTTCAAAGCCGTGCACGACCGCATTAGACGCGCCGGCAAGCCGGTCGCCTTTTTCGATGCGGCCATCTATAGCCCAGGTACCAGCTGGATCAAAACCAACCTTTACGACGGCGTGTACAACGCCACACAGGCACTCCTCGACGCCGGCTACGAAGATTTCTTTTCCATTGCCGCCAACATGACCGAGATGCGCACCCGCATGGAGCGTTTTCAGGGGTATGCCGAGGCACTCGCAGCGAACGGACAGCTCTACAAAGCGATTCCCATCGACCACAACAAGCCGTCAATCAACGAGCTTACCGAGTACTTTAAATTCAAGTTCAATCCCGCCAAGCGTACGCTCATCTTTGTCCAAAACCAATGGGCGCTCCCCCGCGTCTACAAGGCGCTTCAGCCCATGGCCCATCTGCTTCCGCAGCAAATCGGCCTTTTGGGACTCAACTGCGAAGACTGGACTAATCTCACCACGCCGACCGTCTCCACCATCATCGAGCCCGTCGACCAGGAAGGTCGCGAAGCAGCCGAGATGCTGCTCGCCCTACTTGACGGCAGCAGCGAACCCGGCGAGCAGCGCATTCTCGAGTGCAAGCTCAACTGGCTCGACTCCACCTCGATCTAGACCGCAGGACAAATTAATCAGTAGTGTTTGTCCCGCATCTTACGTATTCTGCCGAGCAAACGTCCTGCGGCGTCTCCTGCTAGACTGGTAGATTCCCAACCGTCTAGCCAGGAGCCTCAATGTCGCGCAAGTCCGCCTACAAGCAAGTCCTTTCCATCGGCACCGCCGTGGTGCTGGGGTTTGCGCTGTTTACGGGATCGCTCGACGGAGCTCCCAAGCTGCTGTCGCCGCAAAGCGATGAACAGGCGGTAGCTCTGGCCGAGAAGCAAAACGAGAGTCCCAAGCGCACCGGCAACGAGGCAGACCTGGTCGCCCGGCTCGAATCGGGAACAGCCAGCTCCGAGGACTCCGGCGATGGCTCCGAATCCGCCGCACCCGACACCGGTGACGCCGCTTCCGAGGACAGCTCCACCACCCCCATCGACGAGGTCGAAAACCCCGACCTTAACCGCGCCCGCGGCGTATACCTCAGCAGCATTCCCGACTACGCCGGCAACCCCTACGTTGCCCTTCGCGCCGACAGCACGCACCCGCTCGGCACGCCATCATTCACACTCGATGAATACGAGCGCGCCACCGAAGAGGGCTGCTTTAAGAAATTCTCCAAGCTCGACAGCCTGGGCCGCACTCGCAAGGCGCTCGCCTGCGTAGGCCCCGAGTCGCTCGGACAGGGAAAGCGCGGCGACATCTCGCGTATCCACCCCGCCGGATGGCACCAGCAGCGCTACGACTTTATTCCGGGCCAGAGCCTCTACAATCGCTGCCATCTCATCGCCTGGTCGCTCTGCGGCGAAAATGCCAACCGTAAGAATCTCCTCACCGGCACGCGCTATCTCAACGAGACGGGCATGCTACCGTTTGAAGAGCAGATTCTCGGCTACATCCACGACACGGGCAACCACGTGCTCTACCGTGTCACGCCCATGTACAACGAAGAGGAACTTGTCTGCCGCGGCGTGCGCCTTGAGGCGCAATCGGTCGAGGACCACGGAAAGACCCTGTGCTTCCACGTGTACTGCTACAACCTGCAGCCGCATGTGCAGATCGACTACGCCACCGGCCGCAACCAGACCTCGGGAGTTTAGGGCCGACCAAGCTGCCCCAAAACCTAAAATGATCCGTTTTCCTCCGTCCCCAAGGGATCAAAAAGGGCCGCCCCGGTTACCCAGGGCGGCCCTTGCATCGGCATGCATGTTGCAGGCAAAACCACGCGTTACTTGGCGCGACCCTCCTCATAGCGCTCGACCAGCTTGGCCTGAACGTCATAAGGCACCTGCTCGTAGCCAGCGGGCTTCATGGTAAAGTCACCCGTGCCGCGCGTGATAGAGCGCAGACGCGTCGAGTAATCCGTCAGCTCGGCGAGAGGCGCCTGCGCGATAACCACGGTGTCACCGCGCTCATCGGTCTCCATGCCCGTCACGCGACCGCGCGAGGCCGAGATGTCGCCCATCACGGCGCCGGCGTAGCTCTCGGGGATAGTCACCGTGATTTCCTCGATGGGCTCCAGCACCACCGGGTCGGCATCGGCGCATGCCTTGCGCAGGCCGATGCGAGCCGCCGCGCGGAACGCCATCTCGTTGGAGTCGACGCTGTGATACGAGCCGTCGTACACAGCCACGCGAATGCCCGTGAGCGGATAGCCGGCAATAATACCGTCCTTCATGGTCTCCTGGACGCCCTTGTCCACGGCGGGGATCAGCGAGCGCGGGATGCGGCCACCCACGACCTCGTCCACAAACTCATAGCCGTCGCTCGTGCCGTCGGGCCCAATAAGCGGCTCCACGCGCAGCCAGCAGTCGCCATACTGACCGGCGCCACCGGTCTGCTTCTTGTGGCGACCCTGGGCGCTCGCCGTGCGGCGGATGGTCTCGCGATACGGAATGCGGATCGGCACGCTCTTGGCGACGACCTTGGTGCGGTCCTCCAGACGGTTGAGCAGCACCGAAACCTGCGCCTCACCCACGGCGGAGATGATAGTCTGGCCCGTCTCCTCGTCACGATCGATGCTCATGGTCGGATCGGCCTTGCATGCCTTCTCGATAAACGTGTAGAGCTTCTCTTCGTCGCCGCGGTTCTCGGCCTCGATGGCAATGCGGTACTGCGAGTTGGGAAACTTAAACGCCGCCGCCTCGACCTTACCGGTAATGGAGAGCGTGTCACCCGTCTCGGCAGCCAGCTTGGGCGCCACGATGATGTCGCCGGCATAGGCGTGACCGACCTCAGTCATATCGCGGCCGCACATCACATACAGGTGAGCCAGACGGTCGCCCTTGCGCGTGCGCGCGTTGACCAGCTCAAGGCCCGGCTCAAGCGTACCCGTCAGCACCTTGATAAAGCTGATGCGACCCTGCTGCGGATCGGCCAGCGTCTTAAACACAAACGCCACCGGACGGTCGTCATCACTCGAGATCTTAAGCGAGTCGCCGTCGATGAGCGGCATCTCGCCGTAGTCGGTCGGCGCCGGGAAGTACGTTGCGATGTCGTCCATCAGCGAGTTGACGCCCTGCTCCTTAATGCAATCGCCCGCAAAGACCGGCACAAAGATGCGCTCGGCGATCGCCTTCGACAGCAAGCCCTCAAGCTCCTCCTGCGTCAGCGTCTCCTCGCCTTCCAGGTACTTCATCATCAGCTCATCGTCGGCCTCGGCCACCAGCTCGCACAGATGGTCATGGGCCTCCTCGGCCTGGGCACGATACTCCTCGGGAATCTCCGACTCAACGGCTTCGGTGCCGTTGCAATGGCGCGCCTTCATGCGCACCAGGTCGATGATGCCGTCAAAGTCCTCGCCCTCGCCCCAGGGAAGGGTCACGGCGCCCAGGCGCGTGCCAAAGCGCTCCTGCAGCAGGTCCATCGTGGTCGCAAAGCTGGCCTCGGAGCGCGACAGGCGGTTTACGAACACCGCACGCGCCAGGCGCAGGTCCTCGGCGGCATACCAGAGCTTAACCGTCGTAGGCTGTGGGCCGGCCTCGGCGTCGACCACAAACAGAGCCGTCTCGCAGACGCTCATCGCGGCAAAGGCGTCGCCGATAAAATCAGGGTAGCACGGGGCATCGAGCACATTGATGCGCGCGCCCTTCCAGTCGATCGGCGCAATGGTCGTCGAGATGGAAAACGCACGCTTAACCTCTTCGGGGTCATAGTCGAGCGTAGGCTTGGTGCCGTCGTGGCCGCCCAGGCGGGCGGTCTTGCCGGAAAGGTGGAGCATGGCCTCGGCGAGTGAAGTCTTGCCCACCCCGCCTTGGCCTACGAGCACCACGTTCCTTACGTTACCGGTCTTGGGAGCACCCATGATGACCTCCTTGCAGGGCCGCGCGCAATGCGCGACGCCAACGGGGAGAGTTCGCGGTCGGTGCCATCCCGGAAGCAGCATGGTCGGCAGCCGAGCCGACTCACCCTCCAAATGTCCTATGCCACCACCCTACCCTCACGGGTGGCTGTCCATGCATACCTTTCGGCGCACGTATGAATACAGGCGGCGAGAGGAAGAGACAAGCTTGTGAGGCGATTATTGAACCCCGTCGATGCAAACAAAAAGCCGCCACAGACCGTAAGACCTGCGGCGGCTTCGCCTCAATTAATAGTTGAGTAAATACCTGAGCCTATCCCTCGATACGGCTCAAGAACTCACGGGTGCGCTGCTCACTCGGATGGTCGATGACCTGCTCGGCAGGACCCTCCTCGACAATGCGGCCGCCATCCATAAAGACCACGCGGTCGGCAACATCGCGCGCAAACTGCATTGCGTGGGTCACAATCACCATCGTCATATTCTGCGCGGCAAGGTCTTTAATGACACGCAGCACCTCGGCCGTCAGCTCGGGATCGAGTGCCGAGGTCGGCTCGTCAAAGAACAGGATCTCCGGATCGAGCGCCAAGGCGCGGGCGATACTCACGCGCTGTTGCTGGCCACCCGAAAGCTCACATGGCACCTTGTTCTCGTTGCCCGTAAGCCCCATCTGCGCGATCAACTCGCCCGCACGAGCTTCCGCCTGCTCGCGCGGGCGCTTAAGCACGCGGATCGGCGCGTCGATGATGTTTTTCATCACGGTATAGTGCGGGAACAGGTTGTAATTTTGGAACACCAGGCCGAATCGCGAGCGTGCCCGCTTGGGCACATCGCCCTTCGCATAGACTGCGCCCGAACCCGCATCCGTCGCGACGGCAAGGTCGCCAAACGAGAGCGAGCCTCCGTCGAGTGTCTCGAGCAGCGTGGCACAGCGCAGCAGCGTGGACTTGCCGCCACCCGAAGGCCCGATAATCGCCACGACCTCGCCACGCTTTACCTCGAGCGAGATATCCTTGAGCACCTCATTGCCGCCAAACGCCTTGCGCGCGCTTTCGATTTTCATCACTGAGTTAGTCATGATAGTAGTCCAGCTTCTTTTCGGCGGCGCCCAGCAGCATCTCGACCACAAAGTTAAAGACCCAGTAAATCAGCGCCGCGATCGCAAACGGCACCATGCTCACCTGCGAGGCGACCAGCGCCTTGGCCGTCGAGAACATCTCGCCCACGCCGATGGCAAACGCCAGCGACGTATCCTTGACCAGCGTGATGATCTCGTTGCCCATCGCCGGCAAAATGCGCTTGGCAACCTGCGGCATCACGATATACAGAAACGTCTGCATGCGCGAATAGCCCAGTACCTCGGCTGCCTCGTATTGACCGCGCGGAATGGACTGCAGGCCCGAGCGATAGATCTCGGCAAAGTAACCGGCGTAGTTGATGATGAACGCTACGACGCACGCCGTCCACTTGGAATCGGGCGTGAGCGAAATGCCAAACACGTAGTACGGGGCAAAGTAGATGGCAAACATCTGCAGCATGAGCGGCGTGCCACGCATGACCGAGATATAGATGCGCGCAATCCAGCGGAGCGGCGCGATTTTGCTCATGCGCATAAACGCCACGGGGATTCCCAGCGGAATCGACCCCAGCAGTGTCAGCACAAACAACTGCAAACTGACCAAGAATCCCTGGCCAAGCATCTGCATCATGACCTGAATAGACATTACTTGAGCACCCAATTATCGAAAGATAGACCATAGCTTGAATACTTGTCGCACAGGTCCTTAACCGTGCCGTCCTCGTAGAGTGCCTTGAGCGACTCGGTCACGGCATCGGCCGACTTGGTGTCGCCCTTCTTAAAGCCGACAGCGTAGTGCTCGCTGGACAGCGGCTCATCAAGCTGCGTATAGGCATCGGGCTTGGCGGCAAGCTGATACTGGGCAATCGAAAGGTCGCAAGCCACGGCATCGACCGCGCCGCTCTCGAGCTGCATAAAGGCCGTGTTGTAGTCGCCGATGGTGTCGAGCGTGGCGAACGTCGCGGCCAGATCCTTCTGGTCGCCCTCGAGCACATCCTGCGCAGCGGAATCGGTCTGGGTGATCACGGTCTTGCCGGCAAGATCGTCCCAGCTCTTGATGCCCGCATCCTTCTTTACCACCAGCACCTGCTCGTTGAGCATGTACGGCTCGGAGAACGTATAGTCATCCTCACGGCCCTCCATGGTAAAGCCGTTCCAGATGCAGTTGATGGCGCCCGAGTTGAGCAGCGTATCCTTGGCGTCCCAGTCGATGGCCTCGTATTTGACCTCCCAGCCCTGCTTATCGGCAACAGCCTTGGCCAGATCGAGATCAAAGCCGGTGTACTCGCCATCGTCGCCCACAAAGCCGTACGGAGGATAGGACTTATCAAAGCCCACCACGAGCTTCTTGGACTCCGCAGCACCCTTCACATCCTTGGCCGCGGCAGAGCCTGCAGCGGAGCCCTTGCCGGCACCACCGCCGCAGCCGACAAGACCAAGGCCAAGCACCGTGGCAAGCGAGCCGGCTAGACCAACAAACTGACGACGAGACATATCGGTATTCATGGTATTCCCCCTTGGTGGCACTTTAGTTAAGTAAAGTGAGTCATGTAACGTTCAGAATCATACACTCTACCTTGATAAAGTACAAGGGATGGTTTGCCCGGCGTGGGCGGGGAGCGGCGCGTAATTAAGTTTCCTGCTCTACAGTCCTACGCAAGACGGAAAGCACATTAAGTGCTTTCCTTTGCGTGCGGAACTCGCGATAAACTTAATTGCGCGCCGCTCCCCGCCCACGCCGGGCAAACATCGTTGGACTTATCACTGACATGAAATGGGCGCTTGCATATCGTCTGCTAACTTGGCACGGTACAATGCTTTCAGATTTCAATTTGTAAATTAGTGGGGTTAATTCATGGCAGAATCTCGTGCGGAGCGTAGGGCTCGTCGTGCTTTGGTGGAGGCGGCTGAGGGGTCGAAGGAGGAGAAATCTTCTACGAAATCCAAGTCTTCTAAAGCTGCAAAAAGCAAATCGGCCAAGAGCAGGGCTAAGGCCAAGCGTTCTGACTCTCGTCGAGGCGGGGATAAAGCGCCTCAGACTCGTTCCAAGCGCTCGCATAAAGATCCGGTTTCGTCTGCGCGTAAGGCTGTGGACCCCAAGTCTCCCTGTTCGATCATGAAAGCTTGCGGTGGGTGCACGGCGCTCAATCGTCCCTATAAGAAGCAGTTGGCAGCCAAGCAGGCCTCCATGGAGGAGCTTTTTGCTGCTCTTTGCGAGCGCGAGGGTATTAGCGTCGACCCCATTCGCGGTATGGGCGTCACCCTGGGCGACCCGGGCAAATATCCTGCGCCGCGCGGTTTTCGCCATAAGGCCGCCACTCCCTTTGCCCCCGGCAAAGAGGGCGCTGTCCGCTGCGGCTTTTTTGAGCGCGGCACGCACAGAATCGTTGCTGTTCCCGAATGCCCCGTTGAGGCACCGGGCGCTCGTCAGATTCTTAACGGCATCGCGCGTGAGGCTGAGCGGCTGCATATTCCCGCCTTTAACGAGGACAAGCATCTTGGTTTGCTTCGCTATGCCGTCGTCCGCTGCGGCTGGCGTACCGACCAGGTCATGGTTACGCTCGTGACCGCCCAGCGTGACTTACCGCATGCGCAGGAGTTCTTTGAGGCTGTCGCCGCACTCGATCCGCATATCGTCACCGTTGCCCAAAACATCAACGGACGCCCCGGCAACGCCATCCTCGGCGAGGAAACCCGCATCGTGTATGGCGCCGAATGCATGCGCGACCAGCTGCTCGGCTGCGAATTCGACATCTCCCCCACCGCGTTTTATCAGACCAACCCGCAACAGACCGAGCTGCTCTATCAGCTCGCTATCGGCGGCATGGATTTGCACCAGGGCGATGTGCTCATGGATGCCTATTGCGGTAGCGGAACTATCGGCCTGTGCGCAGCCAAAGCCGCCCAGGACAAGGGCATCGGCATTATGCTGCTCGGCGTGGAGCGCAACCCGGCGGGCATTGCCGACGCACGTCGCAATGCCGAGCTCAACGGCCTCACCCGCAGCGCTTGGTTTATGGCCGACGATGCCACCGACTACATCCTAGATGCCGCCGACAACAACGAGCGGGTCGATGTCCTTTCCATCGATCCGCCGCGCGCCGGCTCTACCCCCGAGTTCCTCGAAGCTGCCTGCGCGCTTAAGCCGCGCCGCATCACCTATATCAGCTGCAACCCCGTGACTCAAGAGCGCGACCTGCATCAGCTCCTCGACGGAGGCTATCGCCTGCTCAAGATCACGCCGGTCGACATGTTCCCTCACACCGACCACACCGAAACCGTAGCGGTCCTCGAACGCCGCTAACCAACCTCAGTAGATTTTTGGGACAAGAAAGGGGGCGACCCGTCTGGGCCGCCCCCTTCGCTTGGTTTATAAATTCCGCTACATCCCCTTGCGCAGGTCGCACACGCCGGCTGCCGCCATCTCGCGCAGCAGCGTCTCGCGGTCGCGCGTCACGATCAAATCCAGCGGGAAGTGAATCTCGTCGAGCATCTTACGCGCGTGATCGAGCTTGCCAATGGCCATGCCAATGTGGGCATCGGTCGACACGCCAATGCCCACGCCCAGCTCGGCGCAGCGCTCGGCGATCTTGCGGCATGCGGCCCAATGCTCAGTGTCGACACCGTGTTCAAGACTATGGTTGTTGATCTCGATAATCTTGTGCTTGGCCTTAGCCGCCAACAGCACCTCGTCGATATCGAACGGCACGCCTGAACGCCCCGTGTGACCCAGCATGAACACCTTGGGGTGTTCCAAGGCATTGATATACATCTCAGTCGCCTGGGCCAGCGTCGCGCCCTCAGCAATCTGCGGATTATGCACGCTTGCAACCAAATAATCCAAATTACGCGTAACCAAATCGAACAGTGAATGCTGACGGCTGTACGAATCGCCGGCGATATCGAGCGTGACAGGAGTGTCCTCGCCAAACAGGCTTCCGTCCAGCGAAACGATATCGGCCTCGGCACCACGAAGCACTAGCACGCCGCTCCAAATGCGCGGCCAGATATCCTGGTTAATAAAGAACTGGAAACTGCGCAGGTCATTGGGGCAAGGCGTAACCATCGAGCTTAAATGATCGGCGGAACCGAGCACCTGAAGGCCGCGCTCTGCCGCCCAATATACGTTCTCCTCGATGGTTGAATACGCATGCGCAGAGAACATCGTATGAGTATGGATATCACAAGAAAGCAGGTAGGGCATCGGGTCTCCTTATCTGGCACGGCCGTCGCTTATATTCATTGTACGCATAGCCTTCGATAGTCGTAAAACCACTCCATCCCAATGACACAACGTTCATGACAACGGGGTCCGGCTTAACACCAAACCCCGTTTCACGTAAAACATTGTAGGCAGAGCGCTTTACTTTTAACGATACTCGTCCGCCAACTGTTTCCAAGCGGGTAGCGAATTGATAATCGTCTCATAACTCACGCAGTAGCCCAAGCGGAACCAGCCCGGCATGCCAAAGCTGTCCGAGGGTACTGCGAGCAGTTCGTACTTCTTCGCGCACTCGCAGAAGGCGTTCGCATCGGGCTCCAGCGCTTTCACCCATAGGTAGAACGCGCCATCCGGCTCAACATACGTGTAGCCGTACTCCGCCAATGCATCGGTAAGCGCCGTGCGGTTGCGTGCGTAGGCCTCAACGTCACTCGGCTCATCGATGCAGTCGATAATTACGCGCTGGAAGAGCGCCGGTGCGCACACGAAGCCCAGCGTACGGGCGGCACCGGCAACAGCCGGCATCAGACGCGCAGCCTGCGGATTGGTGTTGGGAACCAGGATCCACCCCACGCGCTCGCCCGGCAGCGACAGCGACTTGGAATACGAGTAGCACACGATGGTGTGCTCGTAGATCGAAGGCACCCAAGGCACCTCGGCGCCATAGACAATCTCGCGATACGGCTCATCCGAGATGAGCATAATCGGGTTCTCGGAATCGCGCTTGGCGTTGACCTCGCGTAAAACATTGGCCAGTCGCGTCAGCGTATCGCGCGTATACACAGCACCGGTCGGGTTGTTGGGCGAGTCGATGATGACAGCTGCCGTCTTGTCGGTAATAGCCTTGCGCACGTTATCCACGCTCAGCTGGAACGTATCTTCATCGGCGAGCGCCTCGACACACGTACAGCCGGCCTTCTCAATCCACACGCGATACTCCGGGAAGTACGGGGCGATAACGATGACCTCGTCACCCGGGTTCGTAACGGCATTGAGCGTACAGGCGAGCGAAGCTGCAGCGCCCACCGTCATAAAGACGTCCTTACCCTCATAACTCGTACCAAAGCGGCGGTTGAGCGATTCGGCGACGGCCGCTCTACATTGCGGCAGGCCCGGAGCGGGCGTATAACCGTGCAGCTGGTCACTCGGCAGCTCCAAGGCCTTCTTAATGGACTCCGCCACGGCAGCGGGCGCCGGAACGCTCGGGTTGCCCAGCGAAAAATCGAATACGTTTTCCGCACCGATCTGCGCCTTGCGCTCAAGGCCATAGCTAAAAATTTCGCGGATGATGGAGCTTTCCGCACCGCGAGCATACATGGTTTCGTTGATCATCTGTTCCCCTTTCGCATAGGCGCTATTGTACGCTTTAGCCGAGCAAAGTGCCGCAGCAATGTTGATTGGGGACAGACTTAAATGCGTGAAAACGCTCATTTAAGTCTGTCCCCAATCAACAGACGGCCCCATATCGCTCAAAAGAAAAAGCCTCCACAGGTTTCCCCGCGGAGGCTTTTGTTACAAGGACTATTTGTCGGCGTCGGTGTCGGCACCGGCATTGACGGCATGGTCATCGTCAGCACCATCGGATGCGGCTTCGGCATCCTCCTGCATGGCCGCCTGCGCAAAGGCCGCGGCATCAGCCGCCAGCTCCTCCTCGCTCATACGAGGCGCGCGCTTCTTGGTCGGCATGCCGGCCGCCTTGGCATTGCGCTCCTCCTTGGCCGCCAGGATATCACCCTCGCGCTCAAGGTAGGCATCCCACTCGTTGTCGAGCAGGGCGTTCACGGCGTCGCCTTCGACGGTCTCGCGCTCAAGCAGCACCTTCGCCATCAGATCGAGCTGATCGCGACGGGCGTCCAGGATCTCGACCGCACGACGATGGGCCTCACGCATAATGCGCTGAACCTCGATATCGATGCGGCGCGCCGTCTCCTCGGAGTAATCCTGGTGATCGGCGTAATCGCGACCAAGGAACACCTGATGTTGCGCCTCGCCAAACACTTGCGTGCCCAGCTCCTCGCTCATGCCCAAGCGCGTGACCATCTCGCGCGCCATCTTGGTTGCGCGCTCCAGATCGTTGCTCGCGCCCGACGTAATGTCATCGCACATGAGCTCCTCGGCAACGCGACCGCCCAAGAACACGGCGAGCTCGTCGAGCATCTCGTTCTTGGTCTTGAGGAAGTGGTCCTCCTGCGGAAGCTGCAGCGTGTAGCCCAGAGCCTGACCGCGGCTGACGATCGAGATCTTGTGGACCGGATCGGAGTGCTCCAGGATGTGGCCCACCAAAGCGTGACCGCTCTCGTGGTAGGCAATCGTGGTGCGCTCGGCCTCGGTCATCACGCGACCCTTGCGCTGCGGTCCGGCAATCACACGCTCCATCGATTCCTCGACCTCGTCCATCGAGATCACGGAACGATGGCGGCGGGCAGCCAGCAGCGCAGACTCGTTGAGCAGGTTCGCCAAATCGGCGCCAGTAAAGCCAACGGTCATCTGGGCGAGTTTCTCAAACTTAACGTCCTCGTCCATCGGCTTGTTCTCGGCATGCACGCGCAAGATCTGCTCGCGGCCCTTCACATCCGGACGGTCGACCGTAACCTGACGGTCAAAACGGCCGGGACGCAGCAATGCCGGATCCAGGATGTCAGGACGGTTGGTCGCAGCGATCAGGATGACCGACTCGCTCTCCTCAAAACCGTCCATCTCGACCAGCAGCTGGTTGAGCGTCTGCTCGCGCTCGTCGTGACCGCCGCCCAAGCCAGCTCCGCGCTGACGTCCCACGGCATCGATCTCATCGATGAAGATGATCGACGGGGCCTGGGACTTGGCCTCCTTAAAGAGGTCACGCACACGGCTGGCGCCGACACCTACGAACATCTCGACAAAGTCGGAACCCGAGATGCTAAAGAACGGCACGCCCGCCTCGCCGGCAACGGCCTTGGCCAGCAGCGTTTTACCGGTGCCCGGAGGGCCAACCAGCAACACGCCACGCGGGATCTTGGCGCCCAGCTTGCGATAGCGATCCGGATCGCTCAAAAAGTCACGGATCTCCTCGAGCTCCTCGACTGCCTCGTCCACTCCGGCAACGTCTTCAAACTTGACCTTGGGGCGTGTGGCCTCGTTGGTCTTGGCGTTGGTCTTGCCAAACTGCATGTTCCTGTTGTTGGCGCCCATCATCTGGCGCATAAAGTAGAACATGATGGCGATAAGGGCGATCGTCGGAAGCACACTCATTGCCAAGTCGCCCCAAAAATCGGGATCGTTGGTGTTGACGATGTACTTGGTATCGGGGTGCTCCGCCATGAGCTCGGCAAGCGAATCGGAGCCGACATAGGTCGAAGAGAAGCTCTTGAGCTCGCTCGTATCGCCCTTGTCCTTTTTTGTCTTCCAGTAATGACCCGTCACGCTTCCGTCTTGAACCGTATAGGTCAGATCTTCGACGCGATCCTGCTTGATGGCGCTGACCATCTCGCTCGTCGCGAGCTTAACGGTATTGCTGGAGCTGGCAAAGCCGGAACCCATATTAAAGAAGGCATAGCCCAGAAGCGCGCAAGCCAAAAGAAAATACAGCCAGCCCGTACGCGTGGGCTTCTTGCCTCCGGGCATCCCCGGGATCTTTGGGTCCCGGGGAGTCTGGGAATTGTTGTCGTTACGGTCGTCGGGCATCTTACGAATAAACCTCCGGTTTCAAAATGCCCAGATACGGAAGGTTGCGATAGCGCTCGGCATAGTCGAGGCCGTAGCCCACCACAAAGGCATCGGGGCAATGGGTTCCAACATACTTGGGCGTGATGGCCGAGACGCGGTCCTCAACGTCCTTCCACAGGAAGGCGGCGACCTCCAGAGAAGCGGGCTTGCGGCTCTCGAGGTTCTTCATCAGATACTTGAGCGTCAGGCCCGAGTCCAGAATGTCCTCGACGATCAGCACGTCGCGACCGCGGATGTCGATATCCAGGTCCTTAATGATACGCACGATACCCGAGGACTTCACACCGTCGCCGTAGCTCGAAACAGCCATGAAATCGATGTTGGTCGGCAGCTCGATCTTACGCATCAGGTCGCCCATAAAGACCACGGCGCCGCGCAGGACCGCAATCAGCACCAGATCCTTACCCGCGTAGTCGCGCGTAATCTCCTCGCCCAGGCGAGAGACGATACCGTCGATATCCTCCTGCGTGAACAGAACCTTCTCGATATCCGGATGTTGAGAAGCCATGACAACCCTTTCTTGTGCTTATCGCCCACACACCGCCGTATGGACGCGAACTACACATTCTAGCAGCGCACGGGGTAAATTTACCAGCCCGTGCGCCATCAGCGCGGGAATACCGTCAACGTCGCACAGAATAGCAGGCGTGGGACGCTATTCCGCATCGACCACGCGGAGCAGATATGCCACGCGCGTTGCGGCCGTGCACTTAAAACGCTCGTCCGCGCGAACTCCGGCGACCCACACCACGGCACCCCCCGGCGCCGTCCTCACCATGGGCACGCCGGCGCGCTCGGAAACGGGAATGCGAGCCTCACCTAGCAAATCGGATACTTTCTTGCTTCGGCCACTCATCCCTAACGGGCACATCACGTCTCCCGGCGCGGGACCGTCCACCCACAGGCGCGCCAATCGCGCCTCGGCAGGGATCTCGCCACGCGAGCCCGCCAGGATCCGCTCACTATCGCTGTCGGCAAAACCCAGGGCAGCCGCGTCTACCAAAGCTGTCACTTCCCCGGCAGCCGCAAGCTCACGGGCGCGGCGCACGATATCGCATCCCGGCTCAACAGCCATCGGTTCTGTGAAAAGCATACGTCCCCCGCCCAACGGCAAACGACCGGGTACGGTAACCCAGTCCGCGACCAGGCCCTCGCGAGCCGCCGGCGCCTTAAACGCCAGCATGCCAAACTCAATGCGTGCGTCAATCCCCGCCGGAAGCGTGACCGAGCCGGTGCCCTCGGCAACGCAGGAAAGGACTCGCTCCACATGTCGCATCTCGGGACGAGCGTCCGGATCGATGCGCTTAATCGCCAGTCGCACGATGCGCCGCGCGATTACCACCTCGGCCGCAGCCAGGCGCCTGGCATCGAGCACCAGCGCACCCGCTGCCTCTTTGCGCAAACAGCTTCGAAACGCCTGTGCCGAAAGCTGAGACAAAAACGCGTCCTCATCGCCTAAGATCTCGCAGGCGGCGCCAATCGTCTTGCAGACGCTCGCGTTGCGCTGCACCACCACTGGCATTACTCGATGGCGCACGTAGTTTCGCAGATACGAGATATCCTCATTGCTCTCGTCTTCACGCCACGGCTGACCATGTACCTGTAGATAGCCCACGAGCTCGCCATGAGTTAGGTCGAGCAAGGGACGTACCACGATATTCCTCCGGCGAGGAATGCTCGATAGGCCAGCGGGCCCCGAACCCTTAATCGCGTTCATCAAAAACGTTTCCGCGCGATCCGAAGACGTGTGCGCGGTGCAGATACGAGCCGCCGTTCGCGGTGCCCCCGTCTGGGCGCAGAGCTCGCGAACATACCTCCGCGCCGCGGCATAGCGCACTTCGCGGGCCGCGGCCTCAATATTGCCCGACTCCCCATCAAAATAAGCGTGCTCCACGCACAGCGGTAAACCATATTTCGCGCAGAGCTCACGCACAAAGGCCTCGTCGCCATCGGACGCCTTGCCGCGCATATGATGGTTTACATGCAGCACATGCAGGCGCTCGCGAGCAATGGGGGCAACACCGCGTCCGTCTTGGATATCCAGCTTTGATGTGCACGCCATAAGAAGCAGTGCCGTCGAGTCCGCACCGCCTGATACCATGAGCACGACAGGAGCAGCCTGCTGCCTCGTCCGGGCCTCAACGACTGCCCCAGGCGCGGCATGGTGTCCGTAATGCTGTGATACCGTTGGCATCCGCTTCCTCCTCTATTCGTCCGCACCCATTGTATCCTTTGGAATCTTATGTCTCGTCTACGCCTTCATATCCTCGGCAGTGGCTCTAAAGGCAACTGCGCACTCATCGAGGGCCCGCAGGGGCTCATTATGATCGATGACGGACTGTCTCGTCGCGAAACGCTCAAACGCATGGCGGAGCTCGGCCTTACGGCAGACGACGTGTCCGCCCTTGTTGTCACCCATGAGCACAGCGACCACATCAAGGGGCTTGAGGTATGGTGTAAGCATTGGAATGGCCCGATCTTTTCCAGTAGAGGCACGCTCACATCAAAAGAAAGCCTCGCACATCTGCCTGTTGAAGAATTCGACCCAGGTGACACCCTCTCTATTGTCGGAGTCCGCATTCAAACGTATTCGACATCCCACGACGTCGTCAATCCCGTCGGCTACCGTTTTGACGCTCAGGGCGATTCGGTTGGCTTTGCCACCGACACCGGCGAGTTATCGAAACCTGCCATCGATACGCTCAAGGATTGTCGAATTCTCGCACTCGAAAGCAACCACGATGTAGCCATGCTGCGTCAAGGAGACTATCCTCGCTTTCTTAAGGAACGTATCCTGTCTGCAAAGGGGCATCTCTCCAACGATCAGGCCGCCGATGCCGCACGCGCGCTGGTAACAGATCGCACCGACCAGCTTATCGCGATACACATTAGCCAAGACAACAATCGCCCAAGTCTTACCGTCAAAAGCTACGCAAACTCACTTGGGGCAACACTCGACAACGAGCTTGGCAGCACCGCCACACGCGTTGAGGGGCTGCGTAAACTCACAATACGTCCCGCCGGGCAATATCGGCCCATGACCATTCAATAGGCCGTCTCAAATAGAAAAGGGGGCCGGGAATCACTTCCCAGCCCCCTTAACGCAGGCACCGATGCTAATAGCCGATAGCATTAGTCGATGGAAATCTTCGTAACGTTCTTCTTCTCGACAATCTTAGGAACCGTAACGGTAAGGATGCCGTCGGCGTACTTTGCAGAAAGGCCCTCGCTCGAAGCATCCTTCAGGTACACACCGCGCGTCGCGCTGTAAGAGCTAAACTCCTTCTGCAGGAAGTTCTTGCCCTCGTTCTCCTCGTTCTCCTCGACATTCACGCTAATGGAAAGACGACCCTCATTGAGCTCAACATCGATGTCATCCTTGGCGACGCCGGTCAAATAAGCCTTGACCTCGTACCCGTCGCCCTTGTCCTCAACATCGACGGGAAAAGCCTTGGAGGCAATCGAGTTGTTTGCCAGATCGGTCATATCATCAAAGAGATCAAACAACGAGCTAGCAGAGGGACGAACACCAAAGACCGAACGATAAGGAACCATGCTTGCCATGACTACCACTCCTTTTAGGGACTGCCGAGCCATCTTCCAGATGGCAGGGACTTCTTTTGACGCTCTTATATATGCCCACCCAGTGCTCATATATACATCGACTATAAAGTTTTTTGAGTCCAGTACTATAAGCATATCTAAGTATGTATGACTCAGGTTTTAGTAAGGTTAAGGTTCTTTGAACCAGAGCTTAAATAACGAGTATGTTCGCAGCTACAAATAACAAGGGGCTTACAATGAGCGCGTACACGTTGTTGGTAACGAGCTAAAGGGCATCATGGACGACCAAAACCAGAACAATATGTTTATGCCGACGCAGGGGGAAGATACTTCTACGCAGCCGCCACGGTTCCATCGCCCCCACATCTCGCAAGAGCCCATTAATGATCCGGAGCCCGAGTATGTGACGAGAAATCGATATCAAACGCTCGAGGATGCCCAAACGGGACGTAAACATATGGGCGTCGCCTCGGGAGACCCTGTATATCTGAAAGACGCACCATTATCTAAAAACAGCGCAGCTAGTGATGAGCCGATGAAAGCATTCGCCACTCATCAACAAAGAGGTCCTCGACCAAAGCAAACCTTGACGCATTCGGCTCGCTATCTCGAAACGCCAAAACAGGGAAAATCAATCTTCGTTTCGACAAGTAAACGACGCAAGCAGCATCGACTGACAATCCTGCTTTTGATCATTGTGGCCATAGCAGTTGCCCTTGTTATTCGATTTATCTTCTTTAAATAAGGGCTCAATACCAAAAACGATAAGATCGTCTGGTGTAATTGAGTCAGTTACGCCCCGTAAACGCAAAAAGGGGGAGGCCGCGAGGCCTCCCCCTTCTCAGTTCAAGCGTACGGCTCGGTGCCGTCCACCGGTCAGCGGCGCCCTGGCCTCCCACGGGCTGACCC
>URHQ01000005.1 GCA_900547655.1 uncultured Collinsella sp.
GCGTCAGATGTGTATAAGAGACAGGTTGTACACGTTGTCCTGGATGTGCTCGGTCGTGTCGCGGTCGGTGATGACCTGGTAGTCGGCGATGAGCACGTTGGTCTTGGCGCCCATGTTCTGCAGCTCAACGCGGCCCTTGAGGGTGCCAAAGTAGTGGCCCAGGTGCAGACGGCCGGTGGGGCGATCACCGGTGAGCATGGTGAACTTCTCGGGCGTATTGGCCAGGCCCTCGCGAATGGCGTTGCTCTTTTGCAGCGCGACTTCGTAGCTGTTCTCGTTTGGCATGATTGCTCCTAACGTATGTTCATGGCTCAAGATGATAACGCGTTTATTACGGGGGCGATACGTAAGTAGACGAGGGGCGGGAGAAGGGCGGCTTGTGCGATGGGCGCGGCGCGGCCGCGCTTGGCCAACGGTGCCTTGGCACATCCTCGGCAGCTTGCCCTAGAGCTTGTGGTGGCGCTCTTCTTTGCGCTCCTCGGCTGCCTGCTCCTCCTGCTTAAAAGCGGGGTCGTCGGGGGTGACCAGCTCGTCCTCGTGCGTGCGCTTGTTGTAATGGTGGCGCAGCACGGGTTCAAACAGGTGCAGGTGCTTGGCGAAGGCAGCCGAGCCAATGGCGAGCACGGTAAAGATGAGCACACGCCTGGGCACCTCGACCTGGTTAATCGCGGCGGCGCCGGCCGAAAGCATGATGCACCAGGCATAGATGAGCAGCACGGCCTGTTTTTGGTTGTAGCCTTCTTGGATCAGGCGGTGGTGGATGTGGCCCTTGTCGGCCTGCCCGATGCTAATGTGGGCGCGCTTGCGGCGCACAATGGCGCTAAACGTGTCGATGATGGGCACGCCGGCAACGATGAGCGGGATGATAAGCGAGGTGAGTGCGGCGGTGCGGCTCACGTTGAGCAGCGAGATGGAGCCCAGCGCAAAGCCCAGAAGCAGCGACCCCGAGTCGCCCAAGAAGATGCTTGCGGGGTTGAAGTTGTAGCGCAAAAAGGCCAGACAGGCGCCAAAGAGCGCAATGGAGAGCGCGGCGGCGTCGATGCGGCCCGAGAGAACGGCCATCGAAAACATGGTGAACGACGCGATGCCGCAGATGCCCGTGGCCAAGCCGTCGAGGCCGTCGATGAGGTTAATGATGTTGGTGAATGCCACCAGATAGATCACGGTGATGGGGTAGGCGAGCCATCCGAGCATGATCTCGCCGGGGGCAAACGGGTTGACGATGACGCCGATTTTTAGGCCGCCGATACAGGCGATAAGCGCGGCGAGGACTTGTCCGGCCAGCTTTTGCTTGGGCGTGAGCTGGAAGACGTCGTCGATAGCGCCGGTCGCAAAGATGACGGTAAAGGAGAGCGCCAGCATGGGATAGCTAATGTGAAGGCGCGGGTGCGGCACCAGGACGGGTGGCCAGCCTAGGTACCAGGTGCCTAGGATTTGCACAGTGCAGGCGACGACCAGGCCCAAAAACACCGCCGTTCCGCCCAAACGCGGGATGGGCTTGGTGTTGATGCGGCGCTTAGAAGGATAGTCGACGGCATCGAGCTTAATTGCCAAGCGCTTGACCAGGGGCACCGCGAGGAAGGTCGTGATAAAGGCCGCCGCTGCCACGCATAGGTACGGTATGTAGCTCGGGGATGAAGCCATGAATCTAAAAACCGCCAAGCGTCGAAGGAAAAGGTCAGAAGAACGCCATGCGCAAAGGGCATAGCCGAACCATAATACTCGACCAAGGGGGGTACATGGAATTGCACGCAGCGATAATCACGCGCTTACCAGATATTGGGATGTTGTCGATGGCTTGTCGGGATGCCGGCGGGGATCCATATGGACTGTAATGGTGATTTTCGGCAAAAGAAAACCACCCCCCACGTTACGAAAATGAACCCACCTAAAACAGGTGGGTGCCCTCATCGACTGTTCCAGCGTCCTTAACAACGAAGGATACCTGTACTAGGTACGACTGTGTGGGCTCCCTAAATAAACGCGACGGTTCACCCAGTTGCTCCGCGGGGGGCGGAATACCTACATCATAAAGCGGCACTTTATCGATTCCAGTCTTGACATTACAAAAATCGTGTCGGACGATTACGGCGCCTTGGGCTCGAGCCGTCTGTGGGGTTGATCCCTTTACGTTTGAGCTGCTGAATCGTTGTTTTGGAGCATGGTTTTATGCCGACGTCGTTGACCGAACTTTTTTCGCCCGCCTGCCATTTGTGTCCGCGCCGTTGCGGTGCGGCGCGCGATGAGGGCGCGCACGGCGTCTGCGGTGCTAACGACACGCTCAAGGTGGCCCGCGCCGCGCTTCATATGTGGGAGGAGCCGCCTATCTCGGGCGAGGCCGGTTCGGGCACGATCTTCTTTAGCGGCTGCTCGCTCAAATGTATCTACTGCCAGAACCACGAGATCTCGACCGGCAATTTTGGCCTTGAGATTTCGCCTGAGCGCCTGGTCGAGATTATGCTGGAACTGCAGGACCAGGGTGCCAACAACATCAATTTGGTGACGGCGACGCACTATGCGCACCTGTTGCCTGCCGCGATTGCCGCGGCACGGGCGCACGGACTGGTTATCCCAATCGTCTACAACACGAGTGGTTACGAGCGCGCGAGTGCCGTGGCGGCGCTGGGCGACCTGGTCGATGTGTGGCTCACCGACTTTAAATATGCCGATGCCGGGCTTGCGCAGTCGCTCTCCCATATAAAGGATTACCCGCGTGTGGCCGTGTCGGGTCTGGCCCAGATGGCGCGCGAGATCGAGCGCCGCGGGGGAGAGTTGGTGGACGAGGACGGGCTTATGAAGCGTGGCATGATCGTGCGCCACCTGGTGCTTCCGGGGCATGCAGACGATTCGTGTCGCGTGCTGGACCTGGTGTGGCAGACGGTGGGCGACGTGCCGATCTCGGTTATGAACCAGTACACGCCCAATGCGCTCATGCGCGAGCAGGGCGGCGACCTGGCACGCGCCGTGACGCGTGAGGAGTACGAGCAGGTGCTCGACCATGCCGACGACCTGGGTTTTACGACGATGTTCTGGCAAGAGGGCGGCGCGGTAGACGAGAGCTTCACCCCGGCCTTCGACACCACCGGTGTTCTTACCAGCGCAAAGTAGTGCGTTCGTCGATGATTTTTCTGGGACGGGGATAAAAAATCATCGAGAGGATCGCCTGTTCGAAAAGTTGCCAAAATAGCCGCGCCCCAAAAAGACTGGTTATTGGGCGTTGACAGTTGGCGAGCCGTAGGTAAAATATCGACTTGTCCTGGGGACGTAGCTCAGTTGGGAGAGCGCTGCCGTCGCATGGCAGAGGCCGAGGGTTCGACTCCCTTCGTCTCCACCCTTGGATTTGATAAGCCGCTGACATTGTGTCGGCGGCTTTTTTTAAAAGAAAGGGCTATACCATGGCCGAGCTTGAGTCCCAACCATTGTCCGACGAGGAGCGCGCTGAGTTGGAAGAGCTCCGCGCTGAGAAGGCCCGCCGCGAGGCTCGGGAAGAGGCCCGTCGCGAGCGTGAGGAGCTGGCTGCCCTGCGCGCCGAGCGTGCGAAGGCCGAGGAGGTCGCCTCGAACGCCGCATCCGAGCGCAAGCCCGCGCCCGCACCCAAGCCCGCTGCTGCGAAGCCTGCACCTGCCGCGCCCAAACCTCAGCCTAAAAAGGCCGCTCGTCCCAAGTCCGTCGAGCCCAAGCCGAGCCGTGACGAGATGACCTTTGCCCAGCGCATGGTTACCTCCAAGGAACCTACGGGCGAGAACGAGATCCCTGGCATGGCGCCGGCTCAAAAAATCATCATTGTCCTTGCCCTCATCGCGTTTGTCATCTTTATGGGCTACACGATCCTGACCAGCATGGGCCTGCTCTAACCTATTTGCATCGGGCGTTATGTCCGCATCCTCTGCTCTCGTCTAACCCTCAAATTCTGTACCACACATCCGAAAGGTCGCCCCATGGCTTTGACCGACATCTCGCATCCCACCGACATTGCAATGCTCACCGATCTGTACGAGCTCACTATGGCCCAGGGCCTGTGGGAGAGCGGCAAGGCCAATGAGCAGGGTTGCTTTACCGCGTTTTACCGCGACCATCCCTTTGGCAGCGCCTATGCCGTCATGTGCGGCACCGCCGAGCTGCCCGAGCTGGTCGAGAACCTGCGCTTTACGCCCGAGGATATCGACTACCTCGCATCGCTTGAGGCCCCGGCCGGCGGCGCGATGTTTAAGTCCGCATTCCTCGACTATCTGCGCGATTTTCGTGCGCATGTAAACATCGACGCCGTGCCCGAGGGCGAGCTCGTCTTTCCGCGCGAGCCCATGGTGCGCGTCACCGGCCCCGCGCTGGAGTGCCAGCTGCTCGAGACGGCGCTGCTCAACATCGTCGGGTTCCAGACGCTTGTCGCCACCAAGACGGCGCGCGTGGTGCTCGCCGCTGACGGTCGCCCCGTGGCGGAGTTTGGCCTGCGCCGTGCCCAGGGCCCCGATGGCGGCCTAGCTGTTGCGCGCGCGAGCTACGTTGCCGGCTGCTCCTCTACGTCCAATGTGCTCGCCGGCCGCCGCTACGGTATTCCCGTCTTTGGCACGCATGCGCACAGCTGGGTGATGAGCTTCGGTTCCGAGCTCGAGGCCTTCCGCGCCTTTGCCAAGTCGAGCCCCAAGAACTGCACGCTGCTCATCGACACCTATGACGTGCGCGAGGGCTGCGAGCATGCCATTACGGTTGCCAAGGAGATGGAGGCGGCGGGCGAGCGCCTGTCGGCTATTCGCATCGACTCCGGCGACCTTGCCAAGCTCTCCAAGTATGTTCGCGGCCGTTTTGATGCCGAGGGCCTGCCCTATGTGGGTATCTCGGTGTCCAACGACCTGGACGAGTACACGATTCAGTCGCTGCTCGACCAGGGCGCGCCCATCGATAGCTTTGGCGTGGGTACCAAGCTCGCGACCTGCTACGACCAGCCGGCGCTGGGCGGCGTGTACAAGCTTTCCGCCCGCCGTGCGAGCGAGGCCGACCCGTGGACGCCGGTGGTCAAGCTCTCCGAGCAGCCCTATAAGCGCACGATCCCGGGCGTACAGCGCGTGCGCCGTTATTACGACGGCTTTGGCGGCCCGGTCTGCGACATGATCTACGACGAGGACCATCTGGCGGGGGAGGGCGCCGCGCGCGGCAATACCCTCGTGGCCGTGAATGATGCCGCCCTGGTGACCGACGTGTCCGAACTTGAGTATCGCGAGCTGCTGGTGCCGATCGTGCGCGACGGCAGTGCGGTGGCTCCGCGTGAGAGCATCCAGGACGCGCGCGAGCGCTGTGTTTGGGCGCTCGATCATCTGGATGCGGCTTTCAAGCGCTTCCTGTATCCGCAGACCTACGTGGTGGGTATGGAACAGGGCCTGGCCCAGGTGCGCGACGAGCTCGTGCGCAAGAATATGGCCGCGGCCTCGGCTTTCCCCTGGGCAAAATGATCAGCATGCGACGGAAGATAACGGATCATTTTCTCGCTTGCCCGTTCGCCCGTTCGCTGAACAGTTGATTGGTTTGACGTATGACGACTTCTTATAAAACGATGGTGGTAAAGATCGGCTCGTCCACGGTGGTGGGTGCCGACGGTAAGGTCAACCGCGCGTTTATCGGTGGCCTGGCCGATCAGGCTGCGGCCCTGCGCAAGCTCGGCTGGCGCTTGGTCGTGGTGAGCTCCGGCGCCATTGCCTGTGGTTATCCCGTTCTGGGTTTCGACCGCAAACCGGTTGGCGATCTGCCGAGCCTGCAGGCCTGCGCCTCGGCCGGCCAGTGCATCATCTCGTCGGCCTACGACGAGGAGTTCCATGCGCGCGACCTACTCACCTCGCTCGTGCTGCTCACGCGCCATGACACGGCGCGCCGTACGTCCTACCTGCACGCGCGCGACGCCCTGCTGCGTCTGGTGGAGCTGGGCGTGGTGCCGGTCGTCAACGAAAACGACACCGTCACCGTCGACGAGATCAAGTTTGGCGACAACGACACGCTGGCGGCGCTCGTGAGCTGCCTGGTTTCCGCCGACCTGTGCGTGACGCTCTCGGACATCGACGGCCTCTACACCGCCAATCCGCACGAGGATCCGACGGCCGAGTTTGTCCCGGTCGTGCATAAGATCGATGCCAAGATTATTGCCTCGGCGGGCGATTCTTCCACATCGGTGGGCACGGGCGGCATGATTACCAAGATCCGCGCGAGCCGCATCCTGATGACGGCGGGCATTCAGAGCGTGATTTGCTCGGGCGAGGAGCCCGATGCGCTCGTGCGCCTCGCCCGCGGCGAGAGCGTGGGCACGCTGTTCGATCCGCCGGCGGAGCGTCTGGACATCGCGCCCCGCAAGCTGTGGATCGCGCTGGGCGACAAGGCACATGGGTCGGTGACGGTTGATGATGGTGCTGCGAAGGCGCTGGTTAGCCGTGGCTCTTCCTTGCTTGCGGTGGGTATTCGCGAGGTCGATGGCCAGTTTGCCGAGGGCGATGTGCTCGATGTGTGCGATCCGAGCGGTATGGTCGTCGCCCGCGGTATCGCCGAGGCCGATTCGGACGTGCTGGAACTTGCTGCCGGTCGTCGCCAAGACCAGATTGCCAGCAACCGCCTGCTGGCAGACCTGGCCGAGAAGCCGGCGATACACAGGGATAACTTGATCGTATTTGCATAAAGAAAGACAGCGCTGCGGATCGTTTCCCGCAGCGCTGCCTTTTTCGTGCCGGCACTTGGGGACGTTCCCTTTGTGCCGGCACTTTGGGACACTCCTTTGCTAGAAGATCTGGCGCAGGTCTCCGCGGTTGAGGGCTTCGTCGAAGAGGTGCTTGAACACCACGCTGCCGTGCAGGCCGTCGTGCTCGAACTCGTTGGTCACCCAGGCATGCGAGTTGCCCACGCGGCTGAGCGTATCGAGCTGCAGGCCCGAATCCACGTACATGTCGTCGAAATACACCGCGGCCTGGAGCGGCACCTCGTTGCAGGCCAGGCGCTGCGGGTCGTAGATCTTGTCCCAGCTGGTGTCTTCCATCAGCAGGTCCATGGCGGGCTTAAACGGCTTAAGCTCGGGCATCTGCTCGAACATCCACGGGAACATGGCCTCGCCGGTAAACATGAGCGGGCGCGCGAGGGTGTCGAACTCGGCGCGGTGTGCCTTCTCTTCGGCCGCGGCCCAACCAATGGGCATAGTGTCGCCGTCGGCGTATATGAACTCCTGCAGCGTCCAGTACAGCGGATTCGTGCGCGTGTTGGTGCGCTCGAAGGCGCGCATCAAAAAGCTGTCAGATACCGAGGCGCCGCAGGTCAGCGTGCCGTCGCCGTCAACAAAAGCGTGATCGATAATCCAATGCATACGCTCAAAGCTCGGCTTCATGCCAAAGTCGCTGCCCATGAACTGTAGGCGCTCGACCGTCATCGGCGAGCCGTCGGGCAGCACGGGCTTCTGTGCCTCGAGCGCATCGGCCAGGGCTGCCACGCGCTCGACGTCGGCGGGGTAGCGGTCGTAATACTGCTGCGTCTTGGCGGCCATGCGCGGGAAGGTGTGCGCGTAGACCTCGCTGGCGCTCGCCGGCACGTGGGGGATGCCGCCGCAGGTAAAGCTCGCCGCCACGCCTTCGGGGAAGAGCGACAGATAACTCAACGTCAAAAAGCCGCCGTAGCTCTGGCCGAGCGTGACCCAGGGCTTGCCGCCAAAGCCCACCAGACGCAGGTACTCAAAATCGCGCACGATGGAGCTGGCGAGGTGGCGCTTGAGGAAGTCAGCCTGCGAGCGTGCGGCATCGGAGTCGGCCGCCGTCGCGCGCTCGCCCAGTGCGGCAATCGTGCGCCCGTCTACACAGCTGCTGCGCCCGGTGCCGCGCTGGTCGGGCAGGACGACGCGGAAGTGCTTGACGGCCTCCTCGATCCAGCCGTCGCTTGTGGGCGACAGCGGACGCGGGCTCTCGCCGCCGGGGCCGCCCTGCAAAAACAGGAGCAGCGGCAGATCGTCGTTGATGCGGTCGGGCGCGCAAACCACGCGGTAGAAGAGCTTGATGCTCTCGGGCGCGCCGGCGATTGGTGCCGGCATAGCGCCGCGGCGCATGGTGCTGCCGACGGCCAGGAGCATCGGCTCCAGGCCGCGCCAGTCAAGGGGGACGTCGATGCTGTGGTCCTCGACATAAAGGCCGGGGACGTGGTACGAAGTGATGAGGGCCATGTGAGTCTTCCGTTCGTTGCGGTGTTTCGGGTTGACCAATTCTACCGCCGCGGGCGAGGCCATGCGCAAATCGGCTACCATGGTTGCAAACTTCTAGGAGAAAGGGCCGCCCATGTCGGTCGATATAGCCACGTATGTCCACGATCTTGCCGTTTCCGCCAAGGCAGCGTCGGCCTCGCTTGCCACGGCGAGCGATGAGCGGCGTCAGGAGGCTGTGCGCGCCATGGCCGCAGCACTGCGCAACGGTGTCGACTCCATCGTTGCCGCTAACGAGCTCGATATGTCCGCCGCGCGCGATGCGGGCACTTCGGCCGGTCTGCTCGACCGTCTGCTGCTGACGCCTGAGCGCGTCGAGGGCATGGCCGCCGGTTTGGAGAAGCTCGCCGAGCTGCCCGATCCCGTCGGCCGCGTGCTCGACCACCGCGTGCTTGCGAGCGGTGTGGACCTGACCCGCGTGAGCGTGCCGTTGGGTCTGGTTGCCATGGTCTACGAGGCGCGCCCCAATGTGACGGCCGACGCCGCGGGCATCTGCATCCGCACCGGCAACGCCTGCATTCTGCGCGGCGGCTCGCTGGCCTATCACTCGTGTGCCATGATCGCCGAGCTGCTGGCCGATGCGCTCGAGGCCAAGGGCTTCCCGCGCGAGGCCGTCTCGATGATTGAGTCCACCGATCGCGAAGCCACCGGCGAGTTCATGAAGCTCCGCGGTATCGTCGACGTGCTCATTCCGCGCGGAGGTGCGGGCCTGATTCAGCGCTGCGTGCGCGAGTCGCTTGTGCCGGTGATCGAGACGGGCACGGGCAACTGCCACATCTACGTGCATGAATCCGCCGACTTTGATAAGGCGCTCAACATTATCGTTAATGCCAAGACTCAGCGCGTAGGCGTGTGCAATGCCGCCGAGTCGCTGCTGGTCGACCGTGCCGTGGCAGATTCGTTTTTGCCGGCGGTCGTGGTCGTGCTGCGCGACCACGGCGTGCTGATTCACGGCGACGAGGCTACGTGCGCCGCATGCGCCGACGCTGGGCTTGCCGAGGGCGACAACTACGTCGCCGCGACTGAGGAGGACTGGGGTCGCGAGTACCTGGCTCTCGAGATGAGCGTGAAGGTCGTGGCGAGCGAGGACGAGGCCATCGCACACATCAACCGCTACGGCACGATGCACTCCGAGGCCATCGTTGCCGAGGACACGGATGCTTGCGAGCGCTTCCTGGATGCGGTCGATGCCTCGGCCGTGTACTCCAACGCCAGCACTCGCTTCACTGACGGCGGCGAGTTTGGCCTGGGTGCCGAGATCGGCATCTCGACCCAAAAACTCCACGCCCGTGGCCCCTTTGCCGCCGAGGCCCTCACCACCTACAAATACAAGCTCCGCGGCACCGGCCAGGTCCGTCCCTAACGCCCGCGCAAACAAAAACCACCACAAAGGTGCCTGTCCCCTTTGTGGTGGTTTTAGGTGGCGTGGGCGGTTAGGCCTGGAAGGTATCGCGGTCGGGGGCGAAGGACTGCATGGCCGCGATGGTGCGGTCAAAGAGCTCGGGGAGCTCCCAGCCCAACATCTCGGCGCCCTGCGAAATCACGTCGCGCGAGCAGCCGGCGGCAAAGCGCTTGTCCTTGAACTTCTTCTTGAGCGACTTGGTCGTAAAGTCCATAACGCTCTTGCTCGGGCGCATGATGACTGCAGCGCCGATCAGGCCGGTGAGCTCATCGCAGGCAAACAGGATCTTTTCCATCTGCAGCTCGGGTTTGGGCAGCGAGGTGTTGAAGTCCGACGTGTGCGTCTGGATGGCGTGAATGAGCTCGGGAGACGCACCTTCGCCCTCAAGAATCTCCGCAGCATAGATAGTGTGGTTCACGGGATCGTCCTCATGCTCCTCCCAATCCAGGTCGTGCAGCAGACCGACGATGCCCCAAAACTCCTCGTTCTCGGGGTCGAACTCGCGCGCAAAGTAGCGCATAGTGCCCTCGACCGTCTCGCCATGGGTGATGTGGAACGGGTCCTTGTTATGCTCGTTGAGCAGTTCGAACGCGCGGTCGCGGGTGATTCCGGCGGTAAGCGGCTCTGCCATAAAAGACTCCTTGTGCTCGTGGGTATCGATAAGAATGAATACTACTAGAACAAGAAAACCACCACAAAGGTGCCTGTCCCCTTTGTGGTGGTTTTTGGCGCGGATGGGTTAGTTGAGGGCGGCTTGGGCTAGGCGAGCTTCGGCGTCCTCCTCGGTGACGCCCAAGGCCACGGCGAACTCCTCGATGGATCGGCGCTTGGCCTCCTTGAGTACGCGCATGTAGTAGGAGCTGGGTTTTTTATCAGCTTCCTCGGCCTGGCGAATGCGGTGCATCATGGTCTTTGCCACGCGGACCGTCTCGGGCGCGCCCAGCTTGAGCTGCTGCTTAAAGTGTGTCTCCTCAAGCGAGCTGTTGCGCTCGGTAAAGGTGTCGCACTCCAGCTCGTCATAGTGGCTCAGCAGGTGCTCGGCATCTTGCTGCGAGATGGCGGCGTGCAAACGGTCGGCCTGCGCCACGGGGTACATGAGGATCGTCTGCGCATGTCCCTGCTTGGTCTCGAGCAGCAGCATGGGCTGCGGTGTGTCGTCCCTAAAACCGACGACGGTGCAGACTCCCTGGCCCGGATGAATGACGTGTTGACCGATTGAGAACATGCTACCTCCAACTTATACGAATTTACGTATGTCTAGAATACCACGCTGACGTGCGCAAACCCTTACTTTATGCAGGAAAAGCACACAACTCTGATAGGTAAGAGTATTCGATAACAGACGCAGCTCATTCACACCTTTATGCATTTTCAACGCCTGCATAATCTGCAGGCAGACCGGCATCTTTGAGTGACTCCATACAAGCTGTAGTCATTTTTGTGCATATGCAATATCTATTAGCTTTACCCTGCGACAGTGCCCGTCGCTTGTGATAGAGTGCTACAAACTCTGGCTTTTGCCCTACGAGTGACCAAGAGCTCGGGGGCTTTAACACAAGGAGGATCTATGCCCGAGAAGATTGAAGAGCTGGTACGCGCTGCGCTTGCTGCGGCCCAGGAGGCCGGCGACCTTTCCGCATTTGAACTTGACGATTGCGCTATCGAGCGACCGGCTGACACTTCTCATGGCGAGTGGACCTCTACCATGGCCCTGAAGTCCGCCAAGCTGGCCCACTGCGCCCCGCGCAAGATCGCCGAGGCCATCGTTGCCCATATGCCCGAGGACCCCGCGATCGAGAAGGTCGAGATCGCAGGCCCCGGCTTCATCAACTTCTACCTCTCCGTTGCCGTCAAGAATGCCATCTTTGGCGAGGCTCGCGAGAAGGGTATGGACTTCGCTAAGTCCAACGTCGGTGGTGGCCTGAAGACCCAGGTCGAGTTCGTTTCCGCCAACCCCGTCGGCCCCATGCACATCGGCCACGGCCGCTGGGCCGCGCTGGGCGACTCGCTCTGCCGCGTTATGGATCACGCCGGTTACGACATCCAGCGTGAGTTCTACATCAACGACCACGGCTCTCAGATGAACACCTTCGGCAACTCCATCAGCACGCGCTATATGCAGCTTGCCGACATCATCGCCAAGCAGGGCGTGGATATCGACGAGGCTCACAAGCTGCTGATCGCCGACCGCGACGCCTTTGTTGCCGACGAGAGCGACGAGCATCCCGAGACCCATCCGTATCAGGACAACTTTGCCGAGACCCTAGGCAAGGACTCCTACGGCGGCGACTACATCATCGACGAGGCCGCCGAGTTCTGGCGCACCGACGGCGATAAGTGGGTCAACGCCGATCCGCAGGAGCGCATGGAGAGCTTCCGCGAGCGCGGCTATGTAAAGATGGTCGACAACATGCGCGACCTTTGCCATGCCGTCAACTGCGACTTCGATCGTTGGTTCTCCGAGCGCTCGCTGTATGTGAAGGACACCGAGGGCGAGACCGCCGGCACCTCCGCCGTCGACCGCGCTTTTGAGAAGCTCGACAAGATGGGCTATCTCTACACCAAGGACGGCGCCCTGTGGTTCCGCTCCACCGACCTGGGCGATGACAAGGACCGCGTCCTGATCAAGTCCGACGGCGAGTACACCTACTTCGCCTCCGACGTTGCCTATCACTGGGATAAGTTCCAGCGCGTCGACCACGTCATCGACATCTGGGGCGCCGACCACCACGGCTACATCGAGCGCGTCCGCTGCGTCTGCGACGCTCTGGGTTACCCCGGCAAGTTTGAGGTTCTGCTGGGCCAGCTCGTCAACCTGCTGCGTAACGGCAAGCCCGTCCGTATGTCCAAGCGCAAGGGCACCATGGTGACCCTGCAGGAACTCGTCGACGAGGTCGGCTCCGATGCCGCTCGCTACACGCTCATCTCCAAGAGCTCCAACCAGATGGTCGACTTCGATATCGAGGCCGTCAAGAAGCGCGACAACTCCAACCCGGTGTACTACGTGCAGTACGCTCACGCCCGCGTGTGCTCCATTCTGCGCCGTGCCGCCGACGTTACGCCCGAGCAGGCTGACGAGATGGGCATGAAGGCCGTCGCCGCCAAGGCCATCGGTGAGAACGTCGATTACTCGCTGCTGACCGACCCGACCGAGCTCGCCCTTTCGCGTAAGCTCAATGAGCTCACCGACCTCATCGCCAGCTGCGCTCGCGACCGCGCCCCGTTCCGTCTGACGCACTTTGCCGAGGAACTCGCCGGCGACTTCCACAGCTTCTACGCTGCCTGCCAGGTTTTGCCGAGCGAGGGCCGTCCCGTCGACCCCGAGCTTTCGCGCGCCCGTCTGGCCGCTTGCGATGCCGTCCGCGTGACGCTCGCCCTGGTGCTCACCCTTGTTGGTGTCTCCGCTCCCGAGCAGATGTAATCTGCGGGTCATTTGACCGTGCAGGTTTGGTTTAACTGAACCTTGAAAGCCCGATCTCCTACGGAGGTCGGGCTTTTTGCAAACGCCGACGTATTGACGAATTTGGAACTGCTGGAAATACGAAACTATGCCGGTTTACTACGATAAATGAGAAATTCCAACTACGCCGGCTTTTCGCAAAAAAGTGCAAGGCATCTACCTGCGGTTTTAGTTCAACAAGTTTCGGAGTGATCGCGGTTGAGCGATTCATCGTAGTAAACCGCCACAGTTTTGGCGGAGGCAGTCAGATTTGTGGGTGTTAAACCAAAGATTGTCCCTTTCGACTAGTCGTTTAAGAACGTCCTCAATGACTAAGTTGCAGGTGGTTGCGGTTGTGTTACACTAACGCTGCGTATATGACGCAAATATCTCGATACAGATCAATGATGTCCGTCGGTATTTGACGGAGCTAGACTGTTTAGCCGCCCTGAAGGTTTATGCAGGGAGCATGTGATCACAGGGCTTGAAAAGAAAGTTGAGCAAACACTGTGTCTGATCAACAGCAAGAAAACGAAATAACGACGACGCAAGCCGCTCCCGCTGCACCGGTTGCGTTGGACCAGGTCGCGGCGCCTGCGCAAGCCTCGGCTCCTGAGACGCCTAAGGCTGCTTCGACGCCTACGCCTTCAGCGGCTGAGAAGGCCGTGCCTGCAACTGGTGAGGAGGCTGCTCCGGCAAAGCCCAAGCGTACGCGCCGCACGGTCAAGCCTGCCACTGACGGCGAGGAGGTCACCAAGCCCAAGCGCCGTACCACGCGCACGACGCGCGCCAAGCGCACCGTTGTAGCTGACTCCTCGGCGCCGATTTCCGATGAGGTCGCGCAGGCACGTGCGTTGGCGCAGATTAGCGAGGCTCAGGTGGTGCGCGCCCGCCGTCGTGCTGCCGAGCGCGAGGCCGCGGCTCTGACCGAGCTTGCAGCTCCGTCTGTGCCCGAGACGCCTGCCGCCGACCAGCCGACCGAGAAGCCGGTACCGCGCACACGCCGTCGCACGGCTGCTAAGGCCGAGCAGGTTGCCGATCAGGTAACCCCCGAGCTCACTGAGGCTTCGGTCCGTTCCGCGGCAGGGGAGGGCACATCGCCTGTTGAGCCCGCTGCGCCTGTCGAGGCCAGCGAAGTTCCCGTTGTCGATCCGGCTTTGCGCCAGCACCGTCGCGGTCGCAAGCCCAAGGCCTTCGTCGAGGCAGAGAAGGCCGCAGCCGCAGCTGCAGCCGCTCGGGATGCTGCGGCGACCGCCGAGTCTGCAACCGCCGCCGACGCGCCCGTCCAGGATGCTACGACTTCCGAGGCCGCTCCCGCCGATGTCGAGCCCGCCGACCTCCGTCCCGGTCGCAGCCGTCGCACCGCTGCTAAGCGCACGTCCAAGGCCAAGACTGCCAAGAAGGGCGCGTCCGAGGATTCCGCCGAGACGACCGCCGATGCATCGACTGATGCCGCCGAGCCCCAAGACGTCGAACAGTCTGCGTCCGAGAAGCCCAAGCGCGGTCGTAAGAAGTCCGCTAAGGCCAAGGCGTCCGAGCAGCAGGCTGATGTCGAAGTACAGGTCGATTCCGGCGCCGAGGCCAATGGCGCCGCTGCGGCCAATGCCGACGCCGCCGCAACCGATGGCGCCGCGCCCGCCGAGGCCGAAGACGGCGCTCGCCCCAACCGTCGCCAGCACAAGCGTAACGACGAGCGCAACGAGCGCAAGGACGAGCGCAACAACGACCGCCGCAACCGTCAGCGCGATCGCAAGCAGCGCAACAAGGAGCGTAATGCCGCTCCCACCGAGCCCACGCTTTCGCGCGAGGAGCTCGCGGCCATGAAGGTCGCCGAGCTGCGCGAGAAGGCCAAGGAGCTCGAGATCGAGACGACCGGCAAGAAGAAAGCCGAGCTCGTCGAGGAGATCTACGTCACCGCCGCGAAGGCCGAGGGCTTCCGCGACATCAAGGGCATCCTGCAGATTCGTCCGGACAGCTCCGGTATCATCCATGCCCATGGCTACATGAAGTCCAACGACGACGCCTTCGTGCCCGCCTACCTCATCCGCTCCGCGCGCCTGCGCACGGGCGACGTCATCGAGGGCTCGCTGCGTCCTTCGCGCGGCGGCGACAAGCGCGCCGGCCTCGCCAAAATCACGACCGTCAACGGTCTGGACCCCGAGCAGATTCGCAACCGCCCCAAGTTCGGCGACCTCACCCCGGTCTATCCCAACGAGCCGCTGCGCATGGAGCACGGCAAGGACTCCATTACCGGTCGCGCCATCGACATCGTGTCGCCGATCGGCAAGGGTCAGCGTGGCCTGATCGTGTCCCCGCCCAAGGCCGGCAAGACCACGATCCTCAAGAAGATCTGCCAGTCTATCTCGATTAACAACCCCGAGGTGCACCTCATCTGCCTGCTCGTCGACGAGCGCCCCGAAGAGGTCACCGATATGCAGCGTTCCATCAAGGGCGAGGTCGTGGCCTCGACCTTCGATATGCCCGCCGACAACCACACTCGCGTGGCAGAGCTCGTCATCGAGCGCGCCAAGCGCATCGTGGAGCTGGGCGGCGATGTCGTGGTGGTGCTCGACTCCATCACGCGTCTTGCCCGCGCCTACAACTTGGCGGCGCCCGCCTCGGGCCGCATCCTTTCGGGCGGCGTCGATTCGGCGGCCCTGTATCCGCCCAAGCGCTTCCTGGGCGCAGCCCGTAATATCGAGAACGGTGGCTCGCTCACCATCCTGGCCTCTGCCCTCATCGACACCGGTTCCAAGATGGACGAGGTCATCTTTGAGGAGTTCAAGGGCACCGGCAACATGGAACTTAAGCTCGACCGCGACCTGGCCGATCGTCGCATCTTCCCGGCTATCGACCCCGTTGCCTCCGGTACGCGTAACGAGGACCTGTTGGTCGACGAGCAGATGCGTCCGTTTGTTTTTGGCCTGCGTCGCATTCTTGCCGGCATGAACAACACCGAGCGCGCAGCCGCATCGTTTATCAAGGGTCTTAAGGGCACCAACACCAACCAAGAGTTCCTGGTGCGTTCGGCCAAAAAGCACAGCGACTACGAGCAGACGTTCTAGGTTGTCATCCACGCGCAGCGATAGTCATCAATTCGATAAAGGGTCGGGGCATTGAGCCTCGGCCCTTTTTCATATCGTCGCTCCGCGCTTATTTTTAACCATAAGACCGACGAGCAGCAGGTTTCCCGTTTCAATCCGACATCGTCGCTTGCAATCGGCGGGGCGGTTTCGCATAATAGCTTTTAAGCTTCGCGACGGAAAACGCAGATGAAACGAACCATATACCGTTGCTTTGGGGCATAGCCCCGCTTCATCTTCTCTCGCGCAGCCAACTGAATGATGCGATTTGGGTGCTGGAAGATGGGGAGAGCTCATGGCTTCTTCTGATGCAACACAACGAGCAGTCCTTGCCGGACTTTCGTGCGGGATCGGCCTTGCCGCTCCCGTGGTTATGTATGCCGCGACGCTGCCGTTTTCGTCTGTGAACGAGACGGTCGTGGCGGGTGCGGTTCCCTTCGCCGTGGGCGCGGTGGCGGGCGTGGGTATCTATGCCGCCTCGCTGGGTATCTCCGAGTATCGTGCGCAGCGTGAAGAGCGTCTGTTCCAGCCCGATGCCATGGGCGGTGCCGCCAATCTCAATCAGCATCAAAGCGAGTTCAAGACCGCCTCGATTCCAGCTCAGCAGCAGGATGCGACTCCTTACGCTGCGGCTTCTGCTTCTCAGGCTCAGGCGGAGCAGTCTACCTCGGCATTCCTTTCCGGCCTGACTGGTGCGTTTCAGCGCCGTCATGCCGATGATGGTGTCCCTACCATCGCTCGAGCCGCAGATGCTATGGACGAGGACGAGGCTTGGTCCATGATCGACAGTATGCTCGACGACGATTCGCCGGTGAGCTGCGACCCTGCACACTCGCGCGACGTCTATCAAGTCGCCATCGACGAGCTCACCAACGGCGGGCAGACCGGCTCCTTCAATCGCGACGACATCGCCGCCGCGGCACGCGCCGTGTCTGGCTCCCAGGCCGCCCCTGCGGGCAGCACGGCGGCTTTCGTGGCACTCGTCGCCAACGCGGCAGCCAATAACGCCTACAGCGCTACCTCGGCGGACGCGAACGCTTCTGCCGACAATTCGTACGTTGATGAAGCCATGGCCGCGGACGAGGAGGCCGTTGCCGCCCGCCGTGCCGCCGAAAGCTCGCTGTGGGGCGCTCCTGCCCAGCAGCAGGCGGCTGAGGCTGCGCCGTACAATGTAAACCTCGCCAGCATGCCTATCATCTCCGGTGCCGCGGATATCGATTTCGATGACCTCGATGAGCCTGCAGCCATCACCGCATCGATTGATGCCCAAGATCGCATCGACACCGGCGACCTTCCGGATGCCTCACTCGAGGTTGATGTCCCCATGGCTGATTACTCGGGCCACGAGGACATGTGGGCCGCCGCCACCGCGATTCTGGATGAGATTGACGAGCCTGCTCCCGTCGCTGCCCCTCAGCCTGCTGCCCCCGCCTATGTCGGCCGTCACAGCGCTGTGTTCCCCGAGGATACTGCCCGTATCTCGCGCGAGAGCATCGAGCGGGCCGAGGCTATTGCCGCCGGCATTATGGAAAACCGTCGTCACGAGCGCGTCAATCAGATCCTCGAGGAGGAGATCGAGTGCCTGCAGTCCTCTACCGCCAAGCGTACGGGCCGTGCCTACCTGAGCGTTATCGAGGGCGGTACCGCCAGCTTCGCGCCGCTCCGCGCGGAGGCATAACTTCTGCATGGTTAAGATCAATCGAAAATGGGCGGTCGTGACCTGCCTGATGGCGCTCTTGATCTGGGGCAATTCGCTGGTTCCCGGCTCGGGGTCGGGCTCGCTGAGCCTAACGGTCATGGAAGCTGTCCGCGGTTTCCTGCACGGCGTGGGACTTCCATATGAATGGGTGACCAACTTCGTTGTTCGCAAGTGCGCGCATTTTACCGAGTATATGGTGCTCGGCATCCTGGCAACGCACGCCTTTGATTTTGAGGGCCGGCGCACCTTTGACGTGCTGCTGCCCACGGCGGTGTTCCTGCTGCTGATTCCCTCGATCGACGAGACGATTCAGCTCTTTGTGCCGGGACGCGCCGGCATGATCACCGATGTGATGATCGACTGCTGTGGAGCGGCAACGGGCGTTGTGCTCCGATATCTCTTACGGTCGCTGATGTGCGCCAAAAAGGCCGCCTAGGACGTATTGTTTGGTCCTAGGCGGCCTTTTTTATTTGAGGGCTTATATGAGGCGTGGTGGCGTCGTTCCATTGGTCGGATTTGCTGGGCGCGCCACGCCCCGTGGGTGCGTCTGTTACTGAAGCGCCTGTGCGCCCAGGGCCAGGCAGCCCATAATGCCCTGCTTGCCCTCGAGGCTGTTGTTGACGATGTAGTTATCGATGTCGTTGACCTCGGGCGTGACGATATAGCTGTTGAGCATTTCGGCACACTTTTTGCGTGCGAGCGGCACGATGGGGGTGTGGTCGGCCACGCCGCCACCGATGATGATCTTTTGCGGCGCGTAGCACAGCGTGTAGGTCATGAGTGCCTGTGCCAGATAGCCGGCGAGCAGGTCCATGGCCTCCGGGTCATCGGCCATGTCTCCGGCGCTCTTGCCATCCCAGCGCTTTTTGACGCCGGGACCTGCGATGAGACCCTCGAGGCAGTTGTCGTGGAAGGGGCAGGCGCTATGCTCGCCGATGGTGTCGCGCGGGTCGCGCGTGACCAGGATGTGGCCAGCCTCGGGATGCATCATGCCGTGCACGAGCTGGCCGCCCGAGAGCACACCGGCGCCCACGCCGGTGCCGATGGTCAGGTAGACCACATCGGTGAGGCCCTGGGCGCAACCAAAGGTGACCTCGCCCAGGCAGGCGACGTTGACGTCGGTGTCGTAGCCGCAGGGGACCTTGAGCTCGTTTTGGATGGTGCCCAGCAGGTCAAAGTAACGCCATGCGGTCTTGGGCGTCTCCAAGATCTTGCCGTACTGGGGCGAGGCAGGGTTGACCGCGGTGGGGCCAAAGGCGCCGATGCCCAGGGCGGCGATGCCCTTGTCTGCAAACCATGCGTTGACGGCCTCGACGGTCTCCTGCGGGGTCGTGGTCGCGATCTGCTCGCGCTCCAGGACCGTACCGTCTGCATAGCCCGTGGCGCAGACCATCTTGGTGCCGCCGGCCTCGAGCGCTCCGATAAGCTGCTGTTCTGCCATAGTATTCCTCTCTCTGGGACGAGTTGCTCCGTGACTAAAGTATAGAGCTCTAAACCATTTAAGAAAGCGCTATAAAAAGAAGCCTCGCAACGCGGCGGGCGGTGCGAGACTTCTTTGGTTGCTTTAGTTGCCGGGCCGTCCTTACCCGCGCGGCTTGATTTTATCACGTAGCGACTTGAGGTTCTCCAGTGCCGCGTTAAGCGTCTCGTCCCGCTTGGCAAAGTGGAAACGAATCAGATGGTTGACGGGCTCGCGGAAGAAGCTCGAGCCGGGCACGGCGCCCACGCCCACCTTGGATGCGAGGTCCTCGCAGAATTCGAGGTCGCTGTCATAGCCAAACTCAGAGATGTCCATCATGACGTAGTAGGCGCCCTGTGGCACGTTATGCTCAAGACCGATGCTATCGAGCCCCTGGCAGAACAGGTCGCGTTTGGCGGTATAGAGGTTAAGGACCTCATCGTAATAGCTGTCGTCGAAGTTGAGGGCGGTGACAACGGCTTCCTGCAGGGGAGCGGCGGCACCCACGGTGAGAAAGTCGTGGACCTTCTTGATACGCTCGGTGATCTGGGCCGGGGCGATGGTGTAGCCCAGACGCCAGCCAGTGATGGAGTACGTCTTAGACAGCGAGCTGCAGCTGATGGTTCGCTCGAACATGCCGGGCAGCGTGGCCATATAGACGTGCTCATGGGGCGCGTAGACGATGTGCTCGTAGACTTCGTCGGTGATGCAGTACGCGTCGTACTTTTTGCACAGGTCGGCGATAAAGGTGAGCTCCTCGCGCGTAAAGACCTTGCCGCAAGGGTTGGAAGGGTTGCACAGGACGATGGCCTTGGGGTCGTTGTCGCGGAAGGCTGCCTCGAGCGTCTCACGGTCAAAGTCGAATGTGGGCGGGTTGAGCGGCACATAGATGGGCTCGGCACCCGAGAGAATGGTGTCAGCGCCGTAGTTCTCGTAGAACGGCGAGAAGATGACGACCTTGTCTCCGGGGTTCGTAACCGTCATCATGGCGGCCATCATGGCCTCGGTGGAGCCGCAGGTGACTACGATATTCTCGTTGGGGTTTACCGACATGCCCATAAAATGCTCCTGCTTGGCGGCAAGCGCCTCACGCATGGCCTGGGAGCCCCAGGTGATGGAGTACTGGTGATAGAGCGGCTTGGGGTCGCTGGCGATGGCGCTCAGGCTGTTGAGCAGCTGCGCTGGGGGATCGAAGTCAGGGAAGCCCTGCGACAGGTTGACGGCGTCATACTTGTTGGAGATGCGCGTCATACGGCGGATGACGGAATCGGTAAACGTTGCCGTGCGGTTGGAGAGTTCTTTCATGCCGGTCCTTTCGAGCATTTGCAGTGGGGCAAGTTTACTCCTATGAAACCGGTGGGATTTGCTCGAAATGGTCTCGAAAAACTCTTTTCAAAATTCTTGAAAATTGGGGCTTGCATCGCGTGGCGTTCCTTGCAATAATAGTCGAGCGCGAAGCGCACAGGACACGGTGGGTGTAGCTCAGTTGGCTAGAGCGACGGGTTGTGGTCCCGTAGGTCGAGGGTTCGAGTCCCTTTACCCACCCCAGTTCTTGCTTCGTGTTGATATCGGGTCGTTAGCTCAGTTGGTAGAGCAGGGGACTCTTAATCCCAAGGTCCAGGGTTCGACCCCCTGACGGCCCACCACACGATATCTCCTCTAAAGTCCGCCACAACGGACTTTAGCTTTGGGTCGTTAGCTCAGTTGGTAGAGCAGGGGACTCTTAATCCCAAGGTCCAGGGTTCGACCCCCTGACGGCCCACCAAAGCAAGTTAAGACGGTCAACTTCGGTTGGCCGTCTTTTTTGTTGACCTCGCATGGGGCCGAACCCGAAAGGGCGCGGAGCTGAGGAAACGCGTAAGCGTTTGCCAGCGCAGCGCGCAAGGCGCAAAGCGCCGCAGCGGCCGCCTGCACAGCAGGCTGATCCCCTGACGGCCCACCCAAAGATTGTTAAAGCGACTGGTTCAGGCCGGTCGCTTTTTTGTTGACCTCGCATGGGGTCAAACCCGAAAGGGCGCGGCCGCTTTCACAGATCGAGCCTACCCTGGGGATCGGTAAAACCGTCAGTACCCTCCTTGAGTTTCTTCTCGTCTGCCTTCACACGACGCTCGAGCTTTTTTGTATCCTCGGCAGGCGGTAGGTTCTCGGGGACAATTCCGCGGTCGATGAGGCTGCCACGCACGCTTGTGTTGTTCTCGACGTGCTCTTGCTTGATCTGGTCCAGACCGTACAGGTCGTGTTCCTCGGCGTTGAAGGCCGTCATCGAGTTCGTGAGGTCCTTTGCTTTTATGAGAACATCGGCTAGCTTGTCCGCCAATGCAGCACTCTTGGGCACACCAAGCTGCCGCTTCATGTCCGCCGTGCTTCTGCCGCCGAATAACGCCTCATCGCCCTTCGACTTGATGATCGCGAATCCTTTGGAGTCCACGCCTCGTTTGAACGCAATGCCCGAGAGCTGTTTCTCTGAATCGGATAGCGAGTGGCGCGCCCGCAAGCGCTGAATCTCTGCGAAGCGCTGCTCTATGAGCTCCTGACGGCGTGTCTGCACGGCGAAGTACGCCTGTGCGAGTGCGATTTCGGGTTTGTTTGGGTCTCCGTTTTGGGCGATTAAATAGCATGCGTAGCGCGTCAGCTTGTAGTCTTTTACGGCTCGTTTGGCGATGCCGGCATCTACCATTTTGCTGGCCTCAGCAAAATGGGCGGCAACAGGCATTTTATTCGTGTCACACGATGCCATGGATCTCTTAACTGCAGTCTCAAAATTACGCCATTGGGTGTATCCGAGGGGTTCCATTAAATCGCGTGCGAGCCAATACTCAACGCCGTCTTCTACATGGGCGTAGCTATCAAGTTCGACACGCCATTTCTCGATATCCCTGCTGTCCATATCTCTTCCTTTCTGTTCGTTTGTCTACGTGGACTATGTCGACTCCGTATTCAGAATGAGTATATTTGCCTGCGCGGACACGAATGGGCCCCGTGTTGCTTTGAGCTCACGGGACCCATTAATATCGAGAGGTTGTGTTCTGCTCTAGAGGGGTGCTCAGCTTAGTCTGCTCGATAGTGCGAACCTAAGCTTTCAGTTCGCTTGCGCATGGCTTTGACCATTTCCTGTGCTAGTCGAATCTGCGACTGTAGGCGGGCGAGGGCTGCGATCTCGCTGTCATCGGCATGCGGCTTGCTCAGCGCCATGGCCTTGTCTTGCAGGCTTTCAAGCTGTTGCAGGGCCTCGGATAGGCCCGTCTCGGTGCGGTTGATCATGCAATAGGTGCTCATCGTGTGCTTAAGGCTGTTTGTCAGGCGTTCGACATCTGTTGTGGCAATGCCATGCTGGGGGAGGTCGATATCCGTCTTCGGGGCCATCTCAGGTGCATTCTGCGCTGCAAGGGCTGCCGATGCGCCCGCGATGCGCCCAAACACGATGCCGTTGGCGCTTGACAGGCCGCCGATGCGGTCGGCGCCGTGCATACCGCCTGTCGCCTCGCCGCAAGCGTAGAGGCCCTCAACGCCCGTATACGCGGTCTTGTCGATTTTGATACCGCCGTTGGCGGCGTGGGCATACATAGCCACGCGCATCTCGTCGGTCGGCGCGATGCCGTGCTCGTCTTGCAGCCAGGTGGCAAAGGTCTGCACAAACTCAGGGACGTCCTCGCGGGGGAAGTCGTAGTGGAGCGCCAGGCCTTCGGCACCTGCCTGATCAATGACGAGATCGATAGCGCGGGAGGCCAAGCGTGACGTGAAGGGACCATATCCAGAGCGCTGCTCGAGCAGGTCGTCCAGCTTGTCGTCGGCAATATCTACCGGCTGGTCTACATGTACGTAGCGCCAGGTTTTCTCGTTGAAGACCAAGTTACGCCTGGGCTCGATGAAGCCGGGCATCATCTGCATGAACTCTATATTAGTAAGTGTTGCGCCGTGCGCGAGTGCGATGGCCTGCGAGGAGCTGAGCACATCAGCCGACGTAAGGTTGCGCTCGAACAGGCCGCCTGTGCCACCGGCTGCGATGATCGTGGCCTTGGCAGCAAAGGGCACGATTCGATTTTCGGTGAGGTCGTAGAGCACGGTTCCGGTGATTCTGCCGTTCGTGTCCTCAATAAGGTCGATAAGCTCATGGCGGGGGAGCAGGCGAATGCCGAGCGACTCGATCCGGGTCGTCAGAGCGTCCTCAAGGGGCTTGCGGGTGAGGCCGCGCCACATGCGCGTCTTGTGGTCAAAGCAGGGGATAAACTGCTTTTGCTGAGCGCTCTCAGCGTTTTGCGGACGCTTGAGCTCAACGCCCAGGTCTTGCTCGAGCCATTCAATTGCCTGGGGAATGCCGTGGACAAACGTCTGGACAAGCTCGGGGTCGGCGACACCGCCGCCGACGGTCTGGATGGTGTCGATGAGGTCTTGTTCGTCGTCTTCGTTAACGGGTCCGATAAGCCCTAGGCCCCAGGTTCCGGGGAAGAAGCTCGATCCACTCATGGTCTTGCCGGCGCTTGCCACAGCGACGGTTGCGCCCGTGCGTGCCGCTTCGATGGCGGCACAAAGGCCCGCAATGCCAGATCCAATTACCAGTACATCAGTCGATTCCATCGGATTCCTTTCTCGTCCGGCGCATTGTCGCACGGGTGATCGGCAATGGGGCCGCAAAGACTCGGCAAATCGGTAAAGGGCAAATATGGCAGGTGGGCGTCAGGTGGACTCGGCCACTTCGGTCGGCCCATTTGATAAGTTGCGGTGGAATACGGACTGTTTTGGCCTCTATGGATGCAATTCAGTCCGTATTTCACCGCAACTGATACATCGGACCTTTTAATAAGAGTAACCAATTTGAGACGGGGCAAACAAAAAGAGCCGCTACCCGGGTGGGTAGCGGCTCCAAAGCTCAACTATCTGAGCATCGCGCGGGCGCGATTAGGCCTTGAGGGCCTCCTCGACGGCGACAGCGCAGGCGACGGTGGCACCGACCATGGGGTTGTTGCCCATGCCGATGAGACCCATCATGTCGACGTGCGCAGGCACGGAGGAAGAACCGGCGAACTGGGCGTCGGAGTGCATACGGCCCATGGTGTCGGTCATGCCGTAAGAGGCAGGGCCGGCGCCCATGTTGTCCGGGTGCAGGGTACGGCCAGTGCCGCCACCAGAAGCGACGGAGAAGTACTTCTTGCCAGCCTCGAGGCGCTCCTTCTTGTAGGTGCCAGCGACGGGGTGCTGGAAGCGCGTGGGGTTGGTGGAGTTACCGGTAATCGAGATGTCGACGTTCTCGTGCCACATGATGGCAACGCCCTCGCGGACGTCGTCGGCGCCGTAGCAGTTGACGGCGGCGCGGGGACCATCGGAGTAGGGGATGGTCTCGACGACCTTGAGCTCGCCCGTGAAGTAGTCGAACTGGGTCTTCACGTAGGTGAAGCCGTTGATGCGGGCGATGATCTGAGCGGCGTCCTTGCCCAGACCGTTGAGAATAACGCGCAGCGGCTTCTTGCGAGCCTTGTTGGCGTTCAGAGCCAGGCCGATAGCGCCCTCGGCGGCAGCGAAGGACTCGTGGCCGGCCAGGAAGGCGAAGCACTCGGTGTCGTCGGAGAGCAGCATAGCGCCCAGGTTGCCGTGGCCCAGACCGACCTTACGGTCCTCGGCGACGGAGCCGGGAACGGTGAAGGCCTGGATGCCCTCGCCGATGATGGCGGCAGCCTCAGAAGCGGACTTGGCGCCACGCTTGACAGCGAGAGCGCAACCGAGGGTGTAGGCCCACTCGGCGTTCTGGAAGGCGATGGACTGGGTGTTGTTGACGATCTCACGCGGGTTGAAGCCCTTGTCGGTGCAGATCTGCAGAGCTTCCTCGAGGGAGGCGATGCCGTTGTCGGCGAGGCACTTGTTGATCTTGTCAGCGCGGCGCTCGTAACCTTCGAACGTAACAGTCATAGTTATTTCCCTCCCTTTCTACTCGTGAACCGGGAACACGCTGGCGACGGAGTGAGTCTCCTCGTCGGTGCGCGGGTCGATGTACTTGGCAGCGTTCTCCCACTGACCATAGTGGCCCATAGCGCCAGCGATGGCCTCCTCGGGGGTCTTGCCGGCCTTGACGGCGTCGGTAAACTTGCCGAGGTTCAGGAACTCGAATGCGATGATCTCGTTCTTGTCGTTGAGAGCCATGCGGGTGACGTAGCCCTGAGCGAGCTCGAGGTAACGAGCGCCCTTGGCCTTGGTGCCGAACATGGTGCCGACCTGAGAGCGAAGGCCCTTGCCGAGGTCGTCGAGGGAGGCGCCCACGGGCAGACCGCCCTCGGAGAACGCGGTCTGGCTGCGGCCGTAAACGATCTGCAGGAAGATCTCGCGCATAGCAACGTTGATGGCGTCGCAGACGAGGTCGGTGTTGAGGGCCTCGAGGATGGTCTTACCGGGAAGGATCTCGGAAGCCATGGCGGCAGAGTGGGTCATGCCCGAGCAGCCGATGGTCTCAACGAGGGCCTCCTCGATGATGCCGTCCTTGACGTTCAGCGTGAGCTTGCAGGCGCCCTGCTGAGGTGCGCACCAACCCACACCGTGCGTAAGACCGGAGATGTCGGAAATCTCCTTAGCCTGGACCCACTTGCCCTCCTCGGGGATGGGTGCGGGGCCGTGGTATGCACCCTTGGCAACGGGGCACATGTTCTCCACTTCCTGTGAGTACTGCATGCCTCTCCTCTCTATCGTGTTGGCGTCCCGTCTGGGGATCGTGGCTGGCGATTGCCGGGCGACCCTTCGAAAGGGACATGACATGCAGCCCCTATAATACCGCGAAATGCACGGAATATTCGGCGAACGGCTCAGTTTTCGTAGCGAGAAGTCCGGAAGTTTTAATTGAAACGGTTTAACTCTATGTTCTGTGGTCGCGAACTTCCGTAGAGGGGGTCCGTCTTGGGCAAGCTTTTGGTCAGCTCTTGTAAGCGTTGCAGGGGTTGACCTGTTGCAACGGTGCCGTTCGCCGCCTGATTACTGCCTTTGGCCGCGCGAGTGTATTGTTTTGCGTGAATGTTATGATGGCACGCTTCAATCGTGCTGTATTGGATGGCAAGCAGATCCCGGCGAAGGGAGCGCCATGCAGCGCGTTTGGAGAACGGTTACCGGCTTTTACCATGTCTGTGCCCGCGGTACGGGCAAGCAGCTCATCTTTGAGGGCGATGAAGACCGGTGGGAGTTTTTGGAGCTGATGCGCGAGTGCTGCTGCGAGGAGGGTGTGACGGTTATCGCCTGGTGCCTTATGGGCAATCACGTGCATTTGGTGCTTACAGATTACGAGGACAGGATGAGCGCGGCGATGCACCGGCTGCTTTTGACGTACGCGCGGCGGTTCAATAAACGCACGGGGCGCACAGGCCATCTGTTCCAGAACCGTTTTGACCGGCGTTCGCTCGATACCGATTGGCAGGTGATGGAGGCTATTCGCTCCGTACACGCCGATCCGCAAGAGGTGGGCATCAGTCTCATTGAGCGTTATCCCTGGAGCAGCTTTCCGGAACATCTACGCTCTTACGACTGTGATGCGGCCGATGCCGCAAGGGGATTTTCTGATCCTTCTTGCGTGCTTGAACTTTTTGGTTCTGCCGAGGGCTTTATTGCCTATTCGCTTTCGACGCCCGACGGCGGCGAGCCAGCGCTGGGCGATATGAAAGAGACGGAGTGGGAATGCCATGCCTTTGCCAGCAAGTTGGCGAAGAGCCTCGGGGTTCCGCTCAATGGGGTTAAAACTGCACCGCCGGCGCAGCGCGATACCGTTATTGTTGGATTGAACAATGCCGGCTTTACGGTGCGCCAGATTGAGCGGTATACCGGGATTGGCAAAAGTACCGTCTCTCGTATCGTGCGCGCCCGCGCGCGAACGGCGATGCGGGCTGGCGGAAACGTGATGTAAGGTCGCCTGTTCACCGCAGTTGGGGTCGTCCATACGCCGCAACCAGCGTTCAAAAGCTTGGTATGGTAACTGCACTTCTTAATATGCATAGAACAATCGTCATCTTGCATAAAATAACAGCTCAGCCCGGGTTTGCCCGTGCCTACCCCCGTCTGCGCCGTGCAAAAAACGGAGTTTTCAGCATCGTGGTGCTGTCGGCACTGCCGCAATCTTGCAACATACGGGTCCCGAAGCTATTTATGCCTTCCGATGCGCCTCCGAAGCGCATGTATGTGATCCCTGAGACCGCGATGCTTGTTCTAAAACACAATATATATGCGCCTGGAGACGTTGATTAACGCTTTCGATGCGTATACATACAGCTTGGCGTGCTGAATACTCGCAAAAATGCACGTCGTACCCTATGGGACCCGTCTGCGGCAGGCGCGAAGCGAGTCGGAGCTCAGCAGAACGGGGCTTGGCGCATTGCTTGGCGGGCCCGGGGCCCTGCCGCAGGCCTTTGGTGCTGTGGAAAACGCCCGTGTTCGCGTCTGGCCGTGTGGTAAATGACAGACGGGGCGCCGGACGCGCTGATTTTGTGTGTTCGTGCTCATTAGGAAAAACAGAGCCGCCCGTATCGGGCGGCTCGGCAATCAAAAACCTTGGATTCGGAGCATACGCTACTGGTTAGCTTGCCCCTCGAGCATGCCGTCGAGGGTGCGCCAGGCGAGCTCGGCGCATTTGACGCGGGCGGGCATGTGCGAGATATCCTGGAGCTGGGCGGCTTCGTCCAGGTCTTCCAGGTCCTCCTCGGAGAGCTTCTCGCCACGGATCATGGCCAGGAAAAGCCCTGCCAGGCGGCGAGCTTCCTCGACCGTCTCGCCCGTGATGAGGTCGGCCATGATGTCGGCGCTTGCCTGGCTGATGGCGCAGCCGTGGCCGGTAAAGGAGGCTTCCTCGATCACGTTGTTCTCGACTCGTAGCTGCAAGGTGAGCTCGTCGCCGCAGCTGGGGTTGATGCCGTCGTGCTCGTGCGTGGGGGCATCCATCTCGTACTTGTAGTCGGGGTGCGAGTTGTGCTCCATAAACGTGGTGGAGGTGTATAGATTACCCATTGAACGTGCTCCAAACGTGATGCAGACCGGCGATGAACTTGTCGATGTCGGCCTTGTCGTTGTAGAAGGCCACGCTGGCGCGGCAGCAGGCAAGGTTCTCGACGCCCAGCCAGGTAAGCAGCGGCTGCGCGCAGTGGTGGCCGGCGCGGATGCAGACGCCGTCCATGTCCATGATGCTCGCGACGTCGTGCGGATGGATGCCCTTGACGTTAAAGCTCACAACGCCGTGGTGGTTGTCCCAATAGATGGAGCCGATGATCTGGACAAAGTCGAGCTGCATGAGTTCGCCCATCAGATAGTGGACGAGTGCCTGCTCGCGGGCCTGGATGTTCTCGTAACCCACCGTGTTGACCAGGTAATCAAGGGCGGCGCCCGTGGCGAAGATGCCGGCGGCGTCCTGGGTGCCGGCCTCAAATTTCTCGGGGACGGGCGCCCAGACGGCGTCCTGCTCGGTGACGGAATCGATCATCTCGCCGCCGGTGAGCATGGGCGGCATGGCGTTGAGCAGGTCCATCTTGCCCCACAGCACGCCGATGCCCATGGGGCCCATGGCCTTGTGCGCGCTAAAGGCAAAGAAGTCGGCGCCCAGGTCGGCCACATCGACCGGCATGTGCGGCAGCGACTGCGCGCCGTCGACGACCAGATAGCCGCCGTACTTGTGCACGAGCTTGCCGAGGTTCTTGACCGGGTTCTCGACGCCCAGCACGTTGGAGACCTGTCCCACGGCCAGGATTTTGGTCTTGGGACCCACCTTGGCAAGAACCTCCTCGGTGGTGAGCTGGCCGGTCTTGGTGGGGTAGAGGTAGACGAGCTTGGCGCCGGTCTCGCGGCAGACCTGCTGCCACGGGATCAGGTTGGAGTGGTGCTCCATGATGGTGATGACGACCTCGTCACCGGGCTCGAGCACCGTGGGTGCAAAGCTCTTGGCGACCAGGTTGAGCGACTCGCTCGTGTTGCGGGTGAAGACGACCTCGTTGGCCTGGGGAGCGCCGATGAGGTCGGCGATCTGTTGGCGCACCTTCGCGATGGCCTCGGTGGCCTCGACGGACAGCGAGTACAGGCCGCGCAGGGGGTTGGCGTTCATGCGCTGGTAGAAGTCGCGTTCGGCGTCAAGCACGCAGGCGGGGCGCTGCGCGGTGGCGGCACTATCGAGGAAGGCGATCTCGGGGTGCTGCTGGAAGAGCGGGAACTGCGCCTTGTAGGGGTTGGTCTCGATGTCCACGGTGGGCCAGCCGCGCGAGGCCTCGTCGCTGGCGTCGAGCTCCATGGGCTCAGGCGCGGTGCAGGTATCGCATTTAACGTGCTCGGTGTCAATCATGCGAGCTCCTCTTCAAAGTTGTCGATCAGGTTGTTGCCCAGGCGGACGACGGCTGCGCGGGTGCGCTCGTCGGTGGCGGAAAGCGCGGCGTCCTCCAGCTTGGCGCGGATGAACAGGTCCTCGGCGGCGTTTTGGTCAAGGCCGCGGCAGGCGAGGTAGAACAGCTGCTCGTCGCGGACGTGACCGATGGTGGCGCCGTGGTTGCCGGCGACGTCGTCCTCGTCGCAGAGAATGACGGGAACGGTCTTGTTGTCGACGCCCTTGTTGGCCAAAAGCACCGTCTCGCGCTCGATGCCGGTTGCACCCTTGCAGCCGTGCACGAGGTCGATGGTGCCGCGGTAGACCTTCTTGGACGTACCGGTCAGCACGCCGTTGGCGTCGATCTCGCACTCGGTCTTGCGACCGCGGTGGCGCAGCTCGTAGTTAAAGTCGCGCACCTGCTCGCGGGCGCCCAGGTAGTCAGTATCGATGGTGACCTTGGCGGTATCGCCCAGCAGGTCGCCGGCAAGGCCGGTGGCGCTGGCGCCGGCACCCAGGACGGTGTGCTGCACGTTGACGCGCACGCCCTCGTCCAGGAACAGGCCGGTGTCGTCGAGCGCGATCCAGCTATCGTCGAGCGTCTGCGTGCAGGTCACGTTGACGGTGGCGTACTCGTGGGCACACACGCGTAGCACGGAGCCCACGACGCCTTGGCCGGCAACGGGGGAGTCCAGGGCTATGCGCAGGTCGAGCGTTGCCTGCGGACGGGCGACGACATCGATGGCGGCGATGGCCGCGGCTGCATCGACACCGCTCACGCGCACGGTAACCGTGGCGTGCTTGTATGCGGGCACATCGATGACGATGCGCTTGGTAGCATGCTCGGCCAAGTAGGCGTAGGCAGCCTCGCCCATGCCGGTCTCGAAGGCTTCAGCAGGGGAGAGCTCCTCCTCGAGCTTGATGGCACCGGCCTGGTAGATGGAGGTGGCGGGCACGTCAAGCTCGGTCTCGGGCGTGATGCGGGCACGGTCGGCGGCGTCGCCGGGGGCGGAGGCGCGGCGCTCGGGGAAGCGCTCGGCCATGGCGTCCATGGCGGCGTCGAACGCGTCGGCCGTGCCAGCAAACTGCTCTTCCAAGCCCTCAACCTCAACGGCCTCGGCGGGAGCGGCGGCAAGCTCGTCAGAGAGCTCGAGCTTGGTCTGGTTCATCTTGAGCCAACCCCAAGTGGCAGCCGGCATCGCATTGACCTGCTCAAGGGTGGTAGCAGCGGTGTTCGTGGTCTGTTTCATTATCCGATCGCTCCTTCCATCTCGAGCTTGATCAGGTTGTTCATCTCGACGGCGTACTCCAGCGGCAGCTCCTTGGAGACCGGGTTGGCAAAGCCGTTGACGATCATGGTACGGGCTTCTTCCTCCGAGATACCGCGGCTCATCAGGTAGAACACCTTATCGTCGCCGATACGGCCGATGGTGGCCTCGTGGCCGATGTCGACATTCTTGGCGCGGATGTCCATGGCCGGAATAGTGTCGGAGCGGCTTTGGTCGTCGAGCATCAGCGACTGGCAGCTCACGGTTGCCTTGGAGCCCTCGGCCTTGGGCGTGGCAACGATAGAGCTGCGGAAGGTCTGGATACCGCCGCTCTTAGAGATGCCCTTGGTCTCGACGGTTGCCGAGGTATCGGGTGCGTTGAGCACGACCTTGCAGCCGGTATCGAGGTTCTGACCGGCGCCGGCAAAGGTGATGCCGGTAAAGCTCGACCGGGCGCGGCGGCCGTTGAGCACGCTCATGGGGTAGAGGTAGCCCACGTGGCTGCCGAAGGAGCCGCTGATCCACTCGATGTCGCCGTCCTCGTCCACGCGCGCACGCTTGGTGTTGAGGTTGTACATGTTCTTGGACCAGTTCTCGATGGTCGAGTAGCGCAGGTGCGCACGCTTGCCCACAAAGAGCTCGACAGCGCCGGCGTGGAGGTTGGCCACGTTGTACTTGGGCGCGGAGCAACCCTCGATAAAGTGCAGGTCGGCATCGTCCTCGACAATGATGAGCGTGTGCTCAAACTGGCCGGCGCCCTTGGCGTTAAGGCGGAAGTAGCTCTGCAGCGGGAAGTCCAACTTGGTGCCCTTGGGCACGTAGACAAACGAGCCGCCCGACCATACGGCGCCGTGCAGGGCCGCAAACTTGTGGTCGGTGGGCGGGATGAGCGTCATAAACTTCTCGTGGATGAGCGGCTCCCACTGCGGGTCGTGCAGGGCCTCCTCGATGCCGGAATAAACGATGCCCATCTTGGACGCCGTGTCCTGCATGTTGTGGTAGACCAGCTCGGAGTCGTACTGCGCGCCGACGCCCGCCAGGTAGCTGCGCTCGGCCTCGGGGATGCCCAGGCGCTCAAAGGTGTTCTTGATGTCGTCGGGCACCGACTCCCAGTCGTGCTTTTGGTCGGTGTTGGGCTTGACATAGGTGACGATGTTATCCATGTCCAGGCCCTCGATGGAGGGGCCCCACGTCGGGTCGGGAAAACGATTAAAAATCTCGAGGGACTTTAAGCGCAGGTCGAGCATCCACTGCGGCTCGTCCTTCTTGGCGCTGATCTCGCGCACGATGTCGGGCGTGATGCCGGCGTCGAGGCGCTCAAATCCCTCCTCGCCATAGGTGAAGTCGTAGAGGCTGCGGTCGATGTCCGCGACCTCGGTGCGGTTCTTGGTCATTGCGTCGCCCCTTTACGCCTGCTGCTCGGCAGCGGCGGCCTCGGCCTGGGCGCGCTGCTCGGCGGCCTCGCGCTCGAAGGTCTCAAAGCCGTTCTTGTCGATCCAGGGGATCAGCGAGGCGTCGTCCTCGCGCACGATGTGGCCCTTGACCATAACGTGGACGCGGTCGACATCCAGGTGCTCCAGGATGCGCGTGTTGTGCGTGATGATGAGCATGGAGCCGTCGCAGCTCTTGCGGTAGGCGTCCATGCCATGACTGACGGTGGAAAGGGCGTCGACGTCCAGGCCGGAGTCAGTCTCGTCCAGGATGGCGAGCTTGGGCTGCAGCAGCAGAAGCTGGAGCATCTCGACCTTCTTTTTCTCGCCGCCCGAGAAACCCACGCCCAGCTCGCGGTTGAGGTAGGCGGTATCCATGTTGAGCTCGGCCGCGAGCTCCTTCACGCGGCGGCGGAACTCCTTGCCCTTCATCTCCAGGCCGGGGCGGCCGGCGATGCTGGCGCGCAAAAAGCTCGACAGTGGCACGCCCGGAATCTCGACCGGGGCCTGGAAGCTCAGGAACAGGCCGGCGCGCGAACGCTTGTCGGTGGTGAGCTCGGTGATGTCCTGGCCGTCAAAGACGATGCGGCCGTCGTTGACCGTGTAGACGGGGTCGCCCATGACCAGGTGGCCGAGGGTGGACTTGCCGGCGCCGTTGGGTCCCATCAGCACGTGGGTTTCGCCGGCGGCGACGTTGAGGTTGACGTTGTGGAGGATGGTCTTCTCGTCCACGGAGGCGGTCAGACCTTCGATGGAAAGCAGCGGATTTGCGCTCATGCTGTCCCTCTCTGTATATGGTGTACTCATAGGTGTACTAAACCCTAGGAATCTTCTCGGAATAAAGTTACTATGGGTTCGGCGTTAGTCAAGGGAAAACCCGACTAATCCACTCGACTTTTTAGATGTGGGACATAATAATCAGGTTTGTTTGCCCCGCGTGCATAAGATTTGGGACAAACACTCCTGGTATTTTGTCCCAGCAACGATGGGAGGGTAGGTATGCTCATTTCTTCCAAGGGCCGCTATGCCCTCCGGCTGATGATCTATATCGCGGCGCTCGGCGACGCCGAGGGCAAGATTGCCCTGCGCGAGGTTGCCGACCGCGAGCATATCTCGCAAAAGTATTTGGAGCAGCTGGTTCGTCCGCTTATGAAGGCTGGCCTGCTTAAGAGCGTGCGCGGCAAGGGCGGCGGCTACATGATGGCCAAGGATCCCTCCGAGGTACGTGCGGGTGACATCCTGCGCGCCGTCGAGGGCAGCACGGCGCCCGTGGCGTGCGACGGCATCGACAACAGCTGCACCCGCAGCGATTTGTGCTCGACCGTCAAGTTCTGGCGCGGTCTGGACGACGTGATCGAAAAATACGTCGACGGCGTGACGTTGGCCGACCTAGCCGCCGTCCCCGAGATCAACTTTGACATTAAGCTGTAGGTTGAGCGCAATTCCTTAAGATTTCGCGGAGGTTTTTGCCGTTTACCGAGGGGTTGTTGTGCAACAACGGGCGAGCTGCAATACTTATTTTTATCTTTGCAAACTGAACTTTAACTACACCAATGCAGGGAGGATCTTATGCAGTCCAAGCATTCTGCTATTGTCGCGGGCCTGACGTTGGCGCTTTCGTTTGGCGCCGTTTCCGCGCCGGCACCTGCCGCTGCCGAGGAGCCCACGCCGGGCGTTGCCTCGGATGCCACCGATATCGATAAGGGTCTCTACACCCAGCAGTCCTTCTCGGGCGTGCTGAGGTCGGTCCAGGGCGTTTCGTTTGTCAACGTGACTCCCGAGATGAAGTACTTTACCAAGTACGAGAGCCATGGTAACTACAACCAGGGATTTTCGTATGGTGACGGCTATAACGCACTGGGTTACTATCAGTTTGATCGCCGCTGGTCGCTCATTCCGTTTATGAAGCAGGTTTACAACTACGATTCTGCCAAGTACAGCATGCTCAAGGATGCGATTGATCGCGGCAGCGAGATTTCCAACACGAGCAATGCCATGTACGAGAACGGCCAGCTCACCGAGTTGGGCCGTATTGCGCAGGAGGCCTTTCAGGGTGCTTACAACACCGATCCTGTTGAGTTCTCAGCACTTCAAGATGCTTATGCGTACAACTCGTACTATGCGGTGACCGAGGCGTGGCTCAAGAGCGGCCTGGGTATTGATATTTCGGGCCGCGCTGACTGCGTCAAGGGCATGGTGTGGAGCATTACCAACATGTGCGGCACTGGTGGCTGCAGGGACTTTTTCCGCTGGGCGAATCTTTCCAACGATATGTCCGATCGCGAGTTTGTGACGGCGCTTTCCAACAGCGTGGTCAATAACGTGGCGACCAAGTATTCGAGCCAACCCCAGTATCATGAGGGCTGGAAGAACCGCTACCGCAACGAGCTAAAGGACTGCTTGGTTTATATCGCTGAGGACGAGGCTGCCGCCGCGACGCCCGTGCAGCCCGAGCCCACACCGGCGCCCTCGCCGACACCTGATTCGAATGACGACTCGAGTGACGATGCCAACGATGACAGGATGGATGCGCCCTCGACCGATGCTGACGGTAATGGCTCTGCTGGTGGCACTACCAACGACGGCTCTACCTCGAACGGCTCCGATTCGAACGGCTCTGCTGCGGGCGATTCGCCTTCAAGCTCTGCCGGCAATACGGACAGCGACGCTTCTGGTTCGACCGGCGCTGATACCTCTAACTCATCTACCGGCTCGAGCGATTCGTCCGTTGACACCGGCTCTAACAACGGCTCCGGCTCTGACGCAACCCCTGATTCCGATGCTTCCAAGGACGATTCGAATAAGGCGCCGGACGCTCCCGTTGCTTCGCCGGACAAGAAGCCTTCTTTCTCCGAGCAGCTTGGTTCTACGCTGGGTTCTTCGCTGATGGCTGGCGTCAATAACGGCTCGGCCCAGAACAAGGACAACTCTGATCAGGCTTCCACGGAAAAGACCGAAGCCGCAAAGGGCGACTCCAAGGACAAGGCTTCCGAGAAGACCGAATCCGATAAGGGTTCTAGCTCTGAGGAGAAGGACGACAAATCCGCTCAGAAGAAGGACGAGAGTAAGAAGTCTGAATCTGAGGATAAGGACGAGAACAAGGGCAAGACCAAGGACGGAAAGCAGCAGGGCGAGGACGGCGGCAAGGGCAACACCGACAACCAGAACCAAGAGCAAAATGACTCCAAAACGGTGACCACCACGACCACGACGACTACAGCTACCAAGTCCTCGGGCGGCAACATGCCCAAGACGGGCGATCTGATTGTGATGGCGAGCCTTGCCAGCGCGAGCTTGGCCACACTGGGCGCTACGTCTATCGTAAGTGGTAAGCATAAGCTCGATCAGCAGAAGAAGAATTCTGGGGAGGATGGCTCGGAGGAGTAATCTTTCAGATCGTTTTCTATAAGAGTTAAGGACGGGGTCCGGTGCGGCGGCATCGGGCCTCGTTTTTGTTGTGCAACGATTTGTTATGCCCCCTCGGGGCGTCAGTTGCTACCGTTGCCCGAAACCTTTGCAGGTCGATATTGTTGCGCTCCGCCTGCTCGTTACAATAGGCATCGTGCTGCGTTAGAGGGAGAGTTTACGGTGTCTGAACAGGTGAATTGTGGTTTTACTCATGCGTTTGGTGCGCTGTTTCTCAATCATGCGGATAACGCAGCTCTACCGGTTGATGTACACGACTTTTCCGATGCAATCAATCGGTGTTTACTCATCGATAAGACCATGTTTATTGCCGATATGTTGGATTGTGAGGCATCTGTCGCGTATTGCTGCCGACCCAAGGGTTTCGGCAAGAGCATGAACCTATCGATGCTCAAATGCTATTTGGAACGACCTGATCACCGGCGGCCGGATCGAAGCCCGTTCGTCGGCACCCAGATCTGGCAGGCGGGCGGCGGTCGCTATCGTGATGAGTACGCGCGCTATCCGGTCATCATGCTCGACTTTTCAGCTGCCGCTGCGAGGCGCGACGCTGATGCTGCGGCGGCTATTCGCAACGCTGTCGCGCACGAGTGCGCCCGATTGCTGCCGCTGCTTGCCGCGCCTGATCTGTCGAGACGTGGGGTCCGTCTTATCGAGAGGGCGGCGCGTGGAGTGGCCAGCGATAAGGAGATCGATGCGGCGCTTGGCGTGCTTATTAAGCTGCTCCAGACAGCTTTCGATGAGCAGGTTGTTCTTCTTATAGACGACTACGACGCGGTATGTCCAAAGCGTTTGGACGCTAAGGACGACGGTAGCGTGGATTCCCTAGAGTCGCTCAGCCGAATGTTGTTCGACACCATTGCCGATGCCGGCGACTCGTTGCGATTGACGTGTCTTATGGGCGAGCGCCCCGGTCCCGCCGAGTTTGCGTTGTTCCAACGTGGGGTTTCCTATCGGTCGGCTACGCCGCTGTCGAGTTGGTGTGATCGATGGTTCGGTTTTTCGGACGACGAAGTCCAGGTGCTGTTGGATCGCATCGGTCGCAACGGCTGTCTGGATGATGCGCGTGAATGGCTCGAGGGGTATCGGTTTGGCAGGGTCTATTGCTCGAGTCCAGCGCGTGTGATCGGTTTTCTGGGCCGAGGCTGCACGGCGCCTGTGCGTGCCGATCTGTATGGATATGCCGATTGCCTGAGTAGGGTAGTTGCCGGATGGAATCTCGACCGCCTTTCGGTCTTGTTTGATTTGCTCGAGGCCCATGGGTGCGCTGAGGTCCCGCTTTGTTTGGGCACTGCAGAGCCAGATGTCTCGCCTGACGTTGGCATGTGGACAGCGCTGTATCTGTCCGGTTTTCTCACGACGGATATGACTGAGGAGCCAGAGCATGGCGATCGCCTCCGTGCTTTGCGATTGCCCAATAACGAGCTTCGCCAGGCCTTGCGTCTAGTGATTATTGAGTGGTTTGAGTGCACTGCCGAAGACATTCGAGACGTCGATGCGTTTCGCGACGGGCTGTGCCATGGGAACGAGGATACCGTGAGGCGGGCGCTAAGCCGCATCTTGGGGGATGCGGGAATCGGTGAGACCGACCCAGATAAGCCTCTGCCATATCATCTGCTCTTGCAGGGGCTCTGCTTTGGCTTGCCGGGCTATGCCAATCCTGCCTCGAGGCGAAAGTGTGGCGCGGGTCGCTGGGACATCCAGGTTTTCCCTACGGGTGCTGTGCTCGACGTAGCGGACACGATTGGCATGCTGGACGAGCGCCCGCTCATTACGATCAACATGATGTATGACCCCGGCGTGGATGCGCTGGGCCTGGAATTGCTGGCCGTACAGTCGCTACTTGACATAGAGCGCGACGGCATCGACGAAATCCGTGTGCCGCGCCCCGGCGTGGGTCGCATGCGCTGGGGGTTTGGGTTTGATGGACAGCATATGGCTACGGTGTGCCAGCGGCTTTAAGCGCCGAGGTGTTTCCGGCTTCCGTTACTCGGTGTCCTTCATGGGCGGCATGGGCTTCCAGTTGGGATCCTTGACGATCTTGCGGGCGTCCTTCATGCCGCGGCGCAGCGCCGGAATGCCGGTCTTAAAGCACTTATCGACCGCAGCCAGGCGAATAAATTCCTTGCAGAAGGTCGCGGCGTTGCCCAGACGGAACAGCACGGGGTGATAGTCGCCGTAGATCTGCATGTAGCGGGCCAGATAACCGCGGTTGCGCATGATGTAGTAGCGGTTGGTGTCGCTCGTGGAGTTGAGCTGGCGCTTGCCGGCGATATCCCAGTTAGAGACGGCGCGGGCGCGCTTGAGAACCACGTCGGCAACAACGGCGGCGGGGAAGTGTTGGCTGGCTACGTAGCCGTAGCAGGCATCGTCGCCGTAGATAAAGAAGCGCGCGTCGGGCAGGCCAATCTTGTCGACCACGCGGCGCGAGAACAAGCCGCCCTCAAAGCATAGCTGGTTCATGGCGCGGTAGCCCTCGGGTCCCAAGTCCCACTTGGCGACAGGGTTGGGAATGCCGAGCGAAAGGATGAGTTGGTACTGCCAAAAGAAGGCGCCGCCGTCAAAGTCCAAGCGCGAACCCTGGATAACATCGTAGCGGTCGGTCCATTTGGCCAAGCGCTCGATGCCTTCGGGGATGACGAGCACGTCGTCGTCCATCACCCAGAACCACTGGGCGCCCAGGTCGTAGGCGCATTTGGTGCCGGCTGAGAAGCCGCCCGCACCGCCACCGTTTTCGAGCTGCGGGGCGTAGATGACACGGTCGGTGCCGCCTTGCGCGTCGGGCTGCTCGGTGTCGATGCCCCACAGGTTGGCCAGGCGCTCGTTGAATGCGGTGCACATGGCCTCGGTCTCGCGCGAATTCTCGTTATCGACAATCACGATGCGCCAGGGCGCGGCAGTGAGCTCGGTCATGGAGTCGAACAAGTTGGCCAGGAGTTCCTGGCGCTTGTACGTAACGACGACGATGGCGAGCTTATCGATGGGAGCGGGAAGGGTTGAAGGCATGGGGCAATATATCCTTTCACGCGCGGCGCGCATGCGCTGCACGGAAGCTATCGAATACGTCCTTGGGACTGTCCTATTGTAAAGGCTCGGCGCGCCTTGACGGCAAGCTTTGAATAAAACGCAGGAACCTGCCACGGGCCCGCCGCATGACGTGGGGCTGCTTTGCCCGCAAGAGGCTCCATAGATTATATAAACGCCCGCTAGCGCGCTGACCCTTTGATACCATGAAACGACAGGTATTTCCTAAGGAGCACATTTGTCTACTAACGCCTCTGGCAGCCCTGTTCTGTCGCTGCTTATTCCCATTTACAATGTTCAGCGCTACCTGCGCGAGTGCCTCGATTCCGCCCTGGCGCAGACACTCAAGGATATTGAGATCATCTGCATTAACGACGGGTCGACCGACAACTCGCCGGCGATTATCCGCGAGTATATGGAGCGCGATAGGCGCGTCAAGATGATCGACAAGGCCAACAGCGGCTACGGCGACTCGATGAACCACGGTCTGGAGATGGCGCGTGGCAAGTACGTTGGCATCTTGGAGTCCGATGACTTTATGGCGCCCGACGCACTCGAAAAGCTTGTCTCGGCCGCCGATAGCAATAATGCCGACTTTGCGAAGGCGAACTTTGATTTCTACTGGTCTAAGCCCGAGGAACGCCGTTCGCTGCACGAGATGTTTAAAGCCAAGGACTGTTGCAAGCCGGTGCATCCGAGCGATACGACGCAGTTCTTTAAGCAAAAGCCGTCGATTTGGTCGGCCGTGTACCGTCGCGATTTTCTTGAGCGCAACGGCATTACGTTCCTGCCGACTCCGGGGGCATCCTTTCAGGACACGTCGTTCGCCTTTAAGGTGATCGCGTGCGCCGATAAGGCTGTTTACCTACATGATGCCGTGTTGTCGTATCGCCAGGACAACGAGAATTCCTCGGTCAATTCTTCGGCTAAGGTCTTTTGCGTCAATACCGAGTATGCCGAGATTGAGCGTTGGATTCGAGAGGATTATGCCCGCGGCCACGCAAGTGATGACGTCGCGCGCATGCTCAAGTTCAATCAGCTCATTAAGTACGATTCGTACATGTGGAACTACGTGCGCCTGGCGCCTAAGTTCTATAAGGAGTTCCTGGTTCAGATGGCCAAGGAGTTCCAAGCGGCCTTGGACGCGGGGGAGTTTTCGCTTGACGACCTCAAGCCGTGGAAGCGCGCAAATCTCGCTGCCATCCTCAAAGATCCTGAGGGCTGGGTTGACGAGCATCCGAGTTTTGCGACGGATGGTGCCTTGGGGCGTGCTAAGTATTACGCCTCGGTTGGAGGCCCAGGCGTGGTTGCTGCCTTCCTCATCGAATCGCTGAGGGGGTAGGTCGGCATGGGAGAGGCCTCGTGTCCTAAAGCTACCATTGTCGTCCCCGTTTACAACTCTGAGCGCTCCATTCAGCGATGCCTCGATTCGCTGTTGGCCCAGTCTGAGCGTTCGATTCAGGTTGTCTGCGTCAACGACGGTTCGACTGATGATTCGTTGAACGTGTTGCGCCAGATCGCGCAGGCCGACGATCGCGTACTGGTGATTGACCAGGAAAACGCGGGCGTCTCGTGTGCTCGAAATGCCGGTATCGATGTCGCCGAGGGCGAGACCGTCTTTTTTGTGGACGCCGACGATTACATCGATGCCCAGACGGTCGAGCGCGTGCTGCATGCCATGGAGTCCGCAGATGCCGAGGCCGCCGTTTTTGGCGGCGTCTGTGAACCTGCCGATGCTGCCCCCAAACGCGTCCAGCAACTCATGAGCACCAAAGCTGGTGCTTTCGGCGCCCGTGATCCCCAACTGCTGTTCCATTCGAATGCGCAGCCCTATGCCTGCCGTGCGGCTTTTTCGCGCGATCTGCTCAATCGCGAAGGCATTCGCTTCGCCCCCGGTTTGGCTTTGGGCGAGGACGTCGTCTTCCAATTTGCGGCTTATGCGCTTGCCCGCAGGACCGTCGTCATGCCGGACAAGTTCTACCACTACGTGATGGAGAGCGAATCGGCGACGCACGAGTTCAACAGTGCCGAGGCTCGTGCCAAAAAGCTTGACGCCCACATGAGAATGCTCGAGGAGGTCTTGGAGGACTGGGCGGCCTACGGTCTTTTGGACCTGTGCCCCGGCGAGCTGATAACTTGGTTTTTGGACCTAATTGTGTTCGACCTGGCGCGCTTGGATGCCGATGACTTCCATCGCGTGGCGGCTCGCGTCAACATGGACCTTACGACGTTTTTGGGAACAGAGTGGGCGGATATGCCTGCTAAGGGCGCCGTTCGCCGTGTTGCCCACAAGTTCGTTGCGACGACCTCGGGCGTTTCGATGGCAGACGCCACGCTGTTCTATCTTTCGACTCGCGGCCTCAAAGCCTGCCTGGAGCGCTTTATCTAATTCCAAGCGCTGCCGCCCGCCGCAACTCGGCTGCTAAAATAACCCTGTTACACGCTATTCAACAGGAGGTTCTCTTGCAGAACTCTGATACCCCTAAAGTTTCGCTGCTTGTTCCCATCTGCAATGTCGAACGCTACCTGCGCGAGTGTCTCGATTCCGCCGTGGCGCAGACGCTTAAGGACATCGAGATCATCTGTATCAACGACGGCTCCACCGATAGCTCGCCAGATATCATCCGCGAGTACATGGAGCGCGATCCCCGTGTAAAGATGATCGACAAGGCCAACAGCGGCTACGGCGACTCGATGGACCGCGGCCTGGAGATGGCGCGCGGCGAGTACGTGGGCATCCTTGAGTCCGACGACTTCATGTTTGAGGATTCGCTCCAAAAGCTGGTCGCCAAGGCCGATGCTGAGCATGCCGATGTGGTAAAGGGCGACTTTTACCTGTATTGGTCCACGCCCAGCGAACGCCGTGAACTGTTTGGGATTATCGACGAGCATATGACGGGCGCCGCGTATCGCCCCGTCGATCGCCCGGGCATCTTCTACCGCAAACCTTCCATTTGGTCGGCTATCTATCGGCGCGAGTTCCTCAACGACAATCAGATTCGGTTCCTTCCCACGCCGGGTGCCTCGTATCAGGACGCAGGCTTTAACTTTAAGGTTTGGGCTTGCGCCGAGCGCGCCGCGTTTATTGCGGACCCCATTTTGTGCTATCGCCAGGATAACGAGAAGAGCTCCGTTAATTCGCCCAACAAGGTGTTTTGCGTGTGCGACGAATATGCCGAGATGCAACGTTTTTTGGACGAGCGCCCCGAGCTTAAGGCTCAGCTTCAGGGCATTTTAATGCGCATGAAGGTCGATACGTACCGTTGGAATGATGAGCGTCTGGTCGATGAGCTACGCGAGCAGTTTTGGGAGAAGGCTTCACCCGAGCTGAAGGCCGATTGGGATGCCGGTCGCTTTGACCTGTCGCTGTTTGATCCGCGTGGCGAGACCGACTTGCGCCTGATGGTCAAGTCGCCCCGCGCCTATATCGATTCGCGCTTTGACTTTAAGAAGCCCGGCAAGCTCAATACGTTTAAGCACTACTTTAAGATTGGCGGCCTGCCGCTGGTCTGGCGCGTGCTGACGTATCAGCGCACCTACGGCGACAACCCGCACCCTGATGACGTTCCGGCCGCACTGTAGGAGCGAGTGATTATGGTTACCCCCAAGATTTCCGTTGTCGTTCCCATCTATAAAGTGGAGGAGTGCCTGGCCTGGTGCCTGGACTCCCTGCTTGCGCAGGATATGCTCGATTGGGAGGGCGTGCTGGTCAACGATGGCTCACCGGATGGCTCGCGCGATATTGCGGCCGCTTATTGCGAAAAGGATGCGCGCTTTACGCTGGTCGATAAGGAGAACGGCGGCCTGTCGAGTGCGCGTAATGCAGGCATCGCCGCGTCCACGGCGCCTATCGTCGCGTTCTTGGATTCCGACGACCGCTTTACGCCCGATGCATGCCGTGTGATCGTCGATGCCTTTGAGCGCGAGGACTGCGACGTTTTGACCTTTGGCGCGAATCCGTATCCGCTCGAGGCGGGGTATCCGTGGCTTAACTATGTGCTGAGCCCGCGCGATGTGTCGTTTGAAGGCTATAGCTCCGACCTACTGTTTAAGGAAGCATCTCGCCCGTTTGCATGGCGCACCGCCTGCAAGCGTGAGTTTTTGCTGAGTAACGGGATCGTGTTCGACGAAACCGTTAAGTATGGCGAGGACCAGGTCTTCGATTTTGCCGTGTACGGTCGTTCGCACAAGACCGCGCTTATCTCGAACAAGCTGTATGATTACCGCGTGGCGCGCAAGGGTTCGCTCATGGACACCATGCGCTACGACGACGAGACGCGTCTGCTGGAGCACGTGAAGATTTACTCCGCGGTGCTGGCTGACTGGCAGCGCGACGGTCTCGATGCTCGGCATGCCGATGACCTGGCGTACTTCCTCTGCGATCTGGTGCTGTACGATGCGCTCAGGCTGTTGGGTACGGACTGCGGCAAGGTGTTTGCTGCCGTTGCCACGGCACTTGCCGGTTCTGCCGTGGGCAGCGATGCTGCGCTCGCACAATGCGCTTCTTCTGTTGCTGCTATGGTGCGTGCGGCGCTTACCAGCAAGGCCCCCAATGCCCGTGAGTGTAAAAAGCTCATGTTCGATTACGACGTCTTGAGGTTTGGGCGCCTGGGTGCCTGCAAACGCATGGCAGCGAACGCCCTGGGAAAGCGAGAAGTGTAGATGAGTATCAAGCGTTTGGCACTTTGCCGCAGTCAGGGCCGTCTGTTTGGGCTGCTTCGTTTTGCCGGCCAGGATGTCGCCGCGCTTATTGAGCAAGAAGGTTCTCAGGCCTTTGTCCGCGCGACGACGAGCGGTTCTTGTGTGCCGTCGCTGGTACTCCCGGTTGACCATGGCCGTGTGCTGGCGCTTTGCCCTTCCGTTGCCGATTACGAGCGCGAGCTTGCCGTCTTGGTGCTTCCGTTTTTGGATGGCTCGTCGATGGATGTCGTTTTTGCATCCGGTGGCCAAAGGTTGGGCTCCATTCGCCTCGATAGCCGCGTGGCCAAGCTGGAATCCAAGATTAACTACAAAGCAAAGGCTGCGATGTGTGCGCTCGTTCGCGATGCACAGCGCGGCGAGTGCTGCGGTCGCTATGAGATCGATGCCGTTCGTTATTTACCGGCAGACGCCGGCGCGGTGTGGCGCTATGAGGTTACGTGGGTGGGAGACCCCCAGTGCGCACCTGAGCTCCAGGTCTTCGATACGCATATGAACGCTATCGATATCACCGTGCATGTGTTTGAATCGCAGGTCGATGTACCGCAGCAGAACGGATGCCGCGTCAACAAAACGTATCTGAGCGTTGAGATGCCTCAGGATATACGAGATTTTGTCGCGATTGTGAGCGATCCCACGGAGCAGATTCAGAGTGGTTTTTGCGCCATGGATGGTCGCCTGTACAACGGCATGGTCGACGACAGTTGGAACCGCATGAAGGATGCGCGTGCAGACGACGCAGCTTATCGACGTTGGTTTGAGCAGCATCGCGCAAAGCCGGGCGATTTAGCGTGCCAGCGTGTCGCTTCGGTGGCTTTTGCCTATAGACCACTCGTGAGCATTGTGGTGCCGTGCTACAAGACTGATCGGGTCTACCTGCGCGAGCTTCTGGACTCGGTGCTAGCCCAGAGCTATGACAACTGGGAACTGCTCCTTATGGATGCCTCGCCCGAATGGGGCGCGGTGTCCAATCTTGCGGCAGGCGCCCACGACGAGCGCATCCGTCGCATCGAGCTTCCCGGCAACGGCGGCATTGTGCTCAACACCAACGCAGGTATCGAGCGAGCGACAGGCGACTACGTCGCGTTCTTGGACCATGACGACATTCTGGAACCGGACGCGTTATTCCAGTATGTTTCCGCGCTGAATAAGGCGGCCGAGGACGAGTGTCCCCAGGTCCTGTTCTGCGACGAGGACATGTTCCAGAAAACGGGGGAGTGGGGCCAGCCGGTCTTTAAGACCAAGCTCAACGTCGACCTGCTGTATAGCCATAACTGCGTGACGCATTTCCTGATGGTGGAGAAGGCGCTCATCGATTGCATTGGCATGTCGCCGGAAGACGTCGCGGGCGCCCAGGATTATGACCTGACGCTTCGCTGCCTTGCAGCGGGTGCGCGCTTTGAGCATATTGCGCACATGTTGTATCACTGGCGCGTGCATCCGGGGTCGACCGCCGATGGCTCTGCCGATAGCAAGCCGTATGCTATTGAAGCCGGGCGCCTTGCGCTGCAGCGTCACTTTAACGAGCTGGGCATTTGCGGAACGGTTGAGGATACCGAGACGCCGTTTGTCTATCGCATGCGCTATGAGCTGCCGGAGTCTGCGCCGCTGGTGAGCATTGTGATTCCCACCAAGGACCACGTTGAGACGCTCGATGCCTGTGTGATGTCGATTGCCCAGAAGGCCACGTATGCCAACTATGAGATCGTCTTGGTGGAGAACAACAGCGAAGCCCCGGAGACGTTTGCGTATTACGAAACCCTGCCGGAACGCGTGGCTTCAGCATCAGAAGGCAAGGGCATCGCGCGCGTTGTGTACTGGCCGGGCGAGTTCAATTACTCTCAGATCATCAATTTTGGTGTGGAGCACGCTAAGGGCGACTACCTGCTGCTGCTCAACAACGATACCGAGGTTATAAGCCCGGACTTTATCGAAGAGATGATGAGCTATCTGCAGCGTCCCGATGCGGGCGTGGTGGGCGCCAAACTCTACTTTGCCGATCATCTTGTTCAACACGCTGGCATTTTGGTTGGTGTGCGCGGCGCACTTGCCCATGCCAACCAGGACTTCTCGGCAAAGCGCGAGGGCTATCTTGCCCGTGCTGTGCGCCCGGGCAACTTTAGTGCCGTAACAGGTGCCTGCCAGATGGTGCGACGCGACGTATTCGAGCAGGTCGGAGGCTATAACGAGGAATTCGCCGTCGGCTTTAACGATGCGGACTTTTGCCTGCGCGTGTGGGAGGCGGGCTACCGCACCATCTTTACGCCCTATGCCGAGCTGTACCACTACGAGTTCACCTCGCGCGGCAGGGAAGAGGCCAACGAGGAAAAGCTTCGCCGCTGGAAACGTGAACAGGCGCTGTTCATGCAACGCTGGCCTGAGTTCTTCCTCGATGGCGACCCGTGGCTCGGACCAAACCTATCCTCCGACAGTGAGTACTTCTCGTTTTAGTGCGAAGTAATGCCAAGTTCCGGCAAAGTATCCTCAAGAGCTGCAAGGGCGGTGGGGTTCAAGTACTCCTCGTTCAAGCAGCTCTTGTCATATCGAAAACGTGTGTCTCGTGAGCATTCGATGAGTTCTGCAGTAAAGAACCTCTCCCAGCTAAAGAACTTTGAGCTTTCGATATGTTCGGCGGGGTTAAGCAGTATGTCCTTAATGTGTTTGCTGTTGAATAATCCCGACTTCAACACGAGCCATTCAAACGATTCCGGTAGGAATAGCTTGATGTTCTTTCGGCGCAATAGAGCAGCTGCTTCCGCAATTTCTGGTCCAAAGGCGGCGCCGTCGGCAATCACGAGGATGTCGTTTTCTGGTGCGTTCATAATGCAGTTGCAAATATTTGATTTTCCTCCCGCGCTGATGCACTTAATGCTGCTCTTTTTGCATAGCAAACTGAAGAATTCGTAGCCCGAATTTGTGTCCTCGACGATGACAAGCTCGGGCCTCTCGCCTCTAAATTCAGTATCATCGTAAATACGATATGTAGAGGTGTAGACACGAGAGTAAACGGGATACTTCGTTGTGGTTCGGTTGGTGTTCTTAAGACCGTAGATTTCATCAACGCTATAGGGCAGTTGGCGCAGTGACTCTCTGGCGACGATTACGTAGTAGTTTGAGCTACGTTTTGCTTCATGGGCAAATTCTCTTGATCGAACAAAAGTATTGCCCTCATCAATAAAAACAATACTGCTGGAAATCTCTTGGAGATCTCTGCGCCAATATATTCCAGATATTGTTTTACAGGGCACTTTGCAACTTACTGTTACGCCGCTTTGTGCCCCAAGCTCTTCGTGGGCCGCCACCATATCAAGCAGAGTTGTCTTGCCTGTAGCACTATTACCTTGGATGATGGTCAGATTTCTATTGATGGTTAGTTTAAACTGAACCCGGTTATTTTGAATAATTACCTGGTATGATCCGCGCATCAGGAGTTCTCCCTTAGGCATTTTCCAGCTATGGGGACAAGGTCAAACATCGTGTGAACGACATCGCCTGTGTTCGCAATGACAGCCGTGAATTTGCCGTTTCCAAAATCCATTAAATGGTAGAGATTGATTGCTAAATCCTTTTGCGCGGCGACCCGCAGAATCCAGTAGGCGCAATTATCACCGCAATTTGAGGCGTTATATACGTTCTCCGGCATAAAGTACATAAGCAGCAGTGTTTTGGTGCCGCTGGATAGTTTTTCGGGAGGAATGATACCTAGAATCTTGGTATCGATTGCATTGGGGGGTAGCGCGCACAGTCGTGGTGTAAGAAGCAAGGGAGGGCCATCGCCTAGAATCG
>URHQ01000006.1 GCA_900547655.1 uncultured Collinsella sp.
CCCACGAGCTCATGGAATATGACGACGAGATTGTGACGTCGTCGGTCAAGAACTTCAACGTCGATGCCTTTATCGATACCGTTGCGCACTTTTTGCCCGAGGGTCCGCGTTGGTTCCCCAAGGACATGGGCACCGACGCTTCCGACGAGACCCTTGTGGCCGAGTTTGTGCGCGAGAAGGTTCTGCGCCGCACCCGTGACGAGATCCCGCACTCCGTGGGCGTGATCTGCGATGCGCTCGAGCAGACCAAGAAGGTGCTGCGCGTGCACGCCACCATTTACGTCGAGCGTGAGGGCCAAAAGGGCATCATCATTGGAAAGGGCGGCGAGATGGTCAAACATATCGGCATCGACGCCCGTCGCGACCTTGAACGCATCTTTGGCACGCAGGTCTTTTTGGAGCTGGACGTGAAGGTCAAGGCCGGCTGGCGTGACGACGAGGCCCAGATTCGCCGCTTCGGCTACAACGCCGAAGATTAGGGACACGCGGCGCGAATGGCAGGTTCTCGCACATATCGCACGAAAGTGCTCGTCCTGGACAAGACGAAGCTCAAAGAGACCGACCTGATCCTGACGATGCTTGACGAGCGGGGTCGGCAGGTTCGTGCCGTGGCAAAGGGTGCCCGCAAACCCGGCGGGCGGTTGGCGGCGCGCTGCGAGCTGTTCTGTACCGTCGATATGCTGCTCGCACATGGACGCTCGCTCGACGTGGTTTCTCAGGCCGAGCTTATGGAAGCGCCGCTCGGCGCTGCGCCCGATTACGAGACGACTTGCGCCGCAAGCGCGATTGCCGAGGTCGCGCGCGTGTGCTCGTTCGAGGACGCCGAGGACCCGTTTACCTTTGCCATCACGCAGCGGGCGCTCACACTTGTCGGCAGCGGGCTCGACGCGGCGCATATGGACCTGCTCGTGGCGGCATATGTCTTTAAGCTGTTGTCGCACGTTGGCTATCGACCCGATTTTTCGGCCTGCGTGCTGTGCGGAGACCCCATGCTGTCGTATTTTTCACCTCAGGCGGGCGGGCTCATGTGCGGGTCGTGCGCGTCGAGCGTTCCGGGTGCCGAACTGGTGTCGACCGGTGAGGTTGCGTGGCTGCGCGCCCTCATGTCCATGACTTTCGATGCGCTCATGGTCGAGAGGATCGATCCCCATACCGCTGCATTTTTGTTGGGGCTTTCGCATGTTTGGGCTGCGACGCACACCGATCAGCGCCTCCGTGCGATGGAATTCATGTTGGGTCGGTGATGATGCGCAGGCGCGGGTTGCTTGTGGTAACATACCGACCTGTTGGTACCTCGACCTTGGTTGCTCGCTCCACCGGCGGCTTCCCAGTCCGAGGCGAATCGAGTCGCCCGAGGGCGACGTAAAACGAAAGGTGAAACAATGACTGTTTCCAAAGAGCGCAAGGCGGAGCTGACTGCCCAGTTCGGTAACACCCCGGTCGACACCGGCAACCCCAAGGTTCAGGTCGCCATCCTGACCGAGCGCATCAAGGAGCTGACCGAGCACATGAAGTCCCACCAGAAGGACTTCCACACCCGTCGTGGTCTGCTCATGCTCGTCGGCCGTCGTCGTCGTCTTCTCTCCTACATCAAGAAGAACGACATCGTCGAGTACCGTGAGCTCATCAAGGCTCTGGGCATCCGCGACAACATCCAGTAAGGATTTGTACATGCTAAGAGCGTCCTGCGCAGCGGGGCGCTCTTTTTGTGTAAGGGCGTGAACAATCACGCTCTGAAGCGTGGCGGGGGCAGGGGGCTCGCGTCACATGAGAAGCCCGCAGGCAAGGGGTCTGCGGGGTAAAGGAGAACAATGACACTCGTATCCAAGACCTTTGAGCTGTACGGCAAGACCTACACCTTTGAGTCGGGCGAGCTTGCCAAGCAGGCCACCGGCGCGTGCCTGGTCAAGCAGGGCGACACCACGATGCTCGACACCGTGGTCGTCTCCAAGGAGCGCAAGAACTACGACTTCTTCCCGCTGACCGTCGACTTCAACGAGAAGATGTACGCCGCCGGCCGCATCCCGGGTGGTTACCTCAAGCGTGAGGGCCGTCCCAGCGAGAAGGCCACGCTCACCGCGCGCATGATCGACCGTCCGATTCGCCCGAGCTTCCCGGACGGCTTCCGCAATGAGGTACACATCGTCGCCACCTCGCTCGTCGCCGACCAGGTCAACCCCTTCGACGTCATCAACGTTATGGGTGCATCCCTGGCCATGACGCTCGGCGGCGTGCCCTTCGAGGGCCCGCTTGCCTGCGTGCGCATCGGCCGTAACGTGGAGACCGGCGAGTTTATCGTCAACCCCACCTACGAGGAGCGCGAGAACTCCGATCTGGACCTGGAGCTGGGCGGCTCTGCCGACTTTATCTCGATGGTCGAGGCCGGCGCCGAGGAGATCTCCGAGGACGACATGCTCGCCGCCATGAAGTTTGGCCAGGAGGCCCTTGCTGCCTTCTGCCAGGCTCAGGACGAGTTCGTTGCCGAGTGGGAGCAGGTCAACGGCCCCATCGTCAAGAAGGAGTACCCGCTCGACCAGCCCGTCGAGGAGGTCCAGGAGCGCATCTTCGCCCACTACGACGAGATGGCAGCCGCCCTTCGCGATGCCGACAAGCTCTCCCGTATCGGCAAGGTCGAGGCTCTGAAGGAGTCCATCCGTGCCGAGTTCACCGAGGAGGAGCAGGCCGCTTGGGAGCGCGAGATCCCCGTGGCGCTCAAGAAGCTCGAGAAGAAGGCTATGCGCACCATGGTCGTCGAGACCGGCGAGCGCGTCGACGGCCGTGCCGCCGACGAGATCCGTCCCATCATGGTGAAGGACAACTACCTGCCGCTCGTTCATGGTTCCGGCCTGTTCCAGCGTGGCCAGACCCAGGTGCTTTCCGTCCTGTCGCTCGGCATGCTCAACGAGGGCCAGCGTCTGGACACCATCGAGCCCACCGAGGGCAAGCGCTACATGCACCACTACAACTTCCCGCCGTTCTGCACCGGCGAGACCGGCCGCATGGGCAGCCCCAAGCGCCGCGAGATCGGTCACGGCAACCTGGCAGAGCGCGCTCTGCTTCCGGTGCTCCCCGACGAGAACGAGTTCCCCTACGCCATCCGCGTCGTCTCCGAGGTCATGGAGTCCAACGGCTCCTCTTCGATGGCTTCGACCTGCGGCTCCACGCTCGCCCTTATGGACGGCGGCGTGCCCATTAAGCGCCCGGTCTCCGGTATCGCCATGGGCCTGATCCAGGAGGAGGGCAAGACCGTGGTCCTGTCCGACATCCAGGGTCTCGAGGACTTCCTGGGCGACATGGACTTTAAGGTCACCGGCACCACCGAGGGCATCACCGCCCTGCAGATGGACAACAAGGCCACCGGCCTCACCTTCGACATCCTGGCCCGCGCCCTGCAGCAGGCCAAGGAGGGTCGCGCCTTCATTCTGCAGAAGATGCTCGATGTGATCCCCGAGCCGCGTCACACCACGCGCAGCACCGCTCCGCGTATCGTCTCCATCCAGGTTCCGACCGACAAGATTCGCGACGTCATCGGTTCCGGCGGTAAGGTCATCCGCGGCATCCAGGACGAGACCGGTGCTTCGGTCGACATCCAGGAGGACGGCACCGTCTTTGTCGGCGGCACCGGCGAGTCCGTGGACCAGGCTGTCGAGCGCATCAAGCTCATCATCAAGGTTCCCGAGCCGGGCGAGGAGTACACCGGTCGCGTGGTCTCCATCCAGCCCTTCGGCGCCTTCGTCAACCTGCTGCCCGGCAAGGACGGCCTGCTGCATATCTCCCGCGTCGCCAAGGGCCGCGTGGAGAAGGTCGAGGACGTCCTCAACGTGGGCGACGAGGTCAAGGTCGTCGTCATCGAGGTCGACGATCGCGGTAAGATCTCGCTCGACCGTCTGGACAAGCCCGAGGCCCCGGCTCGTGCTGAGGGTGCCTCCGAGGGCGACGGCGAGCACTTCCAGCGCCGTGAGCGTCCGCGTCGCGAGCGCTCCGAGCGCAGCGACCGTCCGCGCCGTCCCGGCGACAACGGAGGCCGCAAGCCCCGCCGTCACCACGACGCCGAGTAACAGCTAAACATAAGCAGCTCAACAAGGGCGACCCCGTACGGGGTCGCCCTTTTGCTTGCGCCCGGGAGGGCCGCATATGAAGTTTCCTGCTCTACAGTCCTGCGCAAGACGGAAAGCACATTAAGTGCTTTCCTTTGCGTGCGGAACTCGCGATAAACTTCATATGCGGCCCTCCCGGGCGCAAGCAAAAGGGCTGGTTAGTGCCGCTCGCTATTGAGTTAGACAATCTATTCAGTAGTCAGATTACAGATCTGTAGATAGCCGTAGCAGCATCTTCCCAGATAAAACCGACCAAAATAAACCTGTCTCTTTTTGGCCGGTTTCCCGTGGGGCGGGCACTGATGAAGTTTATCGCGAGTTCCGCACGAACAGGAGGCCACTTAATGTGGCCTCCGTCGTGAGCAGGACTGTAGAGCAGGAAACTTCATCAGTGCCCGCCCCACGGGAAACCGGCGGGATAGACCAGTTCAGATGGGGCTTTGATGCATGGGTGGTCTGTTGTTGTGCAAATGGGTATCATACTGTGGTTATTGCATCGACTCTGTGATGCATGTTTGTACGTTCCCGGCGGTCGGTTTGCCAGAAGCGCCCCGTCGGTTGTTCCAGACCCGTTTCGAAGAAAGGAAACAATACTAACCTATGGCAGCTAAAAAATCATCTCCCTTGAAGATCATTCCGCTCGGCGGCCTTGACGGCATCGGCAAGAACATGACGGTCTTCGAGTGCGGCGACGACATGGTGCTCGTCGACGCTGGCCTCATGTTCCCCGACGACTCCCAGCCCGGTATCGACCTGGTGCTTCCTGACTACACCTACGTTCTTGAAAACGAGGAGAAGCTCCGCGGTATCGTCGTCACCCACGGCCACGAGGACCACACCGGTTCGCTTCCGTACCTGCTGCAGGACCTCAACAACAAGGTGCCCATCTTCTCGAGCAAGCTGACGCTTGGCTTTATCGAGGGCAAGCTTTCTGAGTTCCGCATCCGCGCACCCAAGTTCCGCGAGGTCAAGGGCGGCAGCCATGTCAACCTCGGCGGCATCTCGCTCGACTTCTTCTCGATGACGCACTCCATCCCCGGCGCTCTGGGCGTGTTCATCCGCACCAATCAGGGCACCGTTATGCACACCGGCGACTTTAAGCTCGACCAGACGCCCATCGACGGCGTCACGCCCGACTATGCCGCTATCAGCCGCTTTGCCAAGCAGGGCATCGATCTGCTGCTTTCCGACTCCACCAATGCCACGGTTCCCGGCTTTACCAAGTCCGAGGCCGAGGTTGGTCCCAACTTGCTGCACGCCATCAAGAACGCCCCGGGTCGCGTGTTCGTCGCGTCGTTCTCGAGCCACATTCATCGCCTGCAGCAGATCTGCGATGCCGCCCGTAAGTGCGGCCGTAAGGTCGTTGTGACCGGTCGCTCCATGCTCACCAACACCCGCGTCGCGCGCGAGCTGGGCTACCTCAACATCGACGATGCCGATATCATCGATGCCTTCGATATCGATAACCTGCCCGACGACAAGATCGTCGTCATGTGCACCGGTTCGCAGGGCGAGCCGCTGTCGGCCCTGTCCCGCATGGCCAACGGAGAGCACAAGACGCTCTCCATCCACGAGGGCGATACCGTCATCCTCTCGGCAACTCCTGTTCCCGGCAACGAGAAGGCCGTCCAGCAGGTCGTCAACAGCCTGGCCAAGCTCGGTTGCGACGTGTGGGATAAGAACCGCGCTCTTGTCCACGTCTCGGGCCACGGTAGCCAGGAGGAGCTCAAGCTCCTGATGGCCATGGCCAAGCCCACGTACTTTATGCCGGTTCACGGTGAAGCCGTGCATCTGCGCGCCCATGCCCAGCTGGCTCGCAAGATGGGCATCAAGGACGATCATATCTTTATCCTTGATAACGGCGACACGCTCGAGATGCGCGGCGGTATCGTCAAACGCGGTACGCCCGTCGAGTCCGGCGTCGTCTACGTCGACGGCCTGCGTATCGGCGATACCGACCCCATCGTCCTGCGCGATCGTCAGAAGCTCGCCAATGACGGTATGGTTACCGCTGTTGCCATTGTCTCGCTTAAGCATAAGAAAATCGAGGCCATCGAGTTCTCGGGCCGCGGCGTCTCGTTTGCCATCGACGACCAGTTCTCCGAGGATGCCTCCGCGTCCATCATGAAGACGATCGAGAAGGGCAAGTTCAGCTTTACGAGCAGCGGTTCCGATGCTATTCGTAAGGCCGTGCGTGATTCGCTTTCTAACTTTATCTGGAGCCGTACGCGCACCCGTCCGATGATCATCCCGGTCGTCATGGAGGTTTAGTTTGGCGCGCGGATCTGCACAAAACGCCAAAGGCAATAAGGCCAATAACCAACCGGCATCTGCTAAGGGTGCCGGTTCCCATCTGCGTGCCAATAAGAGCCACGAGGCGGACTTCGACGATTTTGAGCCCTTGGTGGAGCCCTCGGCCAACCGCGATATCGCCGGCGTGGTCATCGCCGTTTTGGCGATTGCGTCCTTCATTGCCGTGATTTCGCCGGCGACCGCACCCGTTACGGCTGCGGTTGCCGGTTTCTACCACCTGGGCTTTGGTCTGGGCGCCTACGTGCTGCCGATCGTCATTTTGCTGTTTGCCGCCACGCTCTTTTTAGGTGAGGACTCGCCGCTCAACATTCGCTCGGTCGCGGGCGGAGCCGTGGTCTTTATCGCCGTTGTCTCCATTCTTTCGCTGATGGTGCCGGGTACGAGTGTCTCTTGTGACCTTATGTTCACGCCGCAAAATCTGTCCGCCTCGGGTGGCTACATCGGTGCGTTTATTGCGAGTGCGCTGCAGAATGCCCTGGGTAAGCCTATCGCGATGGTGGTCCTGTTGGGTCTGGCCGTCGTTGGTTTTGTCATCATCGGCTTTTCGGTGGGTGGCGTTTTGCGCTCTGCTCGCGACCGTGCGGCCGATTTTGCCGAGCGCCGTCGTGCCGATGTCAACGCCAGCCCGTGGGGTGACGACGAAGCCCTGTCGGTGCCCGGCGTTGCCCGTCCGCACCTGAGCATTCTTCGTCAAAAGGGCTCCGATTCTGCCGTGACCACGGTCATGGGTAACGATGTGGACCCGGTTTTGGACGATGACGACGAGGACGATGATCCGTTTGTCGACGTGTCCGATGCCGTGGAAGCTGAGCGCGCTAAGACAACGCTGCTGCCGCGCCGTCATGCCAAGAAGAGCAAGGCTGCGCCTAAGCTCAATACGAGTCAGCCTGACCCGACTTGGTCCGATAGCGAGATTGAGCTCACCGAGGGCGATGACGAGGACGACGAGGCTCCGATTGAGACCGCAAAGACAACTTTGCTGCCGCGTCGTCATGCCAAGCGCGAACAGGTAACCGGCCAGCTTTCGATGGAAGACGACCCCGATAAGATTGACGAGTCCGAGCCGCCGTTTGCCGTGAATCCTGTCTCGGCAGCACCTCAGATTCCCGACTTCTTGAAGCATCCCAAGGTTGCCGATACGGCTGTCGCGGGCGCTGTCGAGGTGCCTACTTCTAGCGATGGGGGAGCTGACAATGCCCCCGCAGATAACGAGGGCGCAGAAGAGGGCGGCCTCAAGCTTCCGCCACTCGAAATTCTGCATGCCAACCCGCAGTCGGCGTCCTCCGCGTCATCTGACAAGGAGCTGGAACAGACTGCCGAGTCGTTGCAGTCCACCTTGCTTGAGTTTGGTCGTAGTGCCCGCGTGGTCGGCTGGATCGCCGGCCCCACGGTGACGACCTTTAAGCTGCAACCTGGCGAGGGCGAGCGCGTGAGCAAGATTTCGAGCCTCGAGGACGATATTGCGCTTTCGCTCGCTGCCCAGTCGGTGCGTATCTTTGCCCCGATCCCCGGCACTTCGCTCGTGGGCATCGAGATTCCCAACCGCAAGCGCCAAAACGTCAACCTGGGCGACGTGCTGCCCTATGTGAAGGGCGGTCCGCTTGAGCTCGCAATTGGGCGCGACGCCGAGGGCACGCCGGTTGTCGCCGATCTCGCCAAGATGCCCCACCTGCTTATTGCCGGTACGACCGGTTCTGGTAAGTCGGTGATGATCAATTCCATCATCACGACCCTGCTCATGCGTGCCCTTCCCGAGGATGTTCGCCTGATCATGGTCGACCCCAAGCGCGTCGAGCTCGCGGGCTATAACGGCCTGCCGCATCTTTACGTACCGGTCGTTACCGAACCCAAGCAGGCCGCGAGTGCTCTGCAATGGGCCGTGTCCGAGATGGAGCGTCGCCTGAAGGTCTTCGAGCGCCTTAACGTGCGTAAGATCTCGACCTACAACGAAAAGCAGGCCGCCGGCGAGTTTGAGCATTACGATAACCCGCCGCAAAAGATGCCCTATCTGGTCATTATCATCGACGAGCTCTCGGACCTGATGATGGTCGCCGGTAAGGATGTCGAGGCCTCGATCGTACGTATTGCACAGCTGGGCCGTGCCGCCGGTATTCATCTTATCGTGGCCACGCAGCGCCCCAGCTCCAACGTGGTGACGGGCCTTATCAAGGCCAACATCACCAACCGCATCGCCTTTAACGTCGCCACGGGCATCGACTCGCGCGTCATCATCGACCAGATGGGTGCCGAAAAGCTCACCGGTTTGGGCGACATGCTGTTCTCCAAGGTCGACTGGGGCAAGCCCCGCCGTATCCAGGGCTGCTTTGTCTCGGATGACGAAATCAACGAGATTGTCGAGTTCGTTAAGTCGCAGAGCGAGCCCGACTACCACGAGGAGATCCTGTCTGCCGTGGCGCCCGCTTCCATGTCCATGGCGGGTGGCGGTGGCATTGTCCGCACCGGAGTCGCCGAGCCGCAAGACGATGATCCGCTCATTTGGGAAGCCGCCCATATTGTGGTGGAATCGCAGCTTGGCTCCACATCTGGCCTGCAACGTCGTCTGAAGGTTGGCTATGCGCGTGCCGGGCGTATTATGGACATGCTGGAAGAAAAGGGTGTCGTCGGCCCGCCCGACGGTTCCAAGCCGCGCGAGGTCCTGTTGGACGAGGAGGGGCTTGCCGCGCTGGAATCTGTCGACGCCGAGATGGCACGTGAAGATCGTGAGTTTGGAGGATTCTGATGGCTGCACGCTTTGGTGACATGCTGCTCGAGCAGCGTCGCCGAATGGGCCTTTCCATTCAGCAGGTCGCCAACACCATCAAAATCAGGCCGCAGATCATCGAGTTTTTCGAGACCGGTAACTTTGCTTCGATGCCGCCGCGCGGCTATGCGCAGGGCATGATTTCGAGCTATGCTCGCTTTTTGGGCCTCAATCCGCGCGAGGTCGTCAATGCCTACTTTGACGACCTGATGGCATACGAACGCGAGACGTCCCAGCGGGGCGGTCGTTTTCAGGACGCCGCCGGCTACGTCAATTCGCGTTCCTCGGTCGATAACGGGCGCTTCCTGATGGTTCAGGGCGGTCGTTCGACCCGCTATGGACAGCGTCCTCAGCAGGCCGGTTATATTACCGAGACGGGTTCGGGCGAGGAGATTCGCTCACAGCGTGACCGGTTCCGCAGTACGCCGATGCCCGAGGACCGTGCACTTCCCGCTGCCCGCGGCGTGGCGCGTGACCCTCGTGCCGGCTACGGCGACGGCGGCTATTCCGATCGCGGTTACCGTGGTGCCTCTATGGGACGCTCTCGCGGTGGCTATGCGGATGCCGATACCACGCAGGTGACGCCGCGTCTTCGCTCTCAATCACAGCCGTATGGCCAGCGCTCTTCGGCTTCGCGTTCGGGCCAGCGTGGCTATCAAGGCCGCGGTGAGCTTGCGCCCCGCTCGGGTCAGCGCAGCCTTCAGGGCCAGGGCGGCTATCGCGGCCGTTCCGATAGCAATCGCGGTCGTATGCCTCAGGGAGGCGGCCGCAGCAGTTCCGGTCGTGGACGCGGCGGATCACGTACTCCTCAAAACAACGGGCTCGATCCGCGTATCGTCTACGCCGGCATCGGTGCCGTTGTGCTGCTGTTGATTGTGCTCATCGTGGTGCTTCTGCGCGGCTGCGCATCTTCGGCGCCCGGGAACACGCCCGAGACGCCCACTGCTACCAAGATGACGACTAAGAAGTCTTCTAAGAAGACCGAAACGGTCGACGAGGACGATGACACCGATGAGGCGACGGATGAGTCGACTGATTCGGACGCTACCAAGACGACGGCCAAGAAGGAAGAGAACGAGGTCACGAAGGTCAAAGTCTCCGTTGCCAAGGGAAAGACCGCGTGGATTGAGGTCAAGGTTGACGGCAAGTCGGTCTATGGCGCTCAGGCGACTGGCCCCTTTGAGCAGGAGTACACGCCCGAGTCTTCGATCGAGATCACCACGTCCAAGCCTTCCGATGTCACCGTTACCAAGAACGGTGAAAAGGTTCGTTACGATACCAAGACCTCGGGCGTGGCGCGTGTGACGATCACCGTTCCCAAGAAGGAGACGTCTGATTCCGAGAATGGTGAAAGTTCTGATGGTACCGACACCACCGATGGTACCGATACCACCGACGGTACCGATGCCCAGTCCACGGATGGCGCCGATACCGCAACTGACGGTCAGACGCCCAGCGATTCTACCGACTATTCGTACGATAGCTACTAAGCCTCTCGTACGCGAAAGGAAACATCATGGCTAAAGATTCCAGCTTCGACGTCGTGTCCGAGGTCAACATGCAAGAGGTCGACAACGCCTTCCGGCAGACCACGCGCGAGATTTCCCAGCGCTATGACCTTAAGGATTCCGGTGCCACGATCGAGCTTTCGAAGGGCGACAAGCTCTTTACGATCAACGCCCCGGCCGACTTTGTCTCCAAACAGATTGTCGACGTGCTGAGCTCCAAGCTCATCAAGCGCGGCATCGACCTCAAGGCTGTCTCGTGGGATGCGCCGCAGGCGGCATCGGGCGGCACCGTGCGCGTGCTCGGCCATATCGTCGAGGGTATCGACCAGGCGACCGCCAAGAAGATCAACAAGGACATCAAGGACCAAAAGCTCAAGGTTAAGGTGACCATCGAGGCCGACAAGCTGCGTGTTTCCTCTGCTTCGAAGGACGCGTTGCAGACCGTGATCCAGTTCCTGCGCGACCAGGACTACGGCCAGCCGCTGCAGTTCACCAACTACCGCTAATATCAATCGAAAGGACCGCTCTCCAACATGGATACACCGTTGGGCTCCGTGCTCTACATCACCCTCGGGTGCGCTAAGAACGAGGTTGACACCGACCGCATGCGTTCTCTTTTGACCGCCGCAGGCTACGAGGAGGCATTCGACCCGCAGGACGCCGATATCGCCATCGTTAATACTTGCTCGTTCCTCGCCTCCGCAACGTCCGAGAGCATCGAGACCACGCTCGAGCTCGCCAACGAGGTTCAGGACGGCGTTCGTTCTTGCCCCATCGTCATGTGCGGCTGCGTGCCGTCGCGCTATGGCGATGACCTGCCTGACGAGCTGCCCGAGGTCGCTGCCTTTGTGAAGGCCGACGAGGAAGACGGCATCGTGGCGGTCATCGATGGCGTGCTGGGTGTCGAGCGTGAGATTGCAGCCTATATCCCGCAGGTCAAACGTACCGTCGAGGGTGCTGTCGCCTACGTCAAGATTTCCGATGGCTGCAACCGCTTCTGCAGCTTCTGCATGATTCCCTACATCCGCGGCCGCTATCATTCGCGCAATGCCGAGAGCATCATCTCCGAGGTGCGCGACCTGGTTGCCGGCGGTGTGCGCGAGATCGTGCTGATCGGCCAGGACACGGGCATCTGGGGTACCGACTTTGCCGACGAGGACGTCGCCGATGGCTCGCCGCGCAATCTGGCGCAGCTGCTGCGTGCCGTCGCCGAGGCCGTGCGCCCGCACAACGTCTGGGTCCGCGTGCTCTATCTGCAGCCCGAGGGCATGACTGACGAACTCATCGAGACGATTCGCGATACGCCCGAGGTGCTGCCCTATATCGATATCCCCGTGCAGCACTGCGACGCGCGCATTCTCAAGGCCATGCGTCGCTCCGGTTCGCGCCAGGAGCTCGAGGGTCTGTTCCGCGACCTTCGCGAGCGCATCCCCGGCATCGTGATTCGTTCCACGGCCATGGTCGGCTTCCCGACCGAGACTGACGACGAGTTCCGCGACCTTATCGACTTTATGGACACCGTCGGCTTTGACTACACGAGTGTCTTTGCCTACTCGCGTGAGGAAGGCAGCCTGGCCGCCAAGATGGAGGGCCAGGTCGATGAGGAGGTTAAGCTCGAGCGCGCCCAGGAGGCCATGGACCTGGCCGAGTCGCTCGGTTTTGCCGCCACCGCCGCACATGTGGGTGAGCGCGCCCAGGTAATCGTCGACGGTATCGAAGAGACCGAGGATGGCGCCGAGCTGATCGGCCATGCCTGGTTCCAGGCGCCCGATTCCGATGGCGCGGTGCATCTGGACGCCAGCGAGGCGTCCGTGGGCGATATTCTGACCGTCGAGTTTACCGATAGCTTCTGCTACGAGCTTATCGGTCATGTTGTGGAGTAGGAGAGCGTCGTGGCTAACGAGAGCAATAAGGAACTGACGAGTGTCTGGACGCCCGCCAACATCGTGACGTGCGTTCGCATCGTCTTTATCCCGGTGTTCATGATCGTGTCGGCGCTTTCTCACACGAGTGTTGCCGGTACGGATTGGAGCACCTTCGACGGCCCGCTCGCCGCCGCTGCCTTCATTCTGTATGTGATCCTGTCGTGCACCGATAAGGTCGACGGTTATCTGGCGCGTTCGCGCAACGAGATCACCGACTTCGGTAAATTCTTGGACCCCATCGCCGATAAGCTGCTCGTGTTTTCGGCCCTGCTGCTGTTCTTGGATTTTGGCGCCGTAACCGTGTGGTCCGTGTTTATTATCCTGTTCCGCGAGCTGCTGGTGAGCGCCCTACGCATGGTTGCGAGTGCGGCCGGCGTGGTTGTTGCGGCCGATAAGCTCGGCAAGTACAAGACGGCAACCACGATGGTCTCCATCTGCGGTTACCTGTGCGTTTTTGCTATGGCCGGCTTGCACCTTGGCCCGGTGGCGCTGACGCTCGGCATCTACTCGGTGTCGCGCTTCCTGTATGCCGTTGCTGTTGTCTTGACCGTTATCTCGGGCGCCCAGTACTTCTGGAACTGCCGCAAGATCGTCTTTTCGGTCTAGGTCCTGGTGGGTATGACGGTCTCTTTTGAGCAGATTTCCGCACATAACGAGGAGCTGGCGCGTGATATTGTCGAGCGCGCGAGCGCTCGGGGCGTGACGGTTTCGACGGCTGAGTCGCTGACGGCGGGTATGATCGCATCGACGATTGCCGATATCCCGGGTGCCTCGGCGGCGCTGCGTGGCGGTGCGGTGACCTACTGCGATGAGATCAAGCATCGCGTTCTGGGTGTTGAGCAGGAGACGCTCGACCGCTATACCGCGGTGTCGTATCAGACCGCGCGCGAGATGGCGGTTGGTTCGCTGGAGCTGTACCAGAGCGATATTGCAGTGAGCGCAACGGGTTATGCCGGCCCCGGCGGTGGCACTGAGGACGATCCGGCTGGCACTTTCTATATTGGCTGGGCGTATCGTTCCGCCGATGGGGGCGTGCCGGTCGTGGACTCTGTGCGCTGCCACTATGAGGGCGACCGTTCGTGTGTTCGTGCCCATGCGGTCACGGAGGCATTGGGGCGCATTGCCCTTGTGCTCAACTCTATGGAATAGACATGTTTTAAGGGGCCTTAGGGCCCCTTAATTGTGGAGATAGGGACCTCTGACAAATTTAGCGTTTGTGCTGGTTATAGATGTATTCTCGCTTTCTTTGCTCTTATTTGGCCCTTTGTGGTCAAGCATTTGGTCAGTGTTTGGTCGGCGTTTGGTTGGGTTTTGGAAAGACCGCCTGCATATGATTGGCCTGAACGGTTGACCACGAACAGCCGTTCGTTTATTATCGATGCAGGTTGTTAAGAGGAGGGCTATTCATGGCCAAGAATTCAGGTCCCGTACGTACCGTTCATGCTCGCACGACGGGTAAAGAGCGCGATGAGATGATCGCCACCACCAAGGCCGAGATCGAGAAGAAATTCGGCCAGGGTTCCATCATGAGGTACGGCGACGGTGGTCCCGAGCTCGAGGTCGAGGCCATTCCCACGGGCGCCCTGGCCCTCGATGCCGCGCTGGGTATCGGCGGCGTGCCGCGCGGCCGTATCGTCGAGATTTACGGTCCTGAGTCCTCCGGTAAGACGACGCTTTCGCTCGAGATCCTGGCCGAGGCCCAGGCTATGGGTGGTGTTGTGGCATTTATCGATGCCGAGCATGCGCTCGATCCCACGTATGCCGCGCGCATCGGCGTGGATATCGACGAGGTACTGATTTCCCAGCCCGATACGGGCGAGCAGGCGCTCGAGATCGTTGACATGCTCGTGCGTTCCGGCGCCATCGATGCCATCGTCGTCGACTCCGTCGCCGCGCTGACCCCGCGTGCCGAGATCGAGGGAGAAATCGGCGATACTACGGTCGGTCTTCAGGCTCGCCTGATGAGCCAGGCGCTCCGCAAGCTCGCCGGCTCGCTGTCCAAGTCCAACACGACGTGCATCTTCATTAACCAGCTGCGTGAGAAGATCGGCGTCATGTTCGGCAACCCCGAGACTACGACGGGCGGCCGCGCCCTTAAGTTCTTCTCTTCGGTGCGTATCGACATTCGCCGTATCGACAGCATTAAGCTTAAGGACGAGGTTATCGGTAACCGCGTGCGCGCCAAGGTCGTTAAGAACAAGGTGGCAGCTCCGTTCCGTTCTGCTGAGTTCGACATCATGTACGGTACGGGCATCTCTAAGGAGGGCTCGATTCTGGACATGGCTGTCGAGTGCGGCATCTGCAAGAAGATGGGCTCCTGGTTTGCCTATGGCGAGGACAAGCTCGGCAACGGTCGAGAGGCCGCCAAGGCTTTCCTGCGCGAACACCCCGATTGCGCCGACGAGATTGAGCATAAGGTCCGCCTTGCCTGCGGACTTGAGTTTGATGACGATGCTCCGTCCGAGGTCGAGCTGACCGATCAGCCTGCGCCTGAGGAGTTTGACGAGCTTTACGCCATCGATGGTTCCGCCATGCTCGATGATGACGACGAGTAGCGGTTACGCTCATGTCGTATACGGTGACCGAGGCCACGGCCGTCTTTCCCGATAAGAAGGCGGCTTCCTCGTTCTCGAGCGGGTATGCGTCCAAAAAGCCTTGCGCACATATCGATTGTGAGCTTGAGGGCGGTTTTGAGCGGTCCATTTGGATTCCCGTGCGGGTCGCGCGGCTGTATGTCAAAAACCGCCCCGATCTTCCCTGTGATTGGGACAACTTTCGTGAGGCGGTGCAGCTCATCGAGCGTAAATGTGCACTTACCATGGTGACCGAGATGCTATCGCGCCGCGACCATGCGACGGGTGAGGTCCGTGACAAGCTGGCTCGCTACGGCTTTCACCAGCCCGCGATCGATTTCGCCGTCGAGCGCGCCACCGAGTATCACTTTTTAGACGAGAACCGCTTTTGCTCGTACTTTATCGAGGAGCGCAAGCGGCGCGGTTGGGGACAGCGCAAAATCGAGACCGAGCTCAAGCGCCGTCATGTCGTGCTCGATGACATTCCCGGTTATCCCGAGGATTATTTTGCCGTTGAAGACGATTTAGCGCGTGCGTCAGCCCTGCTCGCCAAGCGGCGTGTTCCAGAGACGCGCGGATTCGAAAAACTGGTTCGGTTTTTGATGGGCAAGGGCTTCTCGTATCACATCGCCGCCGATGCCGTTAAGGCACGTCTCGATGCCGAACGCGAGGAATGTGCGGTTTAGGCGTATGCGTTTTGTGGCCCTGCCGTTCACCGCGTTTTAGCCGCCGTGCCGGGGCCATTTATTTGACAGTTGTTGTGGTTCAACGTACGATAAACACTGTCATTTGCTTTGTGATATGTGCTCATCTGTGATGAGTTTGTTTATATGTTTATCTGTATCCGACCCGCATAAGCTGCGCCCATATTACTCAAATGTCGCGAGCCGTTCGTAAGGACGGTTCGCTTTGTTGTGTAACGAATCCATAAAAAGGAGTGAGCATGCCTATCATCGCAGCGCTCGTTGGCATCGTTTTGGGTGCCATCGCCGCAATTGCCTACATGCGCACCGCCAAGCAGGGTAGTCTTCACGAGGCCGACGAAAAGATCCAGTCGGCACACGCACAGGCTGAGTCCCTGATCGGTGATGCTAAGCGTCAGGCCGAGACCCTCAAAAAAGAGGCTCTGCTCGAGGCTAAAGAGGAAATCATCAAAAACAAGCAGGCCGCCGAGGCCGAGGACAAGCAGCGTAAGAACGAGATTCGTACGCTCGAGAACCGCGTGATGCAGCGCGAGGAATCTCTCGATCGCCGCAACGACGCTCTCGACAAGCGCGAGCATCAGCTGTCCAGCCAGGCCGGTCAGGTCGAGAAGCGCTCCCGCGAGCTCGAGGATCTCTGCGCAAAGCAGACCTCCGAGCTCGAGCGAATCGCCGACCTTACCCGCGAGGACGCCCACAAGGAGCTCCTCGATAAGGTTCGCGGCGAGGTCACCCACGAGGCCGCCACGATCATTCGCGAGTCCGAGCAGCAGGTTCGCGCCGAGTGCCACAAGACCGCCCAGGAGATTCTGTCCCTGGCGATTCAGCGCTGCGCTGCCGACCACACAGCCGAGGTCACCGTTACCTCCGTGCACATTCCCTCTGATGACCTCAAGGGACGTATCATCGGTCGCGAGGGTCGCAACATCCGGACCTTCGAGCAGGTTTCCGGCGTCAACCTCGTGATCGACGACACGCCAGAGACAGTCGTTCTTTCGAGCTTCGACCCGGTCCGTCGTGAGACCGCCCGTGTCGCCCTCGAGAACCTCATCGCCGACGGCCGCATTCACCCTGCCCGCATCGAGGAGATGTATCACAAGGCTGCCGACCTGGTTCAGCAGCGTGTGCGCGAGGCTGGCGAGCAGGCTGCCTTCGATACCGGCATCCACGACCTGCACCCCGAGATCGTCAAGACCCTTGGTGCCCTGCGCTACCGTACCTCGTTTGGTCAGAACGTGCTTCAGCACTCCCTCGAAGTCTCTGACCTGTGCGGCGTGATGGCTTCCGAGCTTGGCCTGGACGTTGTGACCGCCAAGCGCGCCGGCCTGCTGCACGACCTGGGCAAGGCAATCGACCATGACGTCGAGGGCCCGCATGCCGTCATCGGCGCCGAGCTTGCCCGCCGTTATGGCGAGAAGCCCGTTATCGTCCACGCTATCGAGGCTCACCATGCCGACGTCGACCCCAACACGGTGCTCGATGTCCTGGTACAGGCCTCCGATGCTGTCTCTGCCTCTCGCCCCGGTGCCCGTCGCGAGTCTGCCGAGAACTACATCAAGCGTCTTGAGAAGCTCGAGGAGATCGCCAACTCCCATGAAGGCGTCGAGCGTACCTATGCCATGCAGGCTGGTCGCGAGGTCCACGTCATGGTTCAGCCGGACAAGATCTCCGATGCCCAGTCCACGGTCCTGGCTCACGATATCGCCCATCAGATCGAGGAAGAGATGGAGTATCCCGGTCAGGTGCGCGTCGTCGTGATTCGCGAGAGCCGCGCTGTCGATATCGCTAAATAACATGAGCGACGCGAACGAGCTCATCTCATTTATCGCGTCGATGTCGGGGGAGGGCAACCTTCGCGTCGAGGAGAACCTTGGCGAAGGGTATGTCCGCCTCCGCGTTTCGGAGGCCGAGCGGCGCCAGGCAAAGCACGACATTCAGCATGTCGAGGATATCGTCATCGAAATGCTCCGTAATGCTCGCGATGCCGGCGCCGACAAGGTCTATCTCGCCACGACCAAGGAAGATGGCATCCGCACGCTTGTCTTTCTGGATAACGGTTCGGGCGTTCCGCAGGATATGCAAGAGCGAATCTTCGATGCCCGCGTTACCTCCAAGCTCGAGAGCATGAAGATGGACCGTTGGGGCGTTCACGGTCGTGGCATGGCATTGTTTTCGATCAAGCAGAACACCGATGAGGCCCGTGTGGTCACGTCTGGTGTCGACCTTGGCTCGGCCTTTAAGGTGAGCGTTGCGGCCGACCGCCTCAGTGAGCGTGCCGATCAGTCCAGCTGGCCCCAGGCCGTCAAGGATGAGGACGGACGTTATGTCTGTGCTCGCGGCCCGCATAATATTATTCGCGCTGCTTGTGAGTTTGCGCTCGAGGAGTTGCGTGGTTGCGATGTCTATCTTGGTTCTCCGTCTGAGATTGCCGCGACCCTTTATGCTCAGGCGTCAAGTCGGCTCGATACGTCGCGTCTCCTGTTCATTGATGACGAGAGTGAGCTTCCGGTTGTCGATCGTTTAGGCCTTGCCTCTGATGCCGAGGACTTTATCCGTATCTGCTCGGGTTTGGGTCTTGAGATGTCCGAGCGCACGGCACATCGCATTTTGGCAGGGCAGATTAAGCCCGTTCGCGGTGTGACTGCGCGTCTGCTGCGCGAGCGTGATTCGTCCTCGCATGCGCCGGCTCCTGTCGATCTCGCGAAGGATCGTCGCGGGCTACGTATTGCCAAGGATGACATGGCACAGTTTTCGCGTGCTGTGGAGCGCGACTTTAATGACCTTGCCGCCCGGTACTATCTCAACCTTTGCGGCGACCCAAAGATTCGTGTTTCGCGTGATCGAATCACTGTGACCTTCGATCTTGCCAAAGAGGAATAGTGCCTTTACCGAGTCCGCTCGGTACGATACAGTTATTGCAGTTAAAACGTACTTTTAAACGCAGGAGTTTCTTCATGGATTGCCTGAAGGTATCAAGCAAATCATCGCCCGCGTCCGTTGCCGGCGCCATCGCCGGCATGGTCAAGGATGGTGTACCCGTCAACATCCAGTGTGTCGGCGCTGGTGCTGTCAACCAGGCCATTAAGGCCGTGGCTATCGCGCGCGGTTTTTTGATTCCAACCGGTTTTGATATTTCCTGCGCGCCCGTGTTCTCCGACATCCTCATTAACGGGGAGTCGCGCACGGCCATCCGCCTTTCTATCTACGTTCACCAGATCAATCGAGCTGCTAAGGATAACGTCGTCATGGATGATGTTAAGCCTGTGGCATAGCTTCTGCTTGCCTCGATTCGCCTCCCTTCCATCGTTAGGACTTATGCACATGGACCAGCGTTCCGTACGCGATATTCTTGCCGGTAAAACCTACTTTATCCGCACTTTTGGCTGCCAGATGAATCAGCACGATTCCGAGCGCGTGAGCGGTCTGCTTGATTCGTATGGCTGTCTCATGGCGCTCGATCCCGAGCATGCCGATATCGTTGTCTTCATGACATGCTGTGTGCGTGAGGCCGCCGATACTCGCCTGTACGGTCAGTGCAATTCCTGCAAAAGCCTGCCGCCTTCGCCTTCGGGCAAGCGTGTGGTTGCCGTGGGCGGCTGCATTGCGCAGCGTGATGGCGAGGGCCTGCTCACCAACGTCGATAACGTCAATGTCATCTTTGGCACGCATTCTATCGCACATGTGGCCGAGCTCATTGCCGAGGCGTTCCTTGACGGCAAGCGTCATATCCGCACCAATGAGCATGAGGATACGGATGCCATGAGCATGCCGTGGCATCGCGAGACCCAGTATCACGCTTGGGTGCCCATCATGACGGGCTGCAATAATTTCTGCACCTATTGCATCGTGCCGTACGTGCGCGGTCGCGAAAAGAGCCGCCCCTTCGAGGAGATTGTCGACGAGGTGACCGGTTTGGTGCGCCAGGGCGTGCGTGAGATTACGCTGCTGGGCCAAAACGTTAACTCATATGGTCGCGATCTGTTTGGCAAGCCGCGTTTTGCCGATCTGCTGCGTGCCGTGGGCGATACGGGTGTGGAGCGCATCTTCTTTACGTCTTCGCATCCCAAGGATCTTCTCCCCGAGACCATCGACGCCATGGCCGAGACGCCTGCCGTTATGCCGCAGCTGCACCTGGCCGTCCAGTCAGGTTCGACACGGATCCTCAAAGAGATGAATCGCCGTTATACACGCGAGGACTATCTGGGCCTGGTCGATCGCATCCGCAATCGCATGCCCGATATCGCGCTCTCGACTGACATTATCGTTGGCTTTCCGGGCGAGACTGAAGAAGACTTTGAGCAGACGCTCTCACTTGCCGAGACGGTCCGCTATGCTCAGGCCTATACCTTCATCTATTCCAAGCGCGCCGGTACCCCGGCCGCCGAGATTGACGATCCTACGCCGCATGAGGTTATTCTCGAGCGTTTCAACCGCCTGGTTAAGGTTATCGAGACCACGGCACATGAGTATAACCAGGGTGAGCTTCATTCTGTGGTGCCGGCGCTCATTGAGGGCACGAGCAAGAAGAACGATGCGGTCCTGCTGGGCAAGAGTCCCAAGAATCAGACCGTGCATGCGCCTATCCCCGAGGGTTACAGCATCGATCAGCTTGTTGGCAAGATCGTTGATATTGACGTTGACGTTGCCAAGACCTGGTATTTGTCCGGCTCCGTTGTGGGCGAGCCGCGCTAATGGTTTCTTCCGGGGCAGGTCTTTCCGCCGTTGCGATCGTCGGTCCGACGGCGGTTGGTAAGAGTGATGTTGCCGACCGTTTGGCCGCTCGTCTTTCGTCCGAAGTGCTGTCGTGCGATGCGATGCAAATCTATCGCGGCATGGACATCGGTACCGCAAAGATGACGCCCGATGAGTGTGCGGCGCCGCTGCGTCTCGTCGACATTGTAGAGCCGGGTGTGGCATATTCTGCTGCGCTTTATCAGGCTGACGCTCGCGCGCATGTTGAACGTCTCCTTGGTTCGGGTCGCCTGCCGGTTTTTTGCGGAGGTACGGGGCTGTATCTCAAGGCCGCCCTCGATGAGATGGACTTTCCCTCGGGTGAACTTGAGGACGATCGCCGTGTGGGCTATCAGGAGCTTGCCGAGCGTATTGGCGAGGAAGAACTGCATGCCCTGCTTGCCGAGCGTGACCCAGAATCGGCTGCTGTTATTCATCCCCATAACGTGCGCCGTGTGATTCGTGCGCTCGAGATGCATGATGATGGTATCTCCTATGCACAGCAAAAAAGTCAGTTTAGTGTTCCGCGCGAGCATTATCATGCTCTATGGTTTGGTCTGACGCGTAATCGCGAGGTGCTCTACGAGCGCATTAACCTGCGTGTCGATCTGATGTTTGAACAGGGTCTTGTTGATGAGGTTCGCGGTCTTTTGGACCAGGGGCTGGGAGATGCCCTGACGTCGATGCAGGCAATTGGCTATAAAGAGATCATTGATGCTTTCAATGGCGTGATTTCTATGGATGAGGCTCGCGAACTCATCAAGATGCGTTCGCGTCGCTATGCCAAACGTCAGCTTTCGTGGTTTAAGCGCGATGACCGTATCGTGTGGTTTGATATGGACGAGTTTACGATCGATGAGGTTGTTGAGGACATCCTGCATCGTATTGAGGCTGCCTAATGGCCCGTTTCCCCCTTGTTCCCACGGCACCCGAGCCCGAGCGTGCCATATTAGTTGGTGTTGAGTGGCGCGACAATGCATGGCCGCTCGATCGTTCGCTTGACGAGCTTGAGCGCCTGGCCCATACGGCTGGCGCCCAGTGCGTGGCGCGTTTGTCACAGCGTCTGGTTAAGCCGTATCCAAAATCGTTTATCGGTTCCGGTAAGGTTGAAGAGCTGTGCGGCCTGGTGCATCGCATGGATGCCGATATCGTTATTTTTGACGACGACCTGACGCCCTCGCAGCAATCCTATTTGGAGAAAGCCGTGGGCGAGCCGGTAAAGATTATCGATCGTACAGCACTGATCTTGGATATCTTTGGCCTGCATGCTCAGACGCGTGAGGGACGCCTACAGGTACAGCTGGCGCAGCTTCAATATCTGTTGCCTCGTCTGCGTGGCATGTGGAGCCATCTTGCCAAGGAGCAGACGCGCGGCGGCATCGGTTCGCGCTTTGGCCAGGGTGAAAGCCAGCTCGAGGTCGACCGTCGCCTCATTCGTAATAAGATCGCTGCGCTTCGTCGTGAGCTCAAGCAGGTCGAACAGCGTCGCGATGTCCAGTCCAAGAGCCGCATTGAGTCTCCGGCGTTTCGCGTCGCGTTAGCCGGTTATACCAATGCCGGTAAATCGACGTTGCTCAATCGTCTGACCGGCTCTACGGTACTTTCGCAGGACAAGCTGTTTGCTACGCTCGACCCGACGACGCGTTCGTATCGCCTGCCCGGCGGTCGCGGAATGACGATTACCGATACCGTCGGCTTTATTCAAAAGCTGCCGCATGGTCTTGTCGATGCCTTTAAATCGACGCTGTCCGAGGTTTTGGGCGCCGATCTAATTCTCAAAGTCGTAGATGCGTCTGACGAGGACTATGAACGGCAGCTGGAGGCTGTCGACCGCGTGCTTGATGAGATCGGCGCCGGAGAGCGCCTAACGCTGACCGTATTCAATAAAATCGATCTTCTCGATAGCGTTGATCGATTAAGTTTCCGTCGTCGCTATCCCGAGGCCGTGCTGTTCTCGGCCCAGACGGGCGAGGGGCTCGACGATCTCGTCGACCGTATTGCTCGTGAGGCGGCTGCTACCGATGTGTTGCTTTCTGCTGATATCCCGTATCGCGAGGGCGCCCTCATCACGCTGGTGCATGAACAGGGAACCCTTTTGCACGAGGAATATCTTGAGGGCGGCGTTCGTATTGTTGCGAAGCTGCCGGCTCGTATCGCGCCGCGGCTCAAGCGTTATCGCACCGAGTAGACGAGCTCCAAAAAGCCCAGAATAATGGGCTGATGCAGTAGATAAAAGGGGAGTGCGTGACGTCCAAGGCTGGCGAGCGCCGGGATGGGATTGGCGTAGGCCCAGCTTGGGACGGTCTTATCGATTCCCTGCGCTATGTGTGCGGCGAAGTATCCTGCAAGATACATAAAGAAAAACGGGATGATGGGGTAGTAATCACCTGAAACAAACCCAGGGCTCGGAAATCCCAGCCACGCCAGGTAGGGGACAGGATAGATCGTTTTGGGGATACTCCAGGTGAGGGCGAACAACACAAGGCATAGGGACATGCCCCATCTCGCCGATATCTTCTTAAGGACGGGATCGGTCAACGCCACGATGCCGGTACATGCGGCCATGCAGTAGATGATGCCAAAGTTCACTGAATCGTCGACCGATACGAGCGTTGTTGCAATCCAGACGACCAAAGCTGCGGCAGCGTACTTGGCCGCTCGTTTAGCATTGTTGCGTGAGAGCGTGCACATCCAACCCGCGATAAACAAAAATACCCAGCTGATGCTGGCGCGCCAGATGTCTTGAAAGACAGTCTGTGTAAACCAGGGCATATCGCAGTCGTACAGGTAGGCAAGATCGTAGCAAGTGTGAAAACCTGCCATTGAAATCATCGTAAACCCGCGGACGGTATCAAAGATGGTGATGCGTTTCTGCATTACGAGAACCGGCGCATCAAGCCGACGACTTTGCCCAAGATAACGGGATTAGTTGCATAGATAGGCTCCATGGTGTCATTCTCAGGCTGCAGGCGTACGCGTCCCTGCTCCTTGTAGAACGTCTTGACGGTCGCTGAACCATCAATCATGGCCACGACAATTTCGCCGTTCATGGCACTCTTTTGTTCACGGACGATGATGTAATCGCCATTGAAGATACCGACATTGATCATTGAGCTCCCATGCACCTCAAGGATAAAGGAACCCTGATCAGTGGCGATTTCGGTCGGGATAGTAAAAGTGTCTTCGATATTCTGCTCGGCCAGAATGGGAATCCCAGCCGCGACGCGACCAACGAGCGGTAGCGAGACCGTTCCGCGAGGTGCGGTGGGCTCGTCAGATTTAGAAATTGAGACCGAGGAACCGTCCTCGTTAAAGAGTTCCAGGGCGCGCGGTTTGGTGGCATCGCGCTTGAGTAGCCCGCGCGCCTCCAGAGCAGATAGATGGGCGTGCACGGTGCTGGGGGAGGAAAGGCCCACGGCAGAAGCCATCTCGCGCACGCTGGGCGGATAACCCTTCTCCTGCTGATATTCCTTGATGAAGTCGTAAATTTGCTGCTGACGCTTGGTAATTTTGCGAGCCATCAGGGCATCCTCTCTACCCATGTCAAACAAATGTTCGAATTTTGCTTGACAGGAACAACTGTTCGAAGATAATAATAACCGAACATTCGTTCTCGCGCTAGACTTTTTTGTCCGCGCGGCTTGATAAAACTGTTCTCAGCAAAACACGCGAGAGGAGAACATGATGAACGCAACGAATATGGTCCAGGGAAACCTCGCCCTTAAGCTCGAGACGCCTGCAGAACCCACTTTTACGGTTGTTCAGGGTGGCCGCTCCGGCTTTCAGCCTTTGACCGTAAATCCTGCTTGCAATCAGCAGGCTGCAGTCGCGCCGGCCCGCGTTGCCCTGAAGGTTCCGACGATTGTTGCCGTCGCCGTTGCGCTCACGCTCTTTTTTGTCCTCGCTATGTCGGTCTTTAGCGCTCGTCACGCCGCGTATGCCGAGTCCGTTTCCAACGTTACCTACGAGACCATTCGCGTTCAGCCTGGTGATTCTCTTTGGTCGCTTGCCGAGGAATATCCAATCGAAGGCCTTTCCACGCAAGAGACTTCCGACATGATCCGTAACGTCAATCATCTGGAGCATGGTTCGCTCGCCGCCGGTGCGCATCTTAAGGTTCCTGCTCGTTCGTAATCATTATCGCGCTGCGCATGGTACCCTTGTTATCGTTTAAGAGGAGGTACCATGCGCTGTCCCAAATGCGGCAAGGCACATACCCGCGTCGTTGATTCCCGTATGCAGGAGTCAAATAACACCATTAAGCGCCGTCGCGAATGTTGCTCGTGTAACTACCGCTTTACAACGTTCGAGCGATGCGAAGATCCAATCGAGGTTATTAAGTCAGACGGAACCAAGCAGCAGTTCGATCGCAATAAGCTGCTCGTCGGCTTGATGCGCGCCACCATCAAGCGCGATATCGACACTAAGAAGCTCAATGAGATTATCGACGACATCGAGGTCGAGCTGCGTTCTCGCACGCTGACGGCCGTCACGTCGCATGAGTTGGGTGACATGGTGCTCAAACGCTTGGCCAAGATCGACAAGGTGGCGTACATCCGCTTTGCCTCGGTCTACCGCGATTTCAAAGACGTCGATGAGTTTCTGCAAGAGCTCGACAAGCTAAGGTGATTCCATGTCCAACATTACCCTCAACATAAAGCGTCTCGATCCCACCGTCGAGCTTCCCAAATACGCCCATCCCACCGATGCCGGCTTGGATCTGCGCTCCAACGAGGACTGCGTCCTGAAGCCCTTCGAGCGCCGTCTGGTCTCTACTGGGCTGGCCATCGCCCTGCCTGATGGCTACGCCGGCTTTGTCCAGCCCCGCAGCGGCTTGGCCATCAAGCAGGGCCTATCTATAGTCAACACGCCGGGCCTCATCGACGCCCACTACCGAGGAGAACTCAAGGTTATCCTCATCAACCTGGATTCCTCCAACAATATCCAAATCAACAAAGGTGACCGCATAGCCCAACTCGTCATCCAAGAAGTCCCCACGGTCAACCTCATAGAAGTAGAAGAACTAGACGTAACCGACCGAGGCAACGGAGGCTTCGGCTCCAGCGGCGTCGCCTAGGGCGCTCGTATCCCTCCCGCCCGCCTCTCACACATATCATTCCATGCTCAAACATTCTCGCTTCGCTGCGCTCGCTGCGAAACTGCGCGTGGAACGATATGTGTGAGAGGCGGGCGGGCGGTTACTCGCTTGAAAAATAAAAGCCTTTCTTTCTAGTAAGCCGATGCGATAAGGGGACACCTCCTTTCTCGCATCGGCTTACTATATTTATATTTTCTGATTTCGCCTTTGCAGGTTCTAGTGGTGGGGAATCTGGTAAAGCTGCTAGTACGTAAACGCAGCTTGCCTGTGGGAGGCCCCTATATATCGTCCCACGCGCAGTTTCGCAGCGCAGCGAGAATGTTTGAGCATGGGATGATATATAGGGGCCTCCCACAGGCAAGCGGGCAGTCCAATGCTAGCGGATATGAGCGGGTTTTCCGCCCCAATAGAAGCGGCAGAAGGCTCGTTTGCGCTTTTGGGGTTTGCCTACGAGCTCCATGGTGGCGATGGCTATGTCTTCGGCTGCGTGGGGGCGGCGTAGTACTTCGCCGTTGATGAGTAGCGCTTTGAGCGACTCAGGGTGGTCGTGCAAATGACGTAGGGTTACGATGAGTTCTCGTGCGGTGGTGACATGCATGCTGGCGCCCATGCCGGTGAGCATCGTGGTGTTGGCCTTTTCCTGACCGTATGATTTGCCCAGCAGGATCATCGGCAGATGTGCGCATAGGCACTCGGTGACCGTGAGTCCGCCCGATTTGAGGATTGCCAGGTCGCAGCCGTGCATGAGGGCCGCCATGTCGTCCACGTAGTCCAGAACCGTGACGTTGTCGAGCTTCATGGCGTCGAAGAGCGTCTTGAGTCGGGCGGCGTATTCCTTATCCTTGCCCGGTAAAAAGACAAAGTGCATGTCTTCAAAGCTGCGTAAGAAGGGGAGCGTGTGGTCCATCGCGGCACGGAAACGCACGTATGGTTGAGGCAAACTGGCGCCGGCCATCACCAATACGACGGTTTTGTCTATGGGGAGATTGAACTTGCTGAGCTCATCCTCGCGTTTGTAATCGGTATCGAAACCGGCTCGGATAGGGATGCCCGTTATGCGAATCTTTGACTCGGGAACTTTGCGCGGGCGCAGCGTTTCGGCCATAAACTCGTTGGCCACGCAGAACAGGTCGGTGTCCTTGTGGGGCCAAAAGCCTTCGACTTCGTAATCGGTCGGCACGCAGATGACCGGATAATCGATACCCGTAATTACGCGAGCGCCCACGGCAACATTGGCTGCTGTGATGTGCGTTGCGACCACGGCTATAGGCCTGCGGGTGCGGACATATTCGTTGAAGGCAGGGAACATAATACGTGACCATGCCGTGCCGCCACCCCAGAGAAGATGTCCTGTAAGCGTATATCGCCAGGTCAGGTCGTAAATGGGGCGTGTGGCTCCCGTAAAAGAAGCCGCGGTCTTATTGCCGTCGAATTTAATACGTCCAAAATCAAGGATATCGAGCACTTCAATTTCAATATCCTCAGGGATTCCCTTGGTGCCGCGGATAAGGTCAAATGCTTGTGCAATCGCGTTGGCGGCGGCTTTGTGGCCCGATCCAACTGATGCGTGCACAATGGTTACCAGGGGTTTTTGTGCAGGTAAAACGGTCATTTGCTCCGGTTGGGGAGTGGCTTGCATGGGCAGGGGAGCGCTATTGCTCGTCTGCGTTTGATCCATCGATAACTCCCCTTCAGCTTTGTTACGCGATTTATCATTGTAGTGCATGAGTGTCATGTTCACGTAAATTTGGGTATGAGCGCAAAGAACGACAACGTTTCGACGAGAGGATTCTTCATGACTACCGATCAGCCGATTGATGTTGCGATTATCGGTGGAGGCCCCGCGGGCTATGCTGCCGCCATTTACGCTGCGCGTGCCAACCTGACGACGACCGTGATTGAGCAGGGCATGTCGGGTGGACAGATCGCCACGACCAATGAGGTCGAGAACTATCCGGGCATTCCGCTCTTGAGTGGCGCCGAACTCGGCGAGCGTTTTCAGCAACATGCAGAGGGGCTGGGAGCGCAGGTTACATGGAGCATGGTTACGGGTATCGATTACGATGCCGATGCAGCGCTGTTTACGGTGCATCACGATATGGGCGATACGCTTGCCTCGAGCGTTATCGCTTGCATGGGTGCCACGCCGCGTCCGGCAGGTTTCGCTGGCGAGGATACCTATCGCGGTCGTGGCGTTTCATATTGCGCAACATGTGACGGCATGTTCTTCCGCGGCAAACAGGTCTTTGTAATCGGTGGTGGCAATTCGGCATGCGAAGAGGCACTGTTCCTGTCAGACATTGCCAGCAGTGTGACCATCGTGCTGCGCCGCGACCAGTTCCGTGCGCCTGATGGTGTTGTTCAGAAAGTACTCAAAAAGGACAATATTACAGTTAGGTACCAAACTAGTATTGTTGAGCTTTCTGGTGAAGCGATGCCCACGACAATTACGTTCAAGGACAATGCAAGCGGTAAGACGCATGCTGAGACCTTTGAGCCTGGCTCGTTTGGCATCTTTGTCTTTACCGGGACGCAACCCCATACCGAGCTTGTTGAGCATCTTGTCGATCTGGCGCCTGATGGCGGCATTTTGACTGATGAATCCATGGCGACCCGCACGCCAGGTCTATTTGCTGCTGGCGATATCCGTTCCAAGCGCTTACGTCAGGTTGTGACCGCCGTTTCTGACGGAGCCATAGCAGCAACGAGCGCATACGCGTTTCTCCGCGGATAAGTACGATAATATATCTTATGTAATGTTGTTATCAATTTACTAAGTGGCGGGACGATGTATCAGTGCTCCGTCCCGCCAATTTTCTTGCCGGCTATGTGGTATGCAAAACTAGATTACGTAGAATACAATATAAAAAATGAACGGAGGACCTTTATGAATCACGTTAAACACGTTATTCCGATGTCTGATTCGTCGGTCAGCATTAAGCCTGAGGATATTCAGCCCACTGTGCTGCCCGATGCATTTATTCAGTCCGATATCGTGCGCAAACTCAATACGTTGAGTCTGCCGCGCTATGACCAGTTGCCAAATGTGACGCTCTACCGCGACCAGGTCATTGAGTATGTTGCGCTGTGGATGGAGCCGCTGTCCATTTGCGTTGAGCAGCCCATCATTACGCCATCGATGATCAATAACTACGTAAAGGTCGGCCTAGTGCCTGCTCCGGTCAAAAAGCAATATGGCCGCGAGCAGATTGCCCGCCTGATCGCTATCTGCATCTTTAAACAGGTGCTACCTATTGCTGCTGTGCAGGCACTCTTTAACATTCAGCGTTTGAGCTACGATGCCCCGACGGCCTTCGATTATGTGGTCGATCAGCTCGAGGCATCGATTCGTTCGGCGTTTTCCGTCGAGCAGACGCCGGTTCCCGATACGGCGCATCAGGTAACGCGTGAGTCGCTGCTTGTGCGCAGCGCGGTATCGTCCTTCGTTTCGAAGGCGTACCTGATGAGCTATCTCAAGTTCAACGGGTTTAATAGTTAGTCGACGTATAAAACGGGCGGGATAAAGAGGCATCTGTCGCTTTATCCCGCCCGTATTTTTGCTTGGTTGGACTTTATTTGCCCGAAGCTACGCCCATGCCATAGCCGATGATGAGGCCGTGCATCTCGGCGTAATAGGAATCCAGGCCATTGCAGGGCATAATGATGGTCTTGGAGTCGGGCCAATGCTCAATAATGCGATCGGCCAGCGCCTGGGCGCTCGATACGTTTTCCACATGGTCGATGACGACCTCACCGCCCGTAAAGCCCTCGGCTTCCATGGTGTCGATGATCTTGTTGAGCATCTTCTTTTCGCCACGCGTGTGCCCGACGAGTTCGATTTTACCGGCCTCACTCGCCGTGCCCAAAATGCGGATATTGAGCTTGTTGGCAATGACGCCGGCTGCCTTAGGGATACGTCCGGCTTTGGCGAGGTTTTCGTAATTGCACAAACTGAAGAGGATTTTGCTGTTCTGTTCAAGACTATCGAAGTATGCGCAAGCATCCTCGAATGAGACATCCGGGTTGCTTGCAAGATAGCGGTCGAACAGCAGGAAAATGAGGTCCATTTTGCCGCCAGCTGCGCGTGAATTGACTAGATGAATCTGTCGGTCCGGTTCCTCGGCAAGAACCATATCGCGAGCCGTGGCTGCCGCGTTGTAGCTGCCCGACACGCCCTCAGAGATCGGCATGCAGATGGTCTTGTCTGCCAATTTGAAGAGCTCGGCCCACTCCCCTACGCTGGGACAAGCGCTCGAAGAAGCGTTCGTCTCCGCCTGAACAGCGCAGTTGAGCTCATGAACATCGAGCGAAAGGTCATCGACGAATTCACGCTCCCCCACTCGAATTTTGAGGGGCGCAAATGCAAAGGTGGTATGGGGCGCGGTCGGTTGCCAATCGCGGAGGTTGCAGCTTGAATCGGAGATAAGTGCCCAGCTCATAGAGGGTCCTTTCTAATGGTTCGTAAACAATTATAGCCTTCTTGCAAACCAAATGGACGGCTATCTAGTTTTGAATACTAGATAGCCGTCTAAGATGAGAGAGAAAAGAGTGGACCTCGCGACTTAAAGCCACGAGGTCCACATTCACACGCTGTGTAGGATAACTTAGTAGCGCACGAAGATATAGTTGTTGTTCATGCCGGCGGCAACGGAACTGATGATAACACCCGTGTTGTAGTCGGAAGCATGAATCATCTGACCACCACCGATGTAAATGCCGGTGTGGTACGAGTTGACCACAACGTCACCGGGCTGCGGATCGGACACACGCGTCCAGCCCATAAAGGTGCCCGTGGTGCCCAGGCGGCAATAGCGACCAGTGAGACAATAGCTAACAAAACCAGAGCAGTCGAAGCTGTTCGGGCCAATTCCGCCCCAGGAATAAGCGCAACCAAGCTTACTGTATGCACGCGAGACAACAGAACCGCCGTCGACGGACTGGCTCGGAGCAGAAGGCGTCGGAGCCGGAGCGGGCGTGGAAGGCTGCGGCGTCGGAGCAGGTGCCGGCGTAGGAGCCGGTGTGTTGCCGCCCTGGTTGTTGTTATTGCTGGTCTGGCCACCGTTGTTGGTGTTCTCGGTCGTACCGGCAGTCTCGTTGCTCACCGTGGCCTTCTCGGCGGTGCTGGCGTTGATGCCGGCCTGCAGCGCGGCGTTGGCCTCGGCCTCTGCGGCAAGCTCGGCTTGCAGCTGCGAATCCAGGGAGTTTACGACGTTCTGGGCTTCAGCCTGCTGGGCGTTAAGCTCGTCAACCTTCTTTTGCGTGTTGGCGACGTTCTTTTCCTGCTCGGCCTGCTTATCGGTGAGCTGCTGCTTAAGCTCCTTGACCTCTTGAATGGTCTGAGCTTGCTTATCGGAAACTTTGCCGTAGTAGAACAGACGGTTGAGCATATCGCTCAGGTCATCGACGCCTGTCAGAACCTGAAGCAGGCTCAGACCGCCGGTTTTGTACTCGCCGGCGACATAGGTCGAGAGCTTGGCCTGACCATCGGCAATCTCCTGCTGCTTTTGCGTGATCTCGCCGGCAGTCTGATCGAGCGCCTGCGTCTGCGTGGCGAGCTCATCGTAAATCTGCTGGGTTTGGGTACCGATCTGCTCGAGCTTAGTACGAGCAGCGGCAAGGTCGGATGCGGTATCGGCGTAGGCAGGAGCCGCGAGGCCCAAGCCCAAAACACAAGCGAGGGTTGCCGTAGCAGCGCAGCGTGCCATATTTTTGTGCGTGTTTGCTGTGCGCATGTAGCTTCCTTTCCAGTAACTAAGGGTAACGGCTAGTCCACCGTCACCAGGCTAAAGAGCTCCACATCGTCATTAGACGGCGTGAGCTTCTCGCGCGGGTTGAGAAACGCAAGCTCAAGGATACAACCGTAACCGACAAGCTTTGCGCCCATATCTCGCACCAGTTTACCTGTTGCCTCGACGGTTCCGCCCGTCGCGACCAAGTCGTCCAGAATCAACACGGTATCTTTAGAGCTGATAGCGTCGGCATGGATCTCAATTGAATCGGTGCCGTACTCGAGCTCGTAGCTCTGGCTTACGGTCTCACGCGGCAGCTTGCCCGGTTTACGTGCAGGAACAAAGCCAGCGCCAAGGGCTACAGCCACCGGTACGCCAACCATAAAGCCGCGAGCCTCGGGACCCACGACCTTGGTGATTCCCATGCCGGCAAAGTGCTCGGCGAGGGCATCGGTCATGGCTTTGAGCGCCTCGGGATTGCCAAAGAGCGGCGTGATGTCCTTAAAGATGACTCCGGGCTCGGGATAGTCGGGGATATCGACGATTTGAGATTCGAAGTCGTACATTGCATGACCTTTCAATGGGTTGCCGAAATTACAGCAGCTGTTATTTGCCCGCGGTGGCGGTTCCGGAGTGCGAAGGGGCGACAACCTTGAGCGGCTTTACGAGAGAATCCTCGTGTGGAGCCGGCGCAGCTATCTCTTCGTTTTTGGCCTTGGTGGACTCGGAACGAGTGATTTCCTCATCGAGTGCATCGATGTCGGCGTCCTCGACCACGGCGTTGAGCGACTCAAAAACGCGGTTCTTGAGCAGTGCGGTGTGCACGCCTTCCGTTAGGTCGTGAAGCTTCTTAAACGCACGTTCGAGCTTGGCGTCGCGCTCGTCATCGGAGGTATCCATGCCGAGCATGCTCACAAGCACCTGCTCAAACATCGAGGACTCGCGGTTGGCGGAAGACACGTACTGACGCAGGTTGCGCGGCTCGATATGGAAGCGCGACAGCTCGGAGCAGTAGCGGATGATCGGAAAATCGCGACCATCGACAAGCTCGCGATTCTGCGGACTCTTGATGATGCGAATGAGGTCGTTCTCGGCGAGCGAGCGGATAAACGAAATTTCGACGCCCAACATATCGGGAATGGTCTCGATGGGATGCAGCTTTTGCTTAGTCTCCTTGGGCTCCGTCTTGAGCGGAACATCGGATAGCAAGCCCACCTCGTAGGCGAGCGTTGACAGGTCCGTGGCGTTTTCCAAGCGCTGCTTAATCACGTTGAGCGGCATGTAGCGGGTCTTCTGCAAGTGCAGGATGACCTCCAGACGATCAACGTCCTCCTTAGAGTACTGACGGTATCCCTTAGGCGTACGATGAGGGGTAATGAGCCCCTCATCCTCTAGAAATCTAATTTTTGAGTTCGAAAGATCGGGGTATGCGCCTCGAAGTAAGTTGACGACTTGGCCGATACTCAGATAGTTGCGTTCGGCCATGCCCTACTCACCGGTTTCGATGCGCTCCGGCGTGCTCTCGTGGTAGATGAGCGTAAACGTACCGATCTGGACGGAAGAACCGTCGTGCAGCGGGGCCGCATTGACGATGGCACCGTCGACCCAGGTGCCATTGAGCGAGCCCAAGTCCTCGATGCGAGCGCCAAGGCCCTCGCGGATAATGCGCGCGTGGCTGCGCGAAACGGTCATGTCATTGAGGAAGATGCCGTTTGCAGGATCGCGGCCGATGGTGGTCACGTCGTCCTCGAGCTCAAAGGCGGCACCAGTCTGCGGACCCTTGACGATGGACAGAACGGGGGCGGTGATGCGCACGTTGGCCATGAGGTCGGGAACGGTGACGTCGCTTGAAGGCACGCGGAATACGCAGGTAGCGTCAGCAGTCTTATCATTCTGAGGCATATTGTTAACCATGTTGTCCATGACAACCCCTAACTTATCGCGGACGTGCCGCAAATAATGAACCGTACGTAATCATACCCCAACGAATCAGTCTTCGATTTCAGGGTTCAGAAAGTCGATGTCCTCGTCCTCGGGATGCGCGAGAGCCTGTTTAATGGCCACTCCGCCCTTAATGGAGTAGATGACAGCCGTGAGCATGGAGAAGATCACGCCGCCGTACACAAAGAAGATGCCGAGGGGCACCGAGCTTCCATTGAGGCCCGGGAAGGCCGTAAGGGATGAAGGTAAAAGATGCAGACCGTCAATAACGGGGAAACCGAGCAGCATGAGCGAGAAGCCGGTCATGAGCAGCGCAGTGGCAATCTTTCCGGGAAAGACGACATCGATGGGGCGACGGTGATAATGGCGCACGATAAGCGTGCCGATGCCCAGATAGATGTCGCGGCCAATAATGAGCACGCAGACCCAGATGGGCAGCTCACCGCGGACCACCAGTCCCAGCACGCCGGTGAACAGCAGCGCACGGTCGCAAATGGGATCCATGACCTTGCCGAGCCACGAGACCGTCTTAGTCATGCGGGCGATCTGACCGTCCATCCAGTCGGTGGAGGCGGCAACGGCGTAGATAACGATGGCGATGACGCGGTTGTTATCCGTCACAAACAGGTATAGAAATACCAGGGTGAGGATCAGGCGCGTAAAGGTGATGAAATTGGAGATCGTAAAGATCTTATTCGACGGGTAATCGGAAGTGCCGATAAGCTCCTTTTTGATCTTCTTTTTGATGCCCACAGGACTCCCCCGCTGGTTAACGACAAAACTTTCGATACTATACCCGTTCCGGCGATGTCTATCCAGCGTAAGCATAGAGAGTCCAGACATGTGGAGGATGCTGCTGGGTGCCACGAGGACTCTCGCGCCGTTGCTTTAACAAAAAACTCTCACAGGAAGTAGCCGCGAGGGCTATGTTGGTAGTTGCAGCTACAGTTATTGTTGAGGGTGAGCAGCGCGTCGCGCACGCCGTAGAGGTAGCCGCTGATGAGCGCCCAGCGCACGCGCTCGTCGAGCGCAGCGAGGTAGAGCGTCTGCATGCCACCGCCGGAAAAGCCGACGCAGCCGAGTTCGCGCAGACTCCACGCGCCGCGCGCCGCAACGTAGTCGATGAGGCGCATGAGGTCCCAGGTCTTCGGCATCGATGTGCACATCGAGCATCACGCCGACCATGAACATTGCGAGAAACGTATTTGCCGAGCCCACCGAAGCGGTGACGTCGAGCACCGGCGCAGAATAGCGATGCATCCCTTTGTACATGGGCACACAAGGGGATACAGCAAAGGCGACCGGAGGTCGCAATACCCTCCTGGTGAACAGCTAGCAAGGTGAGTAAAACCACACCGAACGCCGCTCACGCCAGGGCGGCGTTCACCTTTTGGTTCCACCTGCCAGCACCTCCTCTCTCGATGCCGCAAGGGTTTCTTCGCGGTGATAGACCGACACCGTTCATCGTTGTTGCGGGCTCGTTCGCAAAGTCGTGAACACGCTCCCCTCTTGTTCAGCGCATAATGGTGCACCGTGTGCGGCTGTGCGGCCGCACGCTAAAGGAGATGTGCCCGCATGGGCATCGAGAGAGAGGATGCAGCATGAACCTGAGGGAGAAGTACGGTGAGTGGGGCCTGATTCTGGGCGCGACCGAGGGCGTCGGCAAGGCGTTCTGCGAGAAGATCGCCGCCGGCGGCATGAATGTCGTCATGGTCGGCCGTCGCGAGGAGAAGCTGAACGTGCTCGCCGGCGAGATCCGCGAGACCTACGGCGTGGAGACCAAGGTCGTGCGCGCCGACTTTAGCCAGCCCGGCGCGGCCGAGACCGTCTTCGCCGCGACCGAGGGCCTGGACATGGGCTTCATGAGCTACGTTGCCTGCCTGCACAGCTTCGGCAAGATCCAGGACACCCCCTGGGAGAAGCACGAGGCCATGATCAACGTCAACGTCGTGACCTTCCTCAAGTGCTTCCACCACTACATGCGGATCTTTGCCACCCAGGACCGCGGCGCCGTGATCAACGTCTCGTCGATGACCGGCATCAGCTCCAGCCCCTGGAACGGCCAGTACGGCGCGGGCAAGGCCTTCATCCTCAAGATGACCGAGGCCGTGGCCTGCGAGTGCGAGGGCACCGGTGTCGACGTCGAGGTCATCACCCTCGGCACCACCCTAACCCCCAGCCTGCTGTCCAACCTCCCCGGCGGCCCGCAGGGCGAGGCCGTCATGAAGATCGCCCTCACCCCCGAGGAGTGCGTCGACGAGGCCTTTGAGAAGCTGGGTAAGGAGCTCTCCGTCATCGCCGGCCAGCGCAACAAGGACTCCGTCCACGACTGGAAGGCCAACCACACCGAGGACGAGTACATCCGCTACATGGGCTCGTTCTACCGCGACTAGCGGCTGCCGCGGCGCGTGCGCGAGGGCACGTGCGGGTTCGCAGGTAGAGATGCGAGTGCGAGGGTTTCTTTGCGGGGGCGTGCGGATGCGGCGCCTGCGAGGGAACCCTCTTTTCATGGGTGGGCGCGGCGATGAACCCGTGCGCGGCACCTCGGCGCTCACCGTCGAGGGCGACCTGCCCGGCTCCCTCGCGATCTCCCTACACGGGGTTCTGCGCTCCGGCATCCTCTGGACCGTGTCTCGCTCGTGCTCAGTGGGCCGGCCGATCCGGCCCTCAGGGTATCGGATTCCCGCATTCATCCGTACATGTTCGTATGAATGCGGGAGGTGTTCGGGTGAAGTTGATATTCAAGGGTCTGCCGCGCTCCCCTGCCATTACGAGCTCATCCTGGTTGGCGTTTCGAGCTCAGGGAGTATGCGGTGCGTGGATAATGGACTCACCTCGATGACGGCGTTGACGGGAGCGACCATGGCGATGTGCGAGATCGCAGTCAACTCCGACTCCCCGGAAAGCGATTCGAGGAACTGGAAGAATACAAGGAATGCCAAACTCGTCGATTCCGTTGACCGCAACGTGCTAAGCCGTCGGTTTCTCCTCGGCATCCTGCTCGAACTTGACAAGGGCGTCGGAAATCTGCCTGCTGGTGGGAAGCGCGAAGCGCTCTCTGCGCGACACGATCTCATCAAACATCGGGACAAGGAATGCTCGGATCTTCGCCTCTTGGAACTGCGATGGGAGCGTTTCCTCCATCAGTGTCTTGAACTCTTCCGGCTTTACGCCGTTTAGGACAGCAAGCAGCTCGTCCATCTCACGTCCGTCGAGCAGGTACTCGACCGCCATGCACGACACCATGGCGTTGAAGTACCGCCCAAAAGACGCGCTGTCGCCCTCGAACAGTATCCCGCCGACTACGCCCGCGGCCGCTGTGCCGACCGTTCCGCCGACCATGCCGCCCGCGAGGCCGACGATGGTCCCCACGCCGGGCGACACCGCCGTTCCGGCCGCGGCGCCGACCTTCGCCGCCGCGACTCCTGCTGCAGCGGCGCCGGCGATTCCCCCGGCGATCGAGGTGGCGAGGCATGCCATGTTCTGGGCGTACTGGGCGCCACTTGCCTTGCCCTGGAGGAGTTTGTAGGTCTCGGGGACTGAGAACACGGCGAGGGTCACCGCTGCCGAGACGGCATTGCCCCTTAGCATCTTCGCAAGCTGCTTGGAGGCGGCTGCTCCGCTGATGGCGGTCTTGCCCGTGAGGGCGCGCAGGCCGTTGACGATTGTGGCGGACGCCTTGAATCCGAGCTTGCCGACCACCGCCTGGCTGGGCGCCATCAAAGCGTTGGAAAGCCCCGTTCTGGAGAGCTGCGAGACGACCATATGCTGGGCAAAGGACAGGCCGAATACCTGGACGCCGGCGGCGATGCCCGCCTGGACGGCGCCGGTGATGTCCCCGGTCTCCCTGTACGCCATGAACGTCGTCGCCAGAAACGACAGGCCGAATGCGCAGGAGCATGTGACCGCGCCGGTCGCGGCGTCATACTTCAGCGAATCCGCCGTTCCCGGCTTGGCGAGGTTCACCGCCTGGTCGTATGTGAGCTTGCCTTTGCGGACGATCTTCTCGGCGTCCCTGGGGTCGCTGACGCCGGGAACCTTGCCTTGGCTAATCTTCTTCTCAAAGCCGCGGAGCACCTGCTCGTACTGGTCTTTCGGGACCTCGAGCTGCATCGGCGTGCCGTCTTTCGCGAGGTAGCGATACTGATGGCTGCTCGGATCGAAGCATGCTTCGAGGGAGCCGCGTGCCGTCTTGTAGTACTTGGTCTGGATCAGAACGCCGTCGACGCTTCGGTCGGGGCCGTTCTTCGCGTTGTCCCTCCCCAGAATCTCGGCCTGGTGGCCCTGGAGCCTGTCGATGATGTTGTTGGCCTCCTCGGCAAGCTCTCCGTGGCCCGCAGGGTTGTTGACCGCGGCCCGCTGCTCGATGAAGACCTCCCCGTTGCTGTTGATGGTCGCCGCCGCCGCGACTGCCGCGGCTTTGACCGCCGTATCGTCCGCCGTGGCAAGCTCGCTGTCGATGTCGGCGGCGCGGTCATCCTCGAGGTCGCGGAGCGCTTGGCAGCGGGATACGAACTGGCCCCGGCACGCTTCGTCGACGGTGAGCGCAAGGTTGCCTTCACCGTCGGAGGCGAAGGAGCCGGGTTCGAAGTACGCCCACTCGAAGTAGAAAAGGCGAGACTGTCTCTTTTCCTTCCCCGGGACGGCGAACGCGTCGGCATCTGCCTTGATGTAGACGCCCTTTTCGGTCATGGCGATACCGCTGGGCCTGAGGTCGAATTCGGCGTCGGCCCAGATAACGGTCTGCTCCCTCGGTATCGGGAAGGTTGACTTCACCTTGGCGGCATTGGCTTCCGTCAACGGAAGCGGAGAATCCTGGAATGAGCCGAGTAGCCCCTGTGCGCGGGTGCCCTCAATCGCCCTCAGGGCTTCCTGCATCTTGGGTGTGTACTCCGCCTTCTCCGCATCGAGTCTCTCGGCCTCTTTTTCGTCGAGGACGGCCTTCGCTCCACTCGCCACTCCTGCGATCGCCGCACCCGCAGTAGCCGCCGTGTCCACGACCGCAGCGCTTGCCGCAACCGCCATCCCAGATGCCCCCTCGGCAATCTTGGTCGCCGTCTCGCCGGCAGTCTTAGTGGCCCTCTGAATCTCCTGCAGCGGGTCGAAGCCTTTGTCGAATATGCTCATGGACGATTCTTTCTCGTGGGCGAACAGACAGTTCGAATCGCGTTGTTTCTCATGCGAACGTCAGTATACTCTGCGCTTTATGCCTTTGGTTCAGCTGCCAGACCCGGCGCAGGGAACTCGAGCAAGATTGACAAACATTGGGCGGTACAAGGGGGGGCACCCACAATCGCCTCTATATCGACGAGGTGCGGCCGCGCGAGGGCTTCGGGAGGGCAATTGACTGCATCCAAGACACTCGGTTTTCTCCCCTACCGTCATCGTTGCCGCTGCGGCAAGACCGGAGCAGAATTATGGAATAGCCCTACGCTCGGCTCGTATTGCAAACCCTGAGCGAAGGGAGTGTCGCATATGCATGCAGCGGCAATTAACCTTCGGGGGGGGTATCTCTTAGTGGTGCCCGCCTCCGAGGCCAATCGATTATCGAGTACGTCCTGATCATCGCGGTCATCGGCCTGGTGATCGTGTTCGCGGGACCCGGCGTGGCCGGTGCCATCCGAAACCAGTTCAACCTGGTCGGCAACACAATGAACAGTGGGACTTGCGGCGGCGTCGAGGGCGGCGGCGCGTCCGGTGGCGGCTCCACAGGTGCCGATTCCGCGACCGTCCAGGCGGCTATCGCCAAGGACACCAAGGACTGGACTCTCGAGGAGCAGAAGGCCGTGGCCGAGGACATCGCCGCGAAAGGCGAGGCCTCGCCGGCATATTCCAAGGCCAAGTCCGCCATGGATGCGGGGACGACCTGGTCGGTCAAGCTGACGAACGGCGAAACCATGACCTACCGTATCATCGGCATCAACCACGACGATTTGGCCGATGGTTCCGGCAAGGCGGGCCTGACGTTCCTCACCACCTCGACAGAGCTTTCGTCCAACATGAACGCCGGTCACACCAATGCAGGCGGCTGGGAGAAGTCGGAGCTCCGCCAGAAGATGAATTCCGGCGAGATCTGGAACCTCATGCCGTCCGATTTCCAGACCAAGGTGAAATCGGTCAGGAAGCTCACGAACAACGTCGGCGGCGAGCGGGCGAACAAGGATGCCGCCGTGACGGCTACCACCGACAAGCTGTTCCTGCTCAGCTACTCCGAGATCGTCGAGGCCCCATATAGCGGTTGGTCTGAATACTCTTGGATTGGCAAGGAAGGTGCCCAGTACGAGGCATTCGAGGGCAAAGTGACGGAGAACTATTCGTACAACTCCGCCATTGCCATTGGCCGCCTTTGGTGGGAGCGTTCGATGCTTCCGGACAACTCTGCGTACTTCCTCTTAGTCGATCACCGCGGCTGCCCGTCCGCTGCCGATGGTGCCGCGTACTCGGAATGCGTCTGTCCCGCCTGGTGCTTCTAGCCCGTCTAGTGCAAAGCCCGTGCGACCCTGCGCGGGCTTTTCTTTTGGCGATTACTCGAACAATTTGAGGTTCAAGGCACATGTAGTCGGTTTGAGGAAAAAAGGGGTCATACAGCGTTTCTCAGAGCGCATGCCGCACTTCCCTGCCATTACCTTCGTAGCGCCCTCGCATAGAGCTCATCCCGCTTGGCGTTTCGTTGCAACCGCTCACTTGTCCGCCGATCAAGTGAACTACTGGAATAAATACAGCGACACGCTTGTTCGTTACAGTCGCTATATCTACGTAAATCGCCGCGATAAATACAGCCTGTACTCGGCTGTATACCAGCTACGCGTATGTAGATTCATATCGCGTAAATAAATCGGCTCAAGCGCGTACAAAACGCGCAAGTAGCCGCAAAAGGCGATTATCGCGTAGGTAGATTATTGGCACCCTGTTGCTTAATCAAAATTAAGCAATTGCTTAAAACAAAAAAGGTCAGGCACTAGGTGCCTGACCTGCAAACTTCTGGTCGGGACGACTGGATTCGAACCAGCGACCCCTTGACCCCCAGCGGGCCCATAATAGGCCTGACCTGTGTTTATTTTGTTATACCACGCGCAAATAGCGCAAGTAGAGCGTTTCTACGTATGTAGATTAACCCAGCTAAGCACGTTTTGTCAAGATAGAATATTATCGACTTCGAGGAGCGCGGTGCAGCCGATGACTTAATCAACGGGGGTAGGAGCCCCGAATCGTCGTCTCTCCGGGTTCCCGCAGGTGGGCCCATCTGTTTCTAATCAACTGCGGATTTAGGAGCAGACATGCAAAACGAGAAATGCAGCAATAAAACCTTACGCATATGCGGAGTCGGCAGCGTGAGGAAGAACAAGGGGAAATGGCAGGCCATCGTGACGGTGGCCGACGAGGTGACCGGGAAGAAGGTCCAGAGGACCAGGAACACCGGCGTGCCCTGCCTGAAGCAGGGCACGAGGGGAAAGGCGGCGGCGATGCGCGTCCTCTCGGAATTCAGGTCGGAGATCGAGTCTGAGTTCGCCGAGGCAGAGGGGGCGAGGGCCGCTGTCGGCACCGGGCTTCCCGCCGAACAGCGGGACGACTACGCCGCGCTGCCGCTCTCCGAGGCGCTCGAGAAGTTCATCGCCTTCTGCCTGGAGATGAACAGAATCACCCCGACGACCCGCGACGACTACCACTACAGCGCCCTGCACATCGAGCGCGACGAGCTGGGTCTGGTCCCCGTGAACGAGGTGACGACCGACGACGTCAACGCGTGGTCGAGGCGCAGGATCGCCCTGGGCACGGCGCCCGACACGCTCAACAAGTCATTCAAGCTCGGCAAGCGGCTCTACGCCGTCCTGCTGAAGCGCAGCAACGACACGATCGGGAGGAACCCGTTCGACGGCGCCCTCGCGCCCAGGGTCATCGCCAGGCCCAGGAACGCGCTTCGCTCCGACCTCGTGCCGAAGCTCAACTCTGTGACCTCGATGATGCCGGACTCGACCTTCAGGCGGGCGGTCGTGCTCGCCCTGCACACCGGGATGCGCATCGGCGAGGTCTGCGGCCTGCGGTGGTGCGACGTCGACTTCGAGTCGGGGCTCATCACGGTCAGGCACTCCGTGGCCTACGTCAAGGACAGGGGCTCCTTCATCAAGGACACCAAGAACCACGACCTGAGGACGATCCCCATCGACCCGGTGGGCCTGCTCCCCTTCCTGAAAGAGATCCACGAGATCGATTCGCAGAGGCTCCGGGAGGCGTCGACCCTCGGCACGCGCGACCTCGCGGACAGATACGTCGTGTCGCGGCCGGACGGCTCCTTCGCCACCACCAGCTACATCCGCAGGGCGTTCAAGACGTTCTCGGAGACCAACGGCCTCATGGGCACCAACGACGAGCTGATCACGTTCCACGGCCTGCGCCACACCTTCGCGACGCAGTGGATCCGCCACGGCGGCGACATCAAGGCGCTGCAGTCGATCCTCGGGCACAAGGACGCCATGGTCACGCTCAACGTCTACGCCGACATCGAGCCGATGTCCAAGATCCAGAACATGCTGCGCGTGTCGCCGAGCCTGTGGCGCGGCTACCTCGGCCTGAGGGTGGACCCCGGCCCCATGTTCCAGCAGAAGATCCGCGAGGCGATCGAGACGCTCGAGGCGTTCGGCTACGGCATCTCCGACCCCGACGACCGCAACGTCCTCATCCGCGACGTGCAGACCATCAGCCGCCTCTACCCCACCGAGTACGCGGCAGTGCTGGGGGCCATCCCGACCGATGCGATCGTGGTCGAGTAGAGGCTGAGGCATGCGCTTTCCCAGATCCGTAGTGCAAGTACGGGAATGTGGAAACGCGTTTAAACAGATTCTACCGGATCATCTCGGTTACGCAAATGCGGCACGGGTTTCCGCGATGGCGGACGCCCGTGCCCTTCTATTTACGATTGCGCAATGCGTCCGCGGGAATGCAGATGGGGTCCCGCGTCTCAGGCCGGGGATTTTCGGCCGCGCCGCCCGATTTCTACATAAGGCCTGCAGATGTAGACGGCTTTCGGGAGGTCCCGACGGCGCCTCTCTCAAGAATGGGGGTATGGCCCGAGGCCGCACCTGTGCCCCAGCTCCGCCACGAGGGCATCGTTGTCGGTCACCGAGACGATGGCGTCGCCGTCGTAGGGCGCCTCGATGTAGACGCGGTCAAGCGAGTTGGCCGTCCCCGCCCAGAGCGTCCTGGTGCGCCGGACGCCCCGCACGTGGGCGTAGGGTATCACCGAACGCATCCCAGCGTACACGACGACGAGGCGGTCGCCGTAGAGCTCGAGGCGGTTGCTGCGGACGGGAAGGGCGGCCAGGGCCACGAGGGCCGGGACGGGCGGCAGTGCGAGCCAGCCCCATAGGAGCGCGGGACTCGAGCTCAGGAAACACGCGATACACGCCGCGGATAAACCGCCCGCCACAATCACCATGGCCGCTATGAACCACGGGTCTGTCCCTGTCTCTTATACACATCTCCGAGCCCACGAGACCGG